>CBDCYW010000026.1:0-12327 GCA_965224245.1 Candidatus Eiseniibacteriota bacterium | reverse complement strand
CTGGAGGAATGCGTTCTCCTCGATGAGCGGGCGCACGCGAGACTTCGAGAACTCGATGACGTCGCTTCGGGTCGGGAACAGGTACATCACGTGAAGCCCTGCATGCAGGCATGGATGCTCCGCAGGATGGCCCACGTCGTGCCGCCGATCTGGGCGGCCTTGATGAGCACGACGTGCGGGCTCACGTCGTCGTAGATCGCCCGCAGGTACGCATGCCCCGCGAAGGCAAACGGCTTGCCGTCAAGACGCACCTCCCTCACCGCCCAGTTCGCCAGCGGCTGACTCCGGGTGCGTACCGCCGGGGAGACGACCTCCATGAGGCGCCCGGTGAGATACCGCTGGACACTCATGCGTCGACGTCCGCCTCTTCGGGTTGCTGCGGCAGCTTGGCCAGCACCGTGAGTCGGATCTGATCGCGCGCTTCCTCATCGGGCACGTGTGCTTTCACGGCATCGATAAACGCATCGACCAACGCGCGCGACTCGGCCGCCGCCTGGGCGCGGATCGTCTCTTCGTTCTCCCCGGTGAGGCTGAGGCCGCGAGCCAGGCGCTGCCCCTTCTGGACCCGCTCGACGATGTGGTCAGCCGTTCCAGCTCTCGGATGCCGTGGGCCACGTCGGCCTTCATCGCCTCGCCGACCTGGGCCAGGATGGCGTCCCAGTAGCGGAAGTGTCTCAGGTTCAGACTGGTCCGCTCACCCGCCAGCGACTCGACGAGCTTCTCGGCCGCCTGCCGATCGACCTTCACGCGGAGTTCGTCCCAGTCCTCTTCCTTGCGATAGCGGGCCACGGTGCGTGCCTTCATGCGCAGCTTGCGCGCGATGGCGGCGTTGGAGTCCGCCTCGCCGGTCAGGAACAGGCGCCGGGCCTCCTCACGCTTCTGGCGGCGCGTCAGCATCGGGGGCTCCTTCCAGGTAGTGGCGGGCCAGGTTCAGAAGGCCTCGTGCCTTGCGGTCGCGTCCGGTGATGCCGTCCGAGGCCCGCTCGACGGCATCGGCGATGAGCGTCGCGTGCTCGGGATGGACCACGTAGGTCAGGACGACCGGGAGGGTCTTCTCGGTCTCGGCGGCCTCGTCGGCGAGCTGGGCGGCGATGTCACCGGCGGGGAACTCGAGGAGCGCGTGGAGATCCTTGATCTCGGCCTCCGTCTCGGGGACCAGACCCGCGAGGTCGGCGCTCGACATCGATCCCAGCAATGAATGAAGCAGTTCGGCCCGGCGCACGGGGATGTCGTCGCCCTCCAGGCGGTTCAACGTCGCGAGAAGCACCCGCGTCTCGGTGTCATCGACGTGCCAGACGTCCACGCGCACCGTCTCGTGCCCCAGGCTCTCCAGGGCTCGCGCACGATGGTGCCCGTCGATGACCTCGTACTTCCCATCGTCGCTCGGGTGTGGCCGCACGATCACGGCGGGGTACCGACCGTTGCGGCGCAGGGTGACCCTTCAGTTTCTCGAACAGATCGGGCGGCATCTGGTTCGCGTTCATCGGGTGCGGGACGAGATCGACGATGGGGACGACACGCGTCTCGGGCACGGTGCTAGGACTCGAAGGCATCGACGGTCCCCCTCTCACGGATACGCTGGATGAGTCGGTGCTCGGGGTCGACAGCGACGACGAGAAGCTCGCGATTGCGGGCACGGGTCTCGGCACGGGCGACGCTGGCTTTGTGCGCGTACGCCATTTCGATCAGGCGTGTCTCGCGATCGTACGCGGCGACACGGTCCTCGAGGTCGGCGCCGGACAGCTCGGCGTTGCCGTAGCTGAGGAGCCAGATCGGGATGTGGCGGGCGGACTCGAAGAGCGGCTCGAGGAGGTCGACTGACTGGCTGAACGGGCTCACGGGCATCGACTCTCCTCCGAGGATCTCGTCGAGGACCTTGAACTCCTTCTCGTACGCCGTCGTGCCGGGATAGGGCGGGTCGAGATAGGCGACCTCCGCCTTCACGCCCGGGAGCACGTCGATGGCGCTGCCCTTCGTGGCCGTTCCATCGCCGGCGGTGACGCCGCCGTTGATGGCGTTCATCATCGAGCGGAGCTTGTCGGGACTCGTGAGCCGCTTGGCGTCGATGTAGACCTTCACGCAGCTCTCGGTGATCGCTTCGAGTTCACCGGTCGCGACGCGGTGTGCTGTACCAGGCCGGACCTGCGCCATCGGGTGCGCGGCCATGGCGAGTTTCAGCGCCAGGAGCTTGATCAGGTTCGCCTTGGCCTCGTCGGCGGTCGCCTCGGCCGTCGCGAGCGCGCGGTCCAGCCACTGGGCGACGTTCTTCGGAAACACCGACGGCACGTACAACGCCTCGATCGGTCCGGGGCTCCGAACGTCGGCGCTGGTGATGCGCAGGAGATCGGCCTCGGTCAGGTGCACGCGGCCATTCGCGATGAGCGCCCTGCCTACGATGACCGATCGCTCGGCGACGTCGATCGCGTGGACGTGGAGGAACCCCTGGGCCTTCGCGTAGAGCGCCACCGAGCACGCACCCGCGAACGCGTCGACGAACCGGGCACCGCCCCAGAGGCGGCGTGGGAAGACGTGGTCCAACTCGCGGAAGATGAGCGGGCACAGCCGTCTCTTGCCCCCAATGTAGGGTGGCAGGGCGGCCCAGAGGCTCGTGGTTGCGCGAGTCATCTACGCGTCCACCTGCGGATCGAGAGATGTTTCTTCTCTTTCACCCCCCCCCTCACACACACGCGCAGAATGAGGGAGATATCGGTGTGCAGGGGGGTATGGGTGAAAGAAGGGAAAGATAGAGAGATATATTGTTATATATACACTTAGAGCATCGATTCTTTCACAATCCTTCACCATTCTTCACCTCCGATGGCCCTGTTCACGGTCATGATCTTTCACCTTCATCGCCGGTTTCACCCGATCGTTCACCCCCAGGCAAAGCCGCATCCTCGGTGCGCGGGAGAGACCTCGCGAGGCGGTAGTAGCGCCCAGGCTTGGTGAGACTCGACTGCGTACGCACAACGATGTCGCCTCGCTGCTCGAGCGTCGCTATCAGTGACAGGAAGCTCTTCGCGTCGGTCTTCATGCGCTTGAGGAGAACGGAGTGCGAGAGTTCTCCGCCGGGGGCATCACGCAGCTTCTGGATGGCTTTCAAACAGTCGGCGTGGAAGGGGCTGTCGGCGACGTGGGCCTGCGCCATGAAGAGCATCCGCTTGGTCTGATGAACGACGAAGCGCCGTGCCCAGTCCGCGGCCCCCTCGCCGATCTCCGGGTGCTCATGGTCCGCGCTCACCGCGTGGAGCAACGCAAGCTTGCGGGCATGCTCGCTGACGCGCCCCCACACCGTGGTCCCCACCGCGTCCGTGGCGGCTTCCGCCCTCGCATACTCGGCCTCGGCCTCCTTGCGGGTCTCGATCAAGATCGCCCTCGCGGCATCGGTCTGTGGAACCGTCCGCGGCCCCGGGTACCAGCTTTCGAGGTTGCCGGTGTCGGGGCGAAAGTCCGCCCACCACCTCGCCGTCTCCAGGACGCGATCGGGGATCGGCAGAATGGTCGGTTCCTGGCCCGGTGATCGCTTGCCGCACTCGAGGATGATCATGCGCGCGAAGAACCCGTTGGTGAGCATGCGCTCGGAGAGTGCCTCGTAGTAGTGGTTGGGGATCGCGGTGCCGAAGAGCACCAGACACGGCTGGTCGATCGCCCCGGGTGACTCTCCGCCGGCCTTGCGCCGCATCGGGAACACCGAATTCGCTGACGAGTAGAGCGTCAACATCGTCCCCATGATCCCCTCGTGGCGGGCATCGCGAGCCTTGTTGATCGACTGGAGCATCCCGTCGATCTCGTCGGTCTGGAACAGCATGCACGGCTCGGTGAAGAGCGCGTCCTGGATGCCCTCGCCCGACGCGAACCGTCCACCGATACGGCTCGAGAGGCCGACGGTGTGCAGGATCTCGGCGTTGATCTTCCGGGGCCGCTCCTTCCCCGCGGACGAGTGCGCGAGGGCCAGGAGGTAGAGGTTCGTTCGATTGTCACCGGGGTCGCGCACCTTCCGACCTGCCAGTGTCGCCTGGAGCGCCAGCGCACCGCCGAAGGCCGCCACGAGGTTCGGATAGGGCGCGGTGGCCAGGCAGTGATCCATCACCTCGGAAATGAACCCCGGGACCCGCAGCAGATCCTCGGGCAGAGAGCCCGGATCGTCGGCGATCTCGTCCGGCCGACTGGTGTCGTCCGCCGGAGCCACGTGCCGAGCCCAGTGGTTCTCGGTCACCGCGACGGTCACATCGTCCGGGTCGTACCGCGCGATGCTCTTCGCGATCCTCCGGACCTCGGCATCCTGCAGCGGGGGCGTGCAACGCCGTGCGTTCGTCTCCAGGAGCGCCGCCGTGATCTCGTAGGGGCCCATGCCAACCCGACGCATCGAGCCCGCGAGCCGTGCCAGGGTGTCGTTTCGCTGACCGGAGGGGATGACGTTCTCAACGCTCGCGACGGGTGGCCACGCGGGCGATCTACACGGCGTGTCGCTCAGCGGAGTCCCATTGGCATTGCCCGTCCCGTTGAACCCCAGCGGCAGCTGCCCATCGAGCTCAGCCACGAGCCACGCCGGCGGCTCCGGAAGACCGTCTGGTGGCAAACCGAGGGGCTCCGCCCATTCATAGGGCTTCCCATCGAACCGTGACGGCGGCACGACGATGTACCCGCCGTCCGCGCGCGTGTCGACCCGCGGCGCGATCCGGCTAGTCGTGTTGCGCCACCCGCGCCCGGCCGGCTGGCGGAAGATGTGGTGGCGACCCCCGCGTGGCGTACGTGAGACAGGCGCGCCCGACAGATCACGCTCGCCTGGCCACGAGTTGTCGGGTCCGTCGATGTCCACGACAAGTAGCCCCGCCGCGGGCATGGCCACGTTCGCGTTGGACGTCCTCGTCCACCAGGCTCGGATCGTCGCCGCGTCCGTCGTGGCGTCCTTGAACCCGTTCGGGGTCATGGGCTCCTTGGCGCCGGGCCAGCACGGAAAGACCGCATATCCGAGGTCCGCATAGCGCAGTGCCGCCTCGAGCAAGTCAGGGTTCCGCCCTCGCATCGGCTCCATTTCCGTTTCAGAATGGCACGTCATGGTCGCCACCCGCGCCGAGCGCCCCCACGAGCGCGGCATCGGTCCCATCGTCGTGATCCCAGCCGGGCTCCCGCCATGTGGGCTTCGGCCCCAGTGCGTAACCTAGGATCGTGTCGAACGCCTCGCCCGCGGTATGGCGCACCTTGATGGCGGTGGTCTCGCAGAGCGCCCCGGCGCGCGCGAGCACCTCGGCCTCGGCCGCAAAGCTCGGGACCGGGGCATGTGATCGGCGGCGCCACCACCGTTCCGCCCGCGCGCGTACGTATCCGTCGTGCTCAAAGCAGATCCACTCGGAGTGGATCTCCGTGAGCCCGACTTGATAGTCCACCCGCAGTGTCCGAGGCGCGTCCTCGGGCGCTCCCCGCTTCTGGTGCTCGGCGTAGCAGGTGCGTTGGACGAGGTGCCGCATGATGGTGACGTGGCCGGAGATGATGTCCTCGGACGTCGCGGTCGCATCGTGCTCGCGACGGCTCGGCGGCGGAAACGCGTGACCGCAGTTCGGACAAGTCCCGCATCCCGCCGCGACCTCCCGCTCACACTCCGGACACTGTTTCAGCGGTGCCTCGTGGCCCGCGCGACGGGTCTTCTCCTCGATACGGATCGCGTCCACCGGTCCGTGGCGCGCCACGTTGCCACCGAAGTCCAGGACGAGGCAGTTCTCCTTGCCCGCATGAAGCCGGAAGCCCCGCCCCACCATCTGGTAGTAGAGTCCCGGTGAGAGGGTCGGTCGGACGATCGCCACGCAATCGATGTTGGGCGCGTCGAACCCGGTGGTCAGCACGTTGACGTTGACCAGGTATCTCAGCGTGCCCGCCTTGAATGCGGTGAGGAGGCGACCTCGCTCCTCGCCGGGGGTCTCGCCTACCACGACGCCGACGTCCTCGCCGGAGGTCCGCCTCAACACCTCCGCGACGTGATCAGCATGTGCCACACCGCTGGCGAATACGAGGACCGAGCGCCGGAGGCGCGTCTCGGTCACGATCTCCTGGCAGGCCGAGATGACGCGCTCGTCGGTGTCCATCAGGCGCTCGGTCTCACCGGCTACGAACTCACCGGCCCGGACCCGGAGAGCGGACGTATCGATCACCTCACACCCGGCACGGGTAACGAGGGGTGAGAGATACCCGCGCTCGATCAGCTCCTTGACCCCGACGTCGTAGCAGATGTGGTTGAGCACGTGCTCGGGGCCACAGATCATGCCGCTCTTCAGGCGGAACGGCGTGGCTGTGAGCCCGACCACACGCAGGTTCGGATTGACCGCCCGCGCCTCGGCCAGGAAGGTGCGGTATCGGCCATCTCCCTCGGCCGGGATCATGTGCGCCTCGTCGATGATGACGAGATCGAACGCGTCGAGCTCGCAGGCGCGCCGATACACCGACTGGATGCCGGCGACGATGATCGGCTCGCCCGTATCGCGCCTTCGTAGGCCCGCGGAGTAGACGCCGATCTTCGCCCGCATCTCCGGCGCCACGAGCCGGAGCTTCTCCACCGCTTGCTCGAGCAGCTCTCGCACGTGGGCGAGGATCAGCACACGACCCTTCCAGCGCCCCACGGCATCCCGGCACACGGTGGCCATCACCGGAGTTTTTCCCGCGCCCGTCGGGATCACCACACACGGATTGTCATCGCGATGCCGGAGGTGGTCGTAGATCGCCTCGACCGCGTCTTCCTGATACGCACGAAGCTCGATCACGGCCGCTTCCAGGGCGCCTCGTCGCTCATTGCACCCGCGCCAGCGTTCACCGCGACGTCGCGTCGCGCGTACCCCTTGACCTCGTTCATGATGTCGCCGGTGTCGTCGCGTCGCTTGCACTTGACGGTCACCACGAGAGGACGGTCGTGTAGCTCGGACGAGTCCTTCGGTTGCATCACGCCCACCGCCCGGCAGATCGCGGACAGCTCCCCGTGGGCGATCTGCACCGCCTGGGCATTCGGATTGTCCAGATTGAGTCGGGACCAGAGGAGCCGGTTCTTGCAGGGACCTTCGAGCACCTGGAACGTGAGCTCCAGGTAGTGGCCGGTTCCTGCCTTCGTGGCCTTCATCTCCGAGTCCGTGATAGCGGTCACGTACTTGCCGGCCGGCAGAGGTTCGAAGTCCGACGTGGGCTCGACCTCGTTCGCGTTGAAACCGTTCAGATCCGCCATGGTCAGTGCGCTCCTTGTTTCGGGACGTCCACCTGCCCTGTCGCGGTCGGCTCGGTCAGGTACCGGGCATAGGCCGACCACTCCAGCGGCAACTCCTCGGGAAGGTTCAGCCGGTTCTTCGCCACGTGCGCCGGGCGCTCGGTCGTGCGGAGGATCCGCTCGCCGGTGCCGATGCCGTGGGTCCGCTTCCGGTTGAAGCCCTCGTCCGTCTGCTTCGTGAAGATCTTGTAGGTGGCGAAGAACACCTCGTCGCACCACTCCTGGATCAGCTGGGAGGCCAGCCGATGGAGCCGGGGCACGTAGCGGTCGTAGGTGTCGGTCTCGGGGTTCTCGAAGCGCTCGATCCGGGCGTGCGCGATCAGGACGATCGTCATCCCTCGATCGCCGCGGAGTGCGGTGAGGCCGTCCAGGAAGCTTCGCCATTGCGCGAGCGCGAAGACGTAGCCCTTGGCGTACCCGATGTCTTCGATGCTTTTCACACTCCGCTCGACGCACACATTCGCCCAGATTAACCGCTCCAGCCAGTCGAGGGAGTCGACGACAATCGTCTCGAAGGAGTGATCCTCCATGTACAGCTCCCGCACCGCCCGCATCGCCTCCTCGAATGACGACGCCAGGGGAAACTTGTGGCAGTCAATCTCGCCCAGCCCGTCCTCCGTCTGCAGGAACACGGGCTTCCGAGAGCCGGCTGCAAACGTCGACTTGCCGACGCCCTGTGTGCCGTACACCGTCACGCGCCTGGGTGCGGGACTGGGCCCGGCAGATATCTGGTCGATTAGCCTGGCCGACGCGGCTCTCATGCTCTCTCCAGCGACATGAGAAACTCCTCGATGGCAGGATGAGGCTCGGCCCCGCTCCGGCTCAGATCTGCCTTCCGTCCGTCCAGATCGTTCTCCCCCAGGCGCCGTATCGCCCGATGCCGAATTATCTCCAGCCCCTCCATCAGCCCCTCGACGAAGACGGTATTCGCGCAGTCCGCCGCCGCCAGGCCGCCGACTAACAGCGCTGTCTCCTTGAGCAGACCGTCGATCAACGCCAGCCCTTTCTCACCCTGCATGTCGGACCTCCTTTTCAGTTAGAGCTTCCTATAGATCAATAGGGGACCGCGTCGGGAGATTCGGGGACAGCTTCTGTCGCCGATTCTTCCGACGTCGGCCCAACCTAATGCTCTATGACCCGCTTGCCGTACGACGCAGGAAGGCCGCGACCCGCGCTTCAGCCCGTTGACGCCGCTTCTTGACTGCCTCGTACGTCATGGGGGTTCCCCGGCAGAAATCCCTGAGCGACATCCGATCCACGCGGGTCCCGAGCAAGATGAAGAACTCGGCCCGACCGATCACATTAAAGCGGTGAAGATCCAGAAGCTCGCCCATGGCGTGCTGCCGGTTCCGACTCAGCTTGAAGCGAAGGAAGGCGGGGTCCTCCGCAGCGCCGAGCCCCGCCTCAAACTGGGAGGGATCGACCAGGACCTCCTGGGTCGACCTTCCCCCATACCCGCAGGTATCGGCGATGTGCCCGATGGATCACGTCGAGGTAGATTCGCAGCGCAAGGCGGTGTCGGCACCGAGACAGATTGAAACGATCAATGACCGCGTAGTACTGCAGGATCATTTCCTGCCACAGGTCATCGGGATCATCGTCCCAATGGTCGCTTCTTCCGGAACAACGACTCAAGAAGTCCGATCCCAACGTACAACGACAGCACGCGCCATCGATCATCGCCCGCAGACTGTGACGCGCGGATGATCGCTGCATAGATCTCATCCACGCTGGGGTCCCGATGCGGTGTCTGCTGCACGTGAGTGCTGATATCGCAACCAGCACTCGTATGTCTCCCCGATCCGCAGCGAGCCCAGCAAGGCATCATAGGTTCCCGCGCCGAACCTCTCGACACACCCAATCGCGCGTTCTGGCTGCTGGGTCTGCCACAACACACGTCGATCGGCCACATGACGGGGGCATACGCCGCCCCCCTGGGATCGATGCATGTCGCATCGTGCCCACCTCCAAAGCTGAAGGAATGTCGATCCGATCGCGACCGGTTGTCCGATTGGACGGTCGCTAGTGTTGGGGAAACCGGCGGGTTCATAGAAGGGTATGAAAAGATGTTCGAGAGGTTGTATCGTGTTGCTGTCGAGGCACCTATGATCGCCAAGGGTTATGAAACGTTTAATAGGCATCAGCGCCCTCTCACGATAAGGCCAACGAAGAACTCCGCCGTCTTTGACGGGCACTGGATCCTCTCCGGGGGGAGTTTGATGCATAGCCATCGATCCCTACTGTGGCCCTGTTCGTACAGGCAGTCTCTCGATGTCCGCTGCCTTCTTCTTGAGCTGCTCGTGGAGCGTGTTCCAATACCGACTCACTCGATACTCGGGGTTTTGAGCGTCTGCGCCGCCGAGCTGCACCCACCCTCTGCTACTCCAATCCTCGAGTTCCGATGCAACTTGACTGACCTGTACTGCCGCCCAACATTTCTCAGATAGCGTCGTCGTCGTCCTGAACAAGGGTAGAAGTATGCTGAGCTGTGCGCTTCCCACATCGAACTGCACATCATGGAATTCCGCGGATCCTCGGACCACTCCCACGGACGCAAAGCACCGCGTGGCGTCCGTCACGGGCTCCAGGACAAGCGCGACGTCTGGCTCATCGCTGATGATGTCACTCCCAACAACCGTGCGTGTCAGCAGCAGCACGCCAAGGACTGTACCGACGGGTACTTTCTCCACTGGTGAGCGTCGGGACAGCGTCGGCAACGACGATCTCAACTGCCTTGCCGACCTCCTCTCCGTGTCTCTGGAAGAGGTTGGCCGTTCTCTCGTGGACTCGGGAGCACCCCAGCGACTTCAGTGGCTCATGCGCTTGGAGGACAGAGGGGTCCGCGACAAGCCCACCGTCGGCCTCCTCACCGAGCCGATGTGCCCGATCGATGAAGTCCAGGATCATTCGCCTCTTGTTGCCCTCAACTACGTCGAGCCACATGTCCTTGCGATAGCCTGATGCGGGATCTTCATCATTTCCGCACCCAACTGCCAAGGCCGCAATCCGCCGATCGACACACTGAGAGCCACGTACCACAGTGAGGTTGTTCCACCTTGGCCTCGAACGTGTTCGAGCAGCTCACGGATGTTGCTATGAGATTGGCGAAGCCCGCGTCTCGGATTGACTGGATCACGTCGCCTTTCGTGCGCCAGATAAACGGATTGAGAACCTTGAACTCCTGACCCGCAACATTGGAAAACACTGCCTGGAGAAGCATCAGCGAGCGCGGATGGGTGGATCGAAGTCGCCCGTGTTCCAACGACATCCTCGTCCATTGGCGGGTTCAGACTCGTCACCCCATTCTCGTGGATGTACAGCTCTGAGCAACCAAAAGAGCTTAGCGACGACAAACCCGAGTGCGGTGAAGAGGAAACGTGCGGGTTCGCTGCGTTCTCTCGCCTCCGCCCCCCGCGGTCAGGTGCGCCCAGACGGGGAATGTGTCGGACGTCCTGAGCGAATCGTTCCTTCAGCTCAGCCGCCAGCCCTGCCTGACGCGAGTAGACTTTTGAGGCTGCGCGATGGCTCACGAGCGCGACGCCGCTCGCACAGGATTGGCAGCTCTCGATTGCCCCCGCGAGCGAGTCCAGCCCTCCCGAGAATAGTAGAACACGCTCGACACCGACACCGGCCGGTGGCTGGCCCGGGAAATTGAAGTACGTTTCCATAGCTGGCAGCTGCTGCGCGGGGACGAAATCGAACTGAACTCGATCCTCGCTCAGGAACCGCTGCAGGTCTTGCAGTGCGGTTGCGATGTCATCCGAACTCCAGAACGTGTGATCTCGCACGGGAATTGTGAATGCCAAATCTCGTCGCCAGTTCGATCCGCCCCCCCGCTGAGTGTCCCCCCCGCGAGGCACCCGCCGAATCGGCGGCTTAGACGTACGCGGCGATCTCAAGTAGGTCCAGTAGTCGAGCATCGGCATTCGCGGCGAGTTTCTCAGTGATGTTCTTGAACTGCAGAACAACATTCTGTTCGGGGCCGTGCGTCGCGAGATCCAACCCCCTTCGTCGACCTCGTCCGTTTGGGTGGCCACACCACAGCTTGTGCGTTCGGAGCTCTACTCATGACTGCGCGCCCCCCGGACTATCTCTCCTTGGAGCTTCTTCAGCGCGACGAACCCGAAGGCACCAGCACCTCGGGGACTGACCGATCCGAGGCGGAGCTGCTTGCCGTACCACTCCTCCGCAAACGTTTGCGTGATTGCAGCAGCCTCATTGCAGTGCCGATGGAACTCATGCTGGAACTGGCGGCGCGCTCCCAAGTTGGCGAAACGACGTGCGGGACCGACGTGGCCCTGAAGCCGCCGATCCAGGTGGTAGGTTATGAATCGCGCCGTGAAGTCGGCCAGAAACTCCCGCATGAGGGCGCCGAAGTGCCGGGGGCGTCGCCTGCTCCGCGAGTGCGGAGACGGCTGCCCCGGGAGAAGATGGGAATAGGTCCGGTCCAGAGGTTCGAACCGCCTCCACGAGCGTCCGCACCCCGGATCGCTGTGCGAGTTCCCCGAGGTCAGTGACGGTTGTCCCCCACGGAAGCGAGCATCCTCGACGTGCGACATCACTGCAGCGAGGAGGTCGGGGAGTAAGGGAGACTTCGGGACGGAGATCCCCAGGTCGCCGGCCGCCTCCTGGAATCGTCCGCTTCGTGCCGCGATGGGTAGCTGTATGAGAAGCCACAACATGGACTGAAAGCCAGCATCTGACTTCGCCAGCTCAAGAGTCTTTGATCGTCGCGTCAAGTGTAGCGGCTGCGATCTCCTTCGACGGGGGAACCCCGGCGATCGCCCCGATGATACTCAGCCATGCTCTCGTGCGAGGTAGCTTTCCAAGAAGCGTGTGTCCCATCGTACGCTCCCTGTCCCGCGATTCCGAGAACGTGTCCCCTTATCCCGGTAGGGGACCCGGGCTCCGCTGGCGCGGTCTCCAGACTCAGTTGCCGTGTCGAAGCACATCATCGAGGATTATAGGTCGATTGCATGACTCGGATCGACAATCTCTGTTCACTCTGGACTTACTTCGGGTTCAGAGCGTCCATGTCCCCAGCACTCAACACCCCCGAGATGGAGCGCTGGATGGACATCAAG
>CBDCYW010000025.1:0-58706 GCA_965224245.1 Candidatus Eiseniibacteriota bacterium | reverse complement strand
TGCATCGTCGTCTTCAGGTTCTCGTGCCGGAGGATTCGCTGCGCGTGCTGCGCCGGGACGCCCTCAATGGCCAACCAGGTTCCGAGCGTCGTCCTGAGGGCGTGTAGATCGACGACACGGCCGTTCTCGTCCTCGAGCGGGATCTCGGCCCGGGTGAAGTCCTTTCGCCGCGTGTTGTGGGTTACCGCGGTCGGGAAGACGCGGTCGGTGGCTGCGGCACGATCGGGGCGGATCCGCAGGAACTCCTGAGCAAGCGCCGGTGGTAGCGGGATGACGTCTTCGGGTTTCCCGAGCCGTTGGCTCTTGCCGTTCCGAATTGTGATCGTGCCGGCTTCAAAGTCGAGATCACCCCAGCACAACTGGATCAGGTCCCCGCGGCGCATGCCCGCGAGGAGCGCTGCCAGGTACCAGGCCTTGCGGCCTCGTTCCTCGGCGACCGCGAGCAGGCGCTTGACCTCGTCGGCAGTGAGGGATCGGCGTTGCCGGCGCCGGTCGGCCTTCTCGCGCAGCTGCGGGATGGCGGACAACGGGTTCTTCGTTGCTCGCTCGGTCTTGACGCACCAGTTGAGGAACGCGACGAGCGTGTTCCTCCGAATGTTGACGCTGCGAGCCGAGACCTTCGTCTTGTGGTAGCGGGCGAGAGAGGCTCGAACACGATCCGTGGTCAGGTCGGACAGCCGCGACGCACCGACGTCGTCGATCGCCTGCGTCAGATGGCGGCGCTTGTCGTCGATGAAACGCGGGTTGTCCTGGCGGTTCGAGCACTCGTTCAGATATGTGTCGACGTGATCGAGGATCGGGGTCCGATCTTGTTGCGCGAGTCGCTCCGCCTGGACGTCGATGACGCCTTCGCGGCGAAGCATGGCTTCGCTTTCGAGCTTGTCGGCCAGCCGCTGAGCAGCCCGCCTATCGGTGGTTCGACTCGACTTCTGCCGGCGCCGCCCGCTGTGGTCGAACCACTGGACGATATAGTAGGGGCTCCGCCCTTCGCGCTTGAAGATCGTGGCCATGTTCACGCGCTCCGTTTCGTCTTCTGCCGCGCGATGTAGTCACGCAGGTCGTGAGGATCGTATCGAACGGTGCGCCCTATTCGGATGCAGGGGATGGCACCGCACTTCGTCAGCTCCCACAGCTTCCGCGGTGAGATCGCCAGGGCCCGGGCGGCCTCGCGAGACGTCAGAAGCATCCTTGTCCGATCCAGCTCAATGGCCATGGTGTCAGCTCCCTTGTCGAGAGGGCAAGTTCGGGCTCGCTCGACCACACTGACGTAGGCCGGCAGGAGCTAGCGCCCCAGGTGGGTCACAACGAGATCTGACGAACGAGAGTACGGAACACGCGATAGTTGGACGCGAATAGGAGACTGAATCCATGTCACCATCAGCAGTTACGGGACCGCCGGTGTACTCTCGCCAATACAGCCGAGATGCAGTTCCGAGCTCCTGCGAATACACCTCGATTACACGCTGATCAGGCAACGATCGCATAGCCCCCCCGATCTTCGGGGTCCAGGGTTCGCCAGATCGTGTCCGTCAGCACGTTGGCGCACTCTGTGGCCTCAACGGTTGTGATCCAGATCAACGATTTGGCATTCGAAGGCTCGAAGGAGATCGCCGCGGCAGCATCCTGGATGTTGCGGAGCCGAGCCAACGTGCTTGTGACGATCAGGATCCGGAAGCCTTCGAAGGTCACTCCGAAATCCTCTTGATAGCGTTCGAAGGCTCTCGAGGCGATGGCGTTCAGGTAGAACCTGACCAGCTTTCCAACGCCCCGCGCCGGATGCGAGATCACCTCGGTTCCACGATCGACCTCGAGGAAGAACAGCCCCGCTCGCTCGGCACGCGACAGCGCGAACACCCCATCCGGAGTGTGTGAGATCTTGCTCCCCGGCTGAGCGATGTCGGCAACAACGTCCTGTATGTACTTGCGGTAGGCTCCGCTGCGCGGCTTTCGGCCGACGTACTCGGGGATGAACCCTAGCAGCCGAACCGGGGCGCAGCGGCATGCCTGCAGAAGGGCGATGCGGAAGTCGCTGATCCGGAGAAAGTGGCGGGCGAACCAGTGGTCCTTGGGGCGCCCCCGGTCTCTTGTCCACCCGGTCGCGGCGAGTGGAAGCTCGAGGCTTCCGGCGACGACCGCCGCACCTGCGGAGCGGAGCCGCACGAGCCGGTCCGGTAGACCAGGCACAGAGAAGATCTCCACGTAATCTTCGCTTGAGAGGATCCGGAGTCGCCGGTTGACGGTCTGAGTCGACGGGAAGAGAAGCCGCTGAATCTGCGCGACGGAGAGGTACTGGAATCGCCAGAGTGCGAGAAGCACCTCATGATCGCGATCGGTAAGCCTATGCATCAGAGCACCGTGCCGGTTTTCACGTCACTGAGCCACGCTGTGTCGTCGGATGAAGTGCGGTCCGGTCCGACCGCTCGGGCGCTCGGCATGCCGCCGTAGAGCTGGCGTGAGCGGCGCAGGACCTCCTGCCGGCTGGCTGGGGAGCCTCCTTCCAGGGGAGGGCGCGTCCGCACGTACAGCACCGTCCGGCCGATCTTGCACCATGCTTCTCCGATGCGGAGCGAGAGGAGCTCCTGTGGATCCAACGTTTCGGACCTGCCGTCGACCTCGCCGACCATCTCCTTGCCGAGGCGCCTAGCGTCAGAAGCCGACAGGTAGAACAGCAGGGTCGTCGACACGTTTCCCAGTATCTCTCGCAACATGGATTGGCCAATCTGACCTGTTTGCTGGTGGGCAAGGACGAGTCGCAGGTTGTACTTGCGGGCACGCGAGAGGATGCGTTCGTAGCTCGTGCCCGTGACGCCGAGCCACGCCTGGAACTCGTCGCAGTAGAGCGTGAACGGGCGGCGATCCTCCTTGGGTTGGTCCGCGCGGGACATGGCGGCCAGTTGGATGCGAGCAACGACTAGCTGTCCGAGAATCTCAGCATTCGTCTGGCCAAGGATGCCGTCACTCAACGAGAAGAGGACCACTTTGCCCTGGTCCATGGCGGATCGCATGTTGAGCGATCCCTCCGGCCGGCAAAGTACACGTCTGACCACGGCAGGCCGGAGGAGGGGAGTCAGACGGTTCATCAGGGATAGATGAGAATCGCGGGGGAACCGAGAATAGGAGGATCGCCAGAAATGGCGAGCCTGCTCATCGTTGCATCGCTCGCTGACCCATTCGCGGAAGGAACCATCTGCTCTATCCAGCAGGCGTGGAATGTCGCAGAGCGTCGTTCCTGGTATAGGCATGAGGGCGTACAGCGCGTTCCGAAGCAATGTCTGCATTCGAGGTGCCGCAGCGGAGGACTCGTCTCCGAATGCGCGTTGGAGGACAACGTACGTCTCGTCGATCGCACGATCCGGGTCTTCGCCAGGGTGGAGGTGGAGCGGGTTGAGCGGTGGGCAGTGGGGGTCCGCTGGATTCACGACGATCACGTCGTCGTACCGGTCCTCCGGTATGAAGGGGAGAATCTCCTGGTCGACCATCTCGTACTCGGGAGCAACGACGCCGAGCCCGGCCCCTGCATGCAGATCCTGGACGATGAGACGCTGCAGCGTCGTCGTTTTGCCGTATCCGGACTTCCCGATGCAGTAGAGATGTCGTTTCCGAAACTCTTCCGGAAGATGGACAGGGAGGGAGGTTGGACCGATTGGCGTGTCACCGAGGATTACTCCATTCGCCTCGCCACATCGCTGCGCCAGCTCTTCGCGGAGTGCCTCGGGGCTCATGCCTGCCCGAACGAGAGCCTCGAGTTCGTTCCTGCTCATCACTGAGGGGATAAGGTAGCCCAGATGGTTCGTGATCTCCTGGGTTACGGACTCGAAACGGCGCCGATGGCGACTGAGTTGCAGATGCCGGCCTCGGTGTACGAGGTAGCGCCGCTCACGCAACCAGTCAGTGACTCTCCAAAGTAGGGGGGCGAGGGCCAGCAGTATGACCCAGCTCATGCCATCTGCCATTGGTCCCTCATCATCGTTGGCTCACTCTGCTCGCACGTCGACCGGTTCAAACCGCACAGCCCGGACGCGGGTGAGATACGTGGCGTCCTCGCCCAGTTCCTCGAGGAGGGGCGCGAGTCGCGCGACGATCGTGCCATGGACGACCGAGACCCACGCTCGGACATCCTGCTCGCGAAGAAACTCGTAAGGCGTCAACGGACGGCTGCGGCGAAGCGTTCCGGCGAGACGCGCCAGGAGGTCATCGGTTCGACTCGTCTTATCTGCGGTGATCCGGTACACGTTGAGGTGCCGCCCGATCGGGCGGACCGAAACCAGCTGGTAGAGCCTCGGAAACTCCGGGAGCGTCACAACCATGTGCTCGCGCCGCACGGCACTCAGAAGCCCGCCGGCGCGGGTCAGGCGCACTTGGAGTCGAAAGTAGCGAACGCCGGCGTCTTCAAGATCACCGTACAGGTCGGATGTGAATTGATCCGCGCGATCACCTGCGAAGCGGACAGTCGTACTCCAGCTATCGATGACGCGGCTGCGAGGAGGTACTACGTAAGCCATGTCCGGAGCCCCCTCCTCACTAGTACCTGCGTGGCCGAGAGAAGATGCGGCCGAGGCCGGCCGCGAGAAGACGGGTCAGGGCGATGGCGGGCCTTCTCCACGCACGGCTTGGGATTGAGAGGTGTTGGTTTCCCAGTCGGAGCGCCATCACGAGAATCGCCGACAGGACGATGAAGGGAGGGATCAGATCAGACATCGTGACCGCCGGTGGTTGCGTTGCGGCGGGCTCTTGCGCTGGAATTCGTAGGTCCAGAAGACAACCCAATCATTGCCCGACCACCTCATCTGTGAGCGCGGATCGATATAGCGCGCCGGCTTCGTTGCTGGACAGACCGAGGCCTACCGGTAGACCGTTGATGCGGAGTTCGAAGTGTAGTTCGGACCAATGGTCGGCCTTGTAGGCGTGACTCGTGCCTGATGCCCCGGTCCACGCAATGATCTCGCCGGGTTCGACCCAGGCACCCGGGACGAGATCGGTGCGGATCTCCGCCGCGTGGGAGTAGCTGGTCGTGAGGAGGTTTCCATCGAACATGCCGTGGTAGAGCACGAGTCGCCTTCCGTGGAGTATGTCGAGGACCAGCTGTGGCGTTCGACCCAGCGCCGAGCACTGCTCGAGGAGCTCGCGCCGAATCTCAAGGGGTAGGTCTTGTCGGTCCTCGACGCTCAGCACCCACCCAGCGAGCGCAGCGCGAACGGGTGTGCCTGGAGCGCAACGGAAGTCAACGCCCTCATGAACACCCCCACGGTACTCGCGCAACGCGCCTGGCAGCGCTTGCGGGTCCGTTGGAACAGTCGCATTCGGTATCGGCGGCGTCAGTGGTGGAAGACTGACAGGTAGCCCAACCCACGGAGTCGTGTAGGAGCGTGTAGCGGTCGTCACTAGCTGCGGTTGCGGGGAGGGCTCACGAACCAATGCGCACGGCGCCAGCGCGGTCATGGCGAGGATGAGTAGGCCGATGGCGGTCCTATTGGTGCCCATATCCGTTCCCGTCGCCGTCCACGAGGCGAAGACTGTTGTCCGGTGCGATTAGCCGTGTCCCGTCCGGTAGCCGCAGTTGGACCTTGCCCGGACCGGCTCGGCGCTCTACGAGCACCTTGGTTCCTGATGTCAGCCGAGTCGTGCTCGCGACGAGCGTCTTTGTGAGGACTGCAGGCCCGAGACCGAAGTGGCCCGGCCCACGCACATACGCTCCGAAGGTCCAGCCAGTTCGCCCTCCAGGGAGCTGCAGCTTGCACCACCCATCTTGTTGATCCAGGACTCGGACTGTGGTCCGGGGAGCAAGCGTCTGCTGGATCCGCGCGCGCAGACTGGGTCGTGTGCGCAGCCGGACAAGACTTCCGAAGATCTCACCCGCCCGCCCGGGCATGGACGCAGTCACGACACCGTTTTGTGCTGTCGATGCGTGAGTGGTTGGTCGTTCTGCCGAAGTGAGGGCGCTTCGTGATCGTTGAGGGAGAGCAGGGGAGGGGGGAGTGCGACGGTGCGATTCGGAGGCCGCCAGCCCTGGCTCCGGTCGGGAAGACGCACGTGACGTAGTCGGCCGCGCGGGCGGCTCTGGGGTAGTGACCGGTAAGATGCTATGGGTCTCGCGTTCGCGCTCGTTCGGAACGAGCGCGATCAACAGATTCAAAGCCGTGAACCCGACAAGAGTGAGAAGAATCGTCCGGGGAGACGGACGCCAACCCTGGGCCACCGGCGGCGGCTGATCAATCGCACGGGCGCCCAGTCGCTCGACAGCTCGCGCCGCCTCGGGCGTGAGGTTCCCCTCGTCATCGGCAAGCCAGTCGGATGCGGCCATTGGGCTCCTACTTCCCCTCGGATTGGAAGCCGCAGATCTCACAAGGTGTCTTTCGAACAACGCGGGCGGAAACCAAGTCAAACGGCTTATCAAACAGATCAGCGTGCTGACCGGAGGGGCGACTTCCGCCATGAACCAATGTGAATTGGCGGTTGGGTTCCGTCAGGACGTCGCGTCTACCGGTCGGGTCGAGGATTGCGAGTGCGAACGACGCAGCCACGGAAGAGAGATAGCTGATGTCGGTGCCTAGACCGGGCTCCGCATTCAGCTGGCGGCTGTTAGCGTCGGCATAGGCTTGCCGCCTCTCCTTCGGCGTAAGATCGGGGCCGATATCGGCGCGGAAACCGACTGAGCAGAAGAAGCATGGTCCGCCGGGCCGAACGACGATGACCTCCCCGGCGGTTGCTTGTTCATACGCGCCGACGAAGATCCCCGGGGTGCCGGTCTTCACGGATGCCTCGTTGAGTCGGAACTGAACCTCGGGCGAGTCGGTCGTTGCGATCAAGAGGTCGGATGGGTCGACGAGAGACTCGAGGTCATCGATGGTGCTGAGATCGACATCGTGTCCCTGAGCCTGGGCCGTACGGCGTCTGAGGAGTTCGGAAACGGCGAGCGCTTTCGATCTGCCTAGATCGAACAGATCACACGCGTGACGACTCAGATTTGCGGCATCGAGACGACCGCAGTCGTAGACGTCGAAGTGGCCAACGCCTGCCTGCGCCAGGAGTAGTGCTAGGCCGGAGCCGAGACTTCCAACCCCGAACACGGCGACACGCTTGGAGGCGACCTGGTGCTCCTCCACGAGACCGATGCGGCGGGCCGCCATTTCAGCGCCGGTATCGATGACCTCGATGTTGGTTGGGGTGGGGAGCGTGTCGGGAGCCAGGAACGATGTGTGCGAGTCTCCCGCGACCAGCGGTATGCCGACGTCGTCGGTGCTCTTGCCAGTGGCAAGGCGACCGACTGCTTGGAGGGACCCCGAGTAGTCCGAGTGGAGGGAGAGAAGCTGAAGAAGGTGCTCGTCCCGTCGCGCGAGTCCGTAGACGTCGGTCGCCGTCGCTCTCACGCTGGCATCGCGCACGAGCTGCGCAGTGGTCAAGAGGGTACCGGTGGCCTCGGAAGGCTGGAGACCGAGGGCTGCCGTGAGTCGGGGATCACTGGCCGGCAGAACAGATAGCGGGATCTCTCTGAAGTGGGGATCGTCCCGGGTGATCTCGTACGCACGGATCCGAACCTCACCGTCGTCCACGATTGCGATGGGGAAGACGGCCTCCGAGATGTCCCACTCGGGGCTGGAGAGGATCTCCCGTGCCGTACTGAGGTCTTTTGCGCTCGGATAGTCGTTCTGGCCAGGATGTCGGTGCCATTCTCCCTTGTAGTTGAGACCGTTGAAGTACTCGTGCGCGAAGTCCAGGATCGGTTGCTGGAAGTCCGTGTCTGGGGAGAAGAGGGTGCGTGCGCGGCGGGATCTCGGACCCGGTGGAATCACTGCTGGAACAACATAGTCGGTGCCGACACGGTTTCCGAGCAAGACGCCGCCAGTCTCAACCGTTGGGTGCCTCAGGCATTCAGCCTTGATCGCCCGTAGGACGATCTCGGTGATCATCAAGGCGGTTGGCATCAGAAGACCTCCCCGGTTCGGCACCACTCTACGTAAGCGAGCAGCCAGGCGGATAGGAGCGGTACGCAGCTCGCCGCAGTACCGGTAGCTGGGTCCCAACGATTCTTGTGAACGCAGAGACTTCCGTTTGCGAACCGGTGGGGAGCACCTCGTTTAAGGCAAGGCGCGTCAACGCGGAATACCGGCGCTGCGTACGGATATGTACTCGGGTAGAGAAGAGACACACGGAATGTGACTCCACGAACTGGTGAGAGAGTTCCGCTCCACCGGAGCTGGCCGTTCGAGGCGCGCACGAGGCGGAAGGCAGGAAACCGATCTCGCATCACCTCCTGTTCCGCTACGAGACGCATGCGCCATCGGTTCTCCTCGTACCACATGTGCGTTCAGTGGCGGCCGAGCCTGCAGAGGCTGCCCGGCCACCATCTCTGCCTCCTGGGTGGGTCCTAGCCGAATACATGGTCCGAGAGCTTCGTCGCCTTTCGCTTGGTCGCCTTCGGCGGTGCGTCACGCTCAGGCTTGTCATCGCTGGCGGGTGCTTCGTCCGGAAAGAGCACCGTGCCATCGGGGGTGACCTCGACCTCACGGTCGTTTCTGACGACGGCGTCACGAAGACGCTTCGCGTCTTTCATTACAGACTCCTTTCGTTGTGGAGAGCGCCGTGGAGTTGGCAACCCCGACCATGTAGATGTTCTGGTTCGGGACCGCGCGACGAGAAAGCGTTACTGACAGTGTTCGTTCAGCTCGCTCTCAACCTAGAAGGGACACGAACTGAGGTGAATCGCGGCAGCGATGTCTCGCCTTAGTTGTTCACGCTTGCGAGAGAGCTCTTTACGTTCGGTGCCAGTGATGAGGTCGCGGCGTCCCAAGAGGCGCTTTAGACCCAGCGACCGGATGAGCGGATTGGGATAAGAATCGATGAATCGAAGAGCCGCTTCGAAGGAGAGTGCGCAGCGGAGTGAGCGGCTCGGGTCAAGGAGCGGATTGTCCGGTGGGATCGTCTTGGAACGTCGACGCACAGGTGTGCGACGTGCGTTGTCCATGACCTTCCAAACTTCAAACATCAGGGCTTCGTGCGCACGCGGATTGCTCGGATCGGGACGGTTCTGCGGATCGAATCGATGACAGAGGCCGGCGTTGGTGCAGACCTCTTCCACCCAGCTGTCACCGCGCGCCAGATAGCGTGCCCAGCCTTGAATGACCGCGAGATCGCGTAACCCAACTTGCGGGTTAGGGGGTGGGTGAGGCGATGGCTCGATTGCGGCGGAAGCGGCGCCACCCCGGGCGATCGGCGGCTCGGGGATCACGGTAGGTGCCTTTGCTCGCACGCGGACTGAGCGAGCCCGGGGCACAAGATTGGCGTAAGTTGTTGAAATATTGACGGATATGGATCTTTGTGGGACAACGGAAGGGCTGGTGGGATTCGCGGCTTCGTCATGATGGGCCACTGCTCCTGGCCTATCGACGCTCTGTGCGGTACACCGCGCGCGAGCGTGGCGAAGCCACCCGCCAGCACCCCGGCTGCTTGCACCAGTCGGGGTCTTCAGTTTGCCAGCAGTGGGTTCTCGGGGCCCGTAGGCGGTGCCGCTCACGTTGAGAACCTGCTTGGAAGCGATCCAAGCATCATGTTAATATTCTCGTTTGAGATATCGGGCAGGTCAAGTGATTCAAAGTAAAAAAGTTCTGTTTTGTGAACTCGCAATCGATACAGAGTTCGAAATTCTGAACAATCGTCTGGTGTCAGAGTGACGATTGTCCAAGAGGGGAACGGAGATGTGATTCGACGAAGGGTCAGACGATCGGAGCAAGAGCTGCAAGTCGAGCTCGTCGCTAGATGCGTTGTTCAGGGTGAATCCGTCACGAAGGTCGCGAAGCAGCTGGGGCTTTCCCGGACCAAAGCGCACGATCTACTCAAGGGCGCGAAGAGACAAGGCATGGTGGAGACGAGCGTGACCTTACGTCCGGGTCCGCAGCATGAGTTGGCTCAACGCATTCGCGCCCACTGGAGAAGCCATGGTCTCGAAGAGGTCAGGATCGTACCGAGCGCAGCTAGGGACTCCGATTTGGTTGCCAGTGCGGACTACCGGGATTTCATCCGTAGGTATGTGGGGCTGGCGGTAGCTGATTTCGTCGGGGACTTGGGACTGCAGGAGAATGACCACGTCGCTGTGAGTGGCGGAAGGCTCGTTCTTGAATTCGCGAAGTACTTCCGACCATCTGTCGCGCCCGTGATCTTCCGCCCACTTGTCGTTGGCGGGCCCTGGCGGCTCATTGAGACGGCGGATGCGAGCGTTGCTCTTCAAGTCCTGCACGCGAGACTCGGCCACTCTCCGGGTCGTCGTGTCTATGTGGTCTGTCCTGGGCTCCCGGCGGGTGGTGCGACGGCCGACGTTCGGAGCCGCCCAGAAATCCGAGCAATCTTCGACGAAGCACCAGCACCCGCCGCCACGATCTCAGTCATCAGCCGGCGCACGTACAAGGAGCCAGAGTCCGGGCAGGCTGAGCCACATGAGGAAGTGTCGGCGTTCGTGCGCTTGGTCGGCGCATACCAGTACTACAGCAGTACGAAGGGTCGTAAGGCGCTCGAGGCCGAACCAGAGCTCATCTACAAGCCCCTAGAGCTTGCGACATATCACGACGCAAATAAAACGCTGCAGCAGGCCGGTGTCGTGGGGGTGGTGAATTGGCATGGGATTGATGGGGGCGGGAATCTCGTGCTCGAGGAGCTCGCTGACAAGATCGGGCTGACAGTGAGCCCGAAGAGGCTGCGCGAGTGGCGGGAGAGTGATGGAACGCACACGATAGGTGTCGCTTCGACCACGAAGAGGGCGCCAGCAGTTCGGGCAGCACTACGCGGCCGTTTCTTCCATACGTTGATTTGCGACCTCGCGCTGGGCGTGCAACTCGTGCCGCGAGACGAACGGCCGGAAGAGTATCGGGACGTGCCGGAGGTAGCGTAAACAAGCGGGAGCAGTAACGTGTCATCGGAGCCAAGCAGTGCAGCAGCGAATCCTTTCGTAGGTGTTCGATGGGTGTTCTTCGATCTTGGGAACACGCTTGTTGATCACAGCGACGCGATTGATGACTGGGTCGATCAAGTCCGCGATGTGCTAAGAGGACAGAGAAGAGATTCATCCAAGCAATCCGTGCAGAGGATGCTTGCCGACGCGGCAACTCGATACGCTCCGAAGTTCATGGCTGATGTCCTAACGAAGGTAGCCGGGGACGACGTGGCTCTTCGTTCGCGTCTGAATGAACTGACGTACCGGCGCAGTGTGCTGAAGCCGTACCCGGGGGCAACGTCACTCTTGAGAGTAATGCATCGACGCTACCGCCTCGGGATCGTGGCGAATTCTGACACTGCGCGCGAAGAGCTCGACAAGAATGGGTGGTCGGAGTTCATGTCAGCTTGCATCACGTCGGGCGACGTTGGTGTAAAGAAACCGAGCGCTGAGATCTTCACCCTAGCGTTGCACAAAGCGGGCTGCCGGGTGAGCGAGGCCGTGATGATCGGCGACCGTGTTGACAACGATATCAGGCCAGCGAAGGCGCTCGGATGGAAGACAATTCGGATACTGCAAGGCTTCGCGCGTTTTCAGAAGCCGCGGGACGACGAGGATGTAGCGGACGCCACAGTGGAGTCGCTTCGCGAGGTGGCCGCGCTTCTCAACATTCGAGTTGATGACTCACCTGACTGAGGCGACCAGGGATCTCTGCTCAACGTGGTTTTGAACGACTGGCCGCCCGGGCCGCGGAGTAAAGGCCATCCGCTACCCGGCCAGGCTCAGTGGAGCCTTCACCTGAAACCTGGCGGAGCCACCGGGCGGTTGTCAGCGCCGTATCGGGGCTGGGCGGCCAGTCTTGTAAGTTAATATATCACAAATTGTTAGGTGGCCATAAACAGCGGTCTCTCCTTCGCTTCGAGGGTCAGTACTGAGCTTCCAGCCAGCACGTCGCGAGGGTGCGCGAGGCTTTGACGGCGCGCGACTCTGTCTGGATCGCGCGGGTCCTGGACCACGTTGCTGCGATACCACGTCTCCATGTGCCAGAAGTACAGGAGTGGCCTTCGGCGTCGACTGAGGTCGCCGAGCGCTTGACGAGCAATGCGTTGAAGCCGGCTAGCGCGCTTGCTCGTGTCGCCAACGAACACGGCAACCGCACCGTGGACATCGAGGCGCTCCCGCATCCCCTGAAGATGCTCGACGAGGTAGGACTGGTAGGCTCGAAAGCGACGGTCTGTCCGAGCGCGGTTCTTGTGCGTACGCTCGATCTCAAAGAAGAACGCACTTCGTTTGCCATTCGGCCACTCGAGAACGGCAGTGGCATCTGGCTGAAACGTCATGAAGCGACCGTCGAGTCTTACGCGGATACGCGCGCTCGGATCCTCCTGATCCGAGGTGAAGTCCACGAGAGCGGGCCCGGGCTCTCCATGGTCGAGGATGAGCTGCAGAGTGGAGATCGCGATCCGGTGGGGGATTGTGGCCACCGATTTCTCACGCGAGCGGTTGTAGACCCGAGTCCGCACCTCCGTGAACGTCTCAGGGTCGAGGAGGGCGCGAGCACCGTGCGTGGTCAGCGTGTAGACGTACTGTTCCGAGCCGTGGCCGGCCGGGCCTGTAGGAAAGAACGTCCGCTCCACAAGGCCCGAGTGAAAGAGGGTAGAGAGTTCGTTCCGGACCTTCTTTTGCCCGCGGCCACGCTCGGCTTCGTAGGCGATGCCCAAGATCTCGGCGGTGGCGTACCGGTAGTGGTAGAGAAGCTCGAGGATGAGCCGGTGACTCGGCTTGAGATGGGGGTCTTCAAGGCCTCGGCTGTCGCGCGCGAGTGGTGACCGGCGGGCGGGTTTGCATTGACGCATGGGGATTGGGTTAGCTGATTAGTCAAGGGCGGATAGCGGCCTACGACGGTGAGTCCTCCATGATCCGTTCGTAGTTGGCGTGCACGTCGTCGATCGACTGCGTGCCGTAGAGGTCGACTGTGGTGGCGGACGACGAGTGCCCGAGGATGTGCGAGAGGCTCTCGATGTCCCCGCCGCGCTGCTTCCACAGCCTCGCGAACGAGTGCCGGAAGAGATGGCAGGTGACGGCCCCACCGGAGGCCGGGTTGGGGTTCTTGACCCCGGCCGCTTCACCGAGGGCGCGCACGACCCGATTGATTTGCCGGATCTGAAGCGGCCCCTTCTGGAGAGACACGAAGATCGGTCCGGTCTGTTTCCGGCCGATCAGGAACCGCAGGTCCGACGCGAGTTCCTGGGTGATCGGCACGACGCGCTCCTTGCCGCCCTTGCCGGATCGGATCGTCAACCGCCGGACTTCGAGGTCGACGTCGCGGACGTCCAGGGCGGCGAGCTCGGCTCGGCGGATCCCGGTCTCGGCCAAGGTCCGGATCAGGCAGCGGTCACGAGGGCTCTCGGCTGCGTAGATGAGCTTCCGCAGTTCGCCCGGTTTCAGGGAGAACTGGGATGCCTTGAGCTGCCGTTTCGGTCCGGATGACCTGTCTTGTGTTTTTCGGGTCATAGATGACCTCATACGTCTATTTCTAGCACGCTGGTGGGCGCTGTCAAGGGGTCAGATGACCTACTTTTTGCAAAGTAGGTCATCTATAGCTAGGCAGGCGCCTGGGCCAAGGGGCTGGTAACTACGATTCACCTTGCGATGTGTATATTCATGCGCAATGATATGCGCATGGCAGCGCGGATGAATATCAGCATACCCGACGAACTGAAAGCGCGCATGGAGGTCGCCGGGGACTCGCTTAACTGGTCGCAGATAGCGGCCGCCGCGTTCGAGCGTAGGCTTGCTCAAGACACGGCTGAAGGCCTTAGGACGCGCGTTGACGAAATCGTTGGGCTTCCGGGGTCCGAAGCGTTGTCACACCTCTGCGGCATCATCGAAGAGACACGGCCAGAACTCGTCGCGATGGCGAAAGAAGAAATCGGTCCGATGCTCAGTCGAGCGCTCGATCGAGAAGAGATCGCAAAGGCCGTCACGAACTGGGAAGTCAGTGTCCCTGATAGCGTCACCGATGACCCGGAGGGGCTCGTGCAGGTGATCCGCACCATCGTTCTCGACTACCACAAGCGTGTCGTTGAGCAGCTTCACGGACAACTCCTGGCCGAGCTCGTCTTTATGAAACTGTATCAGATCGCGCAGCAGGCTGGATCAACGACGAGAGAGAAGTAGTAGTTGGCTCGCGAGCTGGCAGACATTGAAGAAGTCGGGCGAGTGAAGGAGACGCGATGGGGCTCGCCGATTGGTTCAGGGTATTCTGCAACAACATCAACGTCAAGAATGGCGATTCTATTTCTCGACGATGCAAGGCCATCACGAAGCGCCTGAACACGGATTTCTGGAGCACAACTTCGGAAACGTCCCATAGCTTATACGTCGGTTCTTACGGACGGAACACGGCGATCCATGGAACCAGCGACGTGGACCTGATCTTCCAGTTGCCATACTCTGTTTATCAGCGGTACGACCAGTACAACGGCAACGGGCAATCCGCACTCCTGCAGGCAGTGCGCAACTCCGTAAAGAAGACGTACTCGGTCTCGAACATCGGGGCTGACGGTCAGGTCATTCTGATTCCCTTCGACGACGGCATCACGTTCGAGCTTGTCCCTGCATTCGTCAACAAGGATGACAGCTACACATATCCCGACTCCAATGGAGGAGGAAGCTGGAAGACGACGAACCCCAAACCAGAGATCGAAGCCATCCGAACGAGAAACAACGCCTGCAATGGCAACCTGATTCCGCTGTGCCGAATGATGCGAGCCTGGAGGAGCAATTGGGCCGTGCCGATCGGTGGTCTTCTCATCGACACGCTAGCCTACCAGTTCATCATCGACTGGGAGCACCGAGACAAGTCGTACCTTTACTACGACTTCATGTGCCGCGACTTCTTCGAGCACATCGCCGCTCAGAACACCGAACAGGAGTTCTGGAAAGCGCCAGGAAGTGGCCAGTGGGTCTACGGAGGCAAGGGACAGTTCCAGTACAAGGCGAAACGCTGCTACAACGTGGCTTGCGAGGCGATCCAGCACGAGATCGCCGATCCCAAGCGGGAGTGGTCAGCGAAGCAGAAGTGGAGGGAGATCTTTGGTACCTCCTACCCCGCGTGACCAGGTTCAGAGGCCTCACGTGCTGATCGAAGGTCAGCTGCGGGAGTGCTACGGTCGCGTTGTCTACTCTCACAAGACCCATGAGAAATGTGCGGACATCCTTCTCTCTCGACTGTCCACGATCAAGCTTTGGCAGATCATCCTCTCTTCCGTCACAGCGGCCGGTTTCGTCGCTGCCATCCTTGGCGCGGGACCTATTGGCGCGGTTATCGGTGTGATTGTCTCGACCACGTTGCTTGTGCTAAACGCCTACACGAAGAACTACGATCTGGGTGAACTTGCACAGAAGCATCGCCAGGCCGCGGCAGATTTGTGGCTTCTTCGCGAAAAGTACTTGGCGCTGATCACAGACTTGAGAGTTGGCGAAGTGGCCCTTGAGAGTATCTGCACACGGCGCGATGCTATCCTGGGGGATTTGCACGCGGTCTACTCGGGTGCACCGAGTACAACGTTTGCGGCATATAGGAAGGCTCAGGAAGCCATCAGGCAGTACGACGAGATGTCGTTCTCGGACGAAGAGATTGACAGCTTGCTCCCCCGGGAGTTGAGGTCAGGGATCGAAGTGAGTAAGAAGGAGGAGGAAAACCCTCAAGCCGATTAGCCACAGCAAAAGACGGCCGTCTTGGGAAACGACCGCCACAAAGCCCGTTGAGCGCCGATCTCGGGTCAGGATGATCCGAGGCTCATGTCAGACACCCTCGCCTACGGCGATTCCCCGGGACTCCTCCTGCTCCGGCGGATCGCGTAGCACGACCTTCCCGGATAGTGGAACAGCGTCCAGGAGCACGGTCTCGGACCCATCCTTGTTCCGGAACGTCACGCCGATGTCCCGCCAGCGGGACTTCTTCTCGCTGGACGCTTCTGCATCGATGACCGCGTATGCGATCCGATGGGATCTCACTCATGGTTCCTCCTCGAGGTCACTTCACAGGTGACCATCTCGCTTGAGAGAGAGAAAGCCCGACTTCACCACGATGATGTGATCGAGCACCGGAATGCCAAGGAGCTCGCCCGCCGCGAACCAAGCGCCTTTGTGAGCGCGACATCGTCGCGGGACGGCTCGGGATCTCCGGAGGGATGGTTGTGGACCAAGATCATGGCGGCAGCCGAGGCCACGATGGCCGGCCGGAATACCTCACGGGGGTGGACGATCGATGCGGAGATCGTGCCCCGCGACACCGTGACCTTACGGATCAGGCGGTGGCGGGTGTCCAGGAGTAGAACCCGGAATACCTCGACCCGATAGCGGGCCATCGCACAGCAGAGTTCGGCTGCGGGTTCGGGGCTGAGTCAGCGGCGGCGCGGACAGAGCCTCATATGTCGGCGCTGTTGTGTCACCGACCCGGTAGCGGGGATTGCCGGGCAAAGACACCTCCTCTCGGGGACGAGTGGCTGTTTGTCCACGGACGAACGAAAATGAGTGTGGTAACGGGAGAACGACTGTCAGTTGCGGGATGCTGCGGTTCAGTACTCCTCGGGCAGGAGCACCGTGGTTACCGACCGATCAGCTTCGGTGATGACCCAGAACCGGTCGCCGCGGTGGGCCCGGTAGGCAGAGAAGAGGCGTCCACCGCGGAGTAGCGCGCGGTCGTTCGCATCGCGGTCTTCGGATTCGATCTCACCCCAGTCGCCGCACGCGTGTCGTGTAATCCCAGCTAGGACGTCATCACTGGCTAGCGTGGCAAGCGCTCCGCGTGTGATCACGGTTCGCCCCAAGGCGAACTTCGGACGCGCCTGGGCAGGCATAAGGCACCTCCTGACTGATTGGACTTCGGAAGGCGAACAGAAGGGAACGATCGTGGGATCGGGCGTCTGCGAAACTGGCCGACCTCATCGCGCAGGCCGGATCGAAGTCTGCGTGACGATTGGAAGTGGGAAAGGAGCGGGTATAGAAAGAGGGGGCCATCCTCCTTGAACGATCCTCGGAGAACGACCCCCGCGTGTGTTGCCGCGGTCACGAAGTGACCCCGGTACCAGTCATCTTAGAACGGCGACAGATTCTGGCAAGAGGCGGATGTCAAGGCACTGCGGCTGATCCGGTCGAAGGATCGAAGTTCGGTAGGCGTGCCGCGACCCCGGTACCGCTTGCGGGTCGTAGCAGCGCGACGACAACAGATCCCGCACCGGGGCTCTGGAGTCGGACGACCTGTCGGATGCCGGGTCTGATGAGCCGACGGAACGGCGTTGGGCGGCTTCGCAACCGAGACTAGTCCCCGGGGGGCTCGTAGGTTGCCTCGCCGTTGTGTGGGGGTGTCTCCTTGGGCGGCAAGAGGATGGTCCGCCCCAGCGGCAGAGCATCCCACTCGATGTTGTAGCCGTTCTTCTGGTTCTTGAACGCGACCCCCACACGGGTCCAGCGGTTCCTGGCTTCACCGCCAGCGTGATACTCGGAAACCGCGTAGACGATGAGATCTGGTTTGTTGGGCATAGGTTTAACTAATTACATATCAGTATCTTAGCAGTCTGGCGGAATTTGGCAAGCGAGCGCGGCCTGGCTTGATTGCCAGATCGCCAAGGAGCTGATCGAGGGGACGGTCGGGAAGCAAATCGGGTGGGGTATCAAGGATCGGCCCGGAGCGAGAGCGCCGGGCGCAGAGGTAAACCGGTCCCGGAGGGACGCGCTTGAGCGCGCGCCCGTTCGCGACCCGAAACGAGTGCCCGCCGTCTCGCGCGAGAAGCGCGGGCAAGGGCTAGGTCCGAAGGACCGTCTCGTTTCGAGGGCAGCGGGCTGGATACTGGAAGGTCGCGGGAAGCGGTGGCCAGGGCGCGGCAGTGCCAGGCCAAGAGCTTCCAAGACCCGGAGCAGCTGGTGTCCCGCAGTGCGGGACGCCTGGTGCGGAGTTCTCAGCTCGCGCCTCAACCTCGAGGACACCGTGAACTGCCCGGGGCGGTCGGACAACCCACCTCTTCGGGGTGGCGACCGCCACATACCAGGCAGGCAAGATCTATTGGGCAAAGGGGCGAGGTGAGAATTTCAGTATCCAGCCCGCTGCAAGCGGGAAGGCTGGAGAGCGAAATGGCGCGGGATCAGGCGCGTTTCGGGGTGGACGTCACGGCAACGGGAGGTCCACCCCTGCGCCACGCTTCGGCGAGGTCGGCGTGCGGTTGACGCACGTCGGACGGAGATGAAGCGATCCCGCGGCGGCGAAGCTCGAGAGCCTTCCTGCGCAGTCAGCGGGCGGGCGCGCAAAGAAGCCGACCGAAGGGAGGCAACAGGTCCCGCGAATGCGGGACACCGTGATGGATCGTTTCTGGCACTGGCACCCAACCTGTGCTGCGACGCCAGAGCATCCTGAAAACGGCTCTAAGAGAGGCGCCTTCAGGATGCCTGGGTGTTCACTCGTCGCACAGGGTCAACGCCCGGCTCAGGCGATTCTGGTGTCTTCTGGGACCATCTCACACCGAGATCGATCTGCTGTTCGGCGGCTAAATGGCGTAGCGTGCCGATGTAGTACGAGCCAACGTTCTTGCGGATGCGCTGGCCGCCGTCTTCGTTTCGCGTGGAGAAGGTGTCAATCGTTCGCGCCAAGGCAGTCTCCGCAAGCCCCGGTGCAAGCAAGTTGACGCGGCGGATGAAGCCAGCGCTTTCGTGGCGTTCGGCGCTGTCGTCCCGAGCCAGCTGCTTGAGTCGGTCTTCGTGCATGGCGGCTTGGCGTTCTCGGTGTTGGAGTTCCGCCGAGCTTAGTTGGCGAACGACTGGGTGGGTCCTGAGACCGTTAGTGGTTTTCTTTGAGATGGCGCTACTAGCGCTAAGCTCTGAACGATAGGTAACCGATCTGCTAGGCCAATCTGGCCTAGCTTCGTGGCGGCCAGAGTGGCCACTACGGGCCGAGTTATCCACACCCCCATCGCGGGAACCGGTCTCTCGCAGGATCACGTTCTTCCTTTTCCGGCCAGATTGGCCTCCATGGGAAACCCCTTCTTGTTGTAGCGAAGTCGCGTGCTCCTCGCTGGCAATGCGAACAGCGGCGTTTGCAAGCAGCGTCGGCTCGTCGTCGGGATGGACGGGGTCATCCATGGCTACGTGGTAGAGATTTGTCGTGCGTCTCGCCCGTGAATACGTGCCTTCCCGGCGAATCAGGTAGCGGCTGGATTTGGATCGCAGGAAGTGTCGGTGAAGAAGTTGCCACTGCGCCTGCCACCTCGGCGAGCATGCGGCGACAGCGTCCTCGTTGTCGGACAGCCAGCGCCGCAGCGCACGCGCGCTTAGCCCCGCACAGCTGGCGATGGTTTCTTGGCTGGCAAAGGTCTCGCCGTCCTTGTTGGCGAGGAGGCGGAGAGCCAGCACGATGCTGGACGCCTCGGAACCCAAACACGGACGCCACTTCGTCTGAAAGTAGCGGGTAACGAACGTGCCCTGATTAGGCTTGGTGATCTCGTTCTCGAGTTGGTTGTAGTAGGGCAGGAGCGCGATCTCACCGCGGGCTTTATCTCGTCCCGTCTCCTGAAAGTGATCGGTGAGCTGCTTCGTTCGAGACTCGAGATCGAATTGAATGGGGTCCTGGGGCATGGGTCTATGTTTGCGACTTAGGTGTCCGACACGTCCTTAGTCAGCTTCAGGACGGCCGCGTCGAGGGCGTCGATGACGTCTTGTGCAAGGAGGCGTTCCTTTCTCCTGGCCTTGACGGTGATGGTGTAGGTGTAGCCACCAACCGTGACTGGGACGCTCCTGGTTGGGTAACCCGGTCGTCCACCGGCGCGCTTCCTGACCGCGGTACGTGCAGCGGCGCGGGTCATGCGGCCGAATAGGATCTGAGCCCGAGTTTCTTCGTCGGGAGCCTGCAACGCCTCCAAGATTAGCGACTTTCCGGGCATGTTCGCCGGCGAACATCGGCGCAGCTTGGCTTGTTCACGGGTGGTGAGCTTTCGGGGAAGAGCGAGCATGTTCGTGACGTACGCGCGGCTCTTGCCGATCTTGAGGGCGACCTCTTCGTGCGTCAGGTTGATCGGTTCGCCGATCAGTCGGTTGAGAGCAAGGGCTTCCTCGACCGGGTTCATGTCCTCGCGCTGCACGTTCTCGACCAGCTGCTCGACAGCCTTGGTCGTGTCGTCAATCTCGCGAATGCAAGCTGGGATCTCTCTCAAGCCAAGTCGCTGCGCTGCCCGAAAGCGGCGCTCACCTGTGATGATCTGATAGCGGCTGTTCTCCGAAATGAAGCGTACGGTGATTGGCGAGATGACCCCATGCTCGCGGACTGACGAGACTAGACCGTCAAACTCCTCGCTGTTCTCGATGACAGTGCGAGGTTGGTCCGGATCGGGGTCAATCAGCTCGAGCGCGACGATTCGATTATTGGGATCACGGCGAGCAGTGGCGCGCACGGTCGCATGTTCGATGGAACTGTGACGTACGGGAGGCGCTGCGATCGCGGAAGGGCGATCGAGAATGCCGCGGACAACGTCGTCGGCGTCTCGTTGGCTGCTACGCTTCTTGGAGGGTGTGGTCGGCATGCTCGTGTTGGTGGATCTTGTTAGTTTCCCCGAATACGCTCGGCGGTTCTGACTCGAACTCGGCCAGCCGAAGGATGTTCAGGTTCGTTGGCCGCACGGGGGAGAAGCAACCGCTCTGATTGGCCAGCTGCGCAAGCTCGGAAGCAAGCGTCCGGATGTGGATGGCGGGACGGAGTCTCCGGCGGGCGGGAGTACTCAGGCACAGTGGGACAGGATCCCTTCGATTGGTGCTGTGGGCGATCGGGGCGAGGTTCGGGATTAACGTCTTGAGAACGGGTACGTTCTCGATGTCCCTCAGGCTCTCGATGAAGTGCCGGTCGTCAGCGCGGTGATGGACCTTGTTGAAGACAAAGCGCGCTTGGAGGTTCGGGGAGATTCTGGAGCGGCGGTATTCGTCGAGTAGTCGAAGGACCGTCTTCATACCATCCACTGAGAAGCGCTGGGGCTCGACGGGCACGACAAGGAAATCTGCGAGCGCGATGCCATTGCGGGTTGCGATGGCCGTATCGGGTCGCGTGTCGATCAGAACAACATCGAATCGATCGTTGATCTCCGGCCAGTCCTCGAACGCGTTCATCAAGCGGGTCTGGGCGTCGGGCTTCTCCGACAGAGTGGTGGAAAGGCTCTCTCCGAGCAGGGGACTTGCCGGCGCGATTGAGACGAGATCCGGGAATGCGTCGGAAGGCAGGACGACTTCGCTCAACGGAGCAAACTCCCCGTCTAACCCCTCGGTCAGTGCGTCGTAGATTGTCCGGGCGCCGATGAACGCGTCTGCCCGCCAGAGATGGCTCTGGTTCATCTGGCGATCCAGGTCGACTACCAGAACCCGATTGCCAGCTTCAGCAAAGGCGCCGGCGAGATGGAATGTGAGCGTCGTCTTTCCGACGCCGCCTTTGTCGTTGAATATCGTGAAAATGACCATAGGGTGTAGTGTTACTTAGCAGAGAGTGATGGCTTGTTCGTGGGGTGGGATCCAGCAGCGATCCGGCGGTTTCGGAAGAGCAGGATTTCACGGATGTTGTCGTCCGTGAACCGACGTGAACCGAGGGGGTCGCGGGTGGGCTCTCGTGCGATGCCACGGCGCAGCCAACGCTTCAGCGTCGCGGGGCTGATACCGGTGATTTGCGTGACCTCATGGGTCGAGAAGGTTTGTAGCGAGAGCTGGTGTGTCATGGGGAGGGTGGGAATTGACCCAGGTCAGAATCTGAGGGTCTACATTCTTTGTAGCAGAAGTGAAAAAACTGTCAAGTGAGGGTCGTGCGCGAGAATTCCGACTCAACCGCGCGCCCACATGTGGAAGTGACGATGAGGCTCCTCCCGCGTCAGAATCACGCGGACACCGAGGCGCGAGAGTGAGGTGCCCGATTGCTCGAACCACTTCCGGTCCTACAAGTCACAGGTCTGCCGACCCGCCGGAGTTGCCGGGTATCCGTCCGGTCTCCCCATGTTGCCGCGCCGCCCCTGAGCTGAGAGCGTCCAGCGCCAAGGAGGTGCTGGATAACGGTGGCCGGTTTGGGCGGTCAGTCTTAGGGGGTGAGGTCATCTGCCAGAAAGGTCTATCCTGAGGGTGTCCACTTTGAGGGGAAGTTTGCGGCCCGACCGGAAAGCTCTCGATTGCTGGTGGCAAGGGAGCGGGAGATGATTGCAACATTCCAAGCCCTCGCGCGTGCTAGTCGTCTTGGATGATTGCGGAGACAGCGGCGTCAACGTCGTCATCGGGCAGAAACGCTCCCTGCGCAAAGATGATTTCAGGCTCTCCGGTCAACCTCGCGGCCAGGTGCCCCAACCCGAGCAATCGCTCTGCGCCCTTCGAACCCAAGGCAATTTCAGAGCTTCCGGCACTAGAGACACGGAGGATCAGTCGATTGCCGAGGTTGTCGCGAAGCTGCATGGGCATCACGTTTGCTTCCGGCCGTTGCGCGGCGAAGACAAGATAGATACCTGCTGCTCTTGCCTTGACGCCGAGTCGTTGCACGTAAGTCGTCACGCCATCTTTGTAGGCGTCCGTTAGCATCCACTCGGCGAATTCATCGTGGAAGACCCAAATGGCCGGGAGTTTCTCTTCGTCCGGGGCCTTCTCATTGTAGGTATGCAGATCACGAACACGTGTCGCTCGAAAGACAGAGTAGCGGCGATCCATCTCGGCGACGAGCGTCTTCAGGAGCTCGAGCGCACGATCTTGTTCCGTAACGATTCCTCCGCGAAGGTGTGGCAAGCGTTCGAGGGCCGCGTAGTCAACGCCCATCTTGGGGTCGATAAGATTGATGTGAGCGAGGCGACTAGGGTTCGTGGCAGCAATATCTAGCAAAAGGCACTGCAGAAGCACCGACTTGCCGCTACCAGTGGCTCCGGCGACTAGAGTGTGAGGGTCGTGCCGCTGCTGATCAGCGAACGGCTCAGTGAGGTTGAGGTACAGGAGTTCTCCGTCAATCTCACGCGTGCCAAGCACGAACGATAGATTAAGTCCGGAACTCTTCCGATTGATTGCGCGGCGCGTCCACACGTCCCAGAGCGACACGGTCTCTCTCTTCGGACGGGCTATTGTCATCACGACTTCTCTTGGCTGGGCAGAGACGTTGATGACGCCTAACCCATGGGTCGTAAGGAGCGCGGAGCGGTGGCGTTCAACGTCATTGACTCTCAATCGGCTCGAACCGCGAAAGCGTACTAGGGCTGCGTTCGGAGTGAGTCGCTTTCCTAGAACCTTGGCCTGCAGGCCGTAACCTAGTAAGGCAGTTCGTAGCTGAGCCGCGGTGGCGTCCAGCCAGGACAGCGCCTCATCATCAGTGGCGGTGTCGGCCTCTGCCCGCTCGGCTAGGAGTCGCTGGAGATGGCTGCCGTATTCTGCTCGGGTTGTCGGCTGAGCCCCGTCGGGCGCAGGAGGTAGGGGCTTGTCCGGATGCGTGCTCTTGTCGTCGTCCGCGGGCCGCTCGCTATCCTCCACGGTATCAATGACCCACGACACCCGTCTCTCTGGACGTCTGGCTTGTGGGCTCTTCCATGGATGCTCGCTCCCTAGTCGCTCGCGGACCTCCAGCACGCCTTGACTGCTCGCGTAAGCTTCAAGAAGAGCTCGGACCTCGCTACGAGCAAACACTTCCTGGAGACCACGAGACACTCTCTCCATTGGTTCTGCTTCGCTCTCACCTGTTTGCTCCGCTGGTGAGGGGATGAAGATGTGAGAGTAACCACGTGTATCAACGCGAATGTCACCGTTCCGAAGGGACTCGCGAACCCGGTTGAGCTGCTGAAGGTCTTGGACCTCATCCGCATGGTCGACTAGGAGACCGCTCAGTCGACCTAACCACAGATCTCGGTCCAACCTGCCAGGATCGCCGAAGAGAGCGCCCTCAATCCTAGCGAGAGTGTCCCGAAGCTGGCGTCGTGAAGACCGTTTCGCGTGGGCGCGTGCTTCTGCAGCTACGTATTTGCATTCCGTAACGACACATGTGAGGAGTGGACCGTCCTTGTCTTCGCCAACACGCAGCGCCATCAAATCAGCGATATGCTCTTCTCGCTGTCCGAGCCACTGCGCATAGTCGTCCAGAAAGACCCAGCAAATATGGCCTTTGCCGCCAAGCTCGGCCTCCACGAGTGCTTTGCTGAGTACGACTCCGATCAGCTCTCCCGCAGAGATCCCGCGTTTGGCCGCACGCAGCACGATGTCGCCGCTGATGTACGCGGCCTCTTCTATCATTCGATCAGCAAGCAGCGACAGTGCTTCGGGTGGAAGTGCTACCCCAGCCTCCTTTAGTCGTCGTTGGACGAGCACCTTGAGGACCCGTAGCTCGGTTGTGGAGGAGACAATCAAGTTACGGCCATGCGTGCGCTCGCGTCTGTAACGGATGACACGTATGTTCTGCGCGTGGAGCTGGCGCCGATCTAGTAGGTCATCGTAGTTGACCACCCACTCTGCTAGTTTGTGAACCTCGTCCAGGACGCTTTGGAGACTGTCGTCTTGGAAGCTGATCCGTCGAGCGGGTAGTCGATACTCTCCTTGCGGAATTGTCTCGCCCAGGATTACTGCGGCGGCTGCGTTGGCATAGCTCCAGCCGCACCGTGGTTGTCTTGGGCACGCCAAGTAGCTAGTTGCCTTTAGTTCGTCCTCAGAGGTCAGGCGCGTGTATGACCAGTAAGGCGGCACGTGAGAAAGCATGTCGGCGTCGACGCGCTGTTCGACCGGTATCCAATGGACTTTGGCCTGTCGTGAGATGACGTCATGAAGGAATGCGATGTCAAAAGGTCGATCACCTTCGATTGCACGTGCAGGTCGCGATTCCTCCAGGAGTATCCCAATGCGTAGCTTAGACATGAAGTCGGACGCCGTTTCGCTTGGTGAGATCGAGTCCGCATCTCCAGTTTGATCGATGAGTTCCTCATAGACTGCTGCAAGTTGCCTGCGGTTTCGATGACGGAGCACGACGTTGCAGTAGACGTTTCGGCCATCTTGAACGCTGCCGAGGACACTAACTGTCTTAAGTGGAACGCCGGCGCTGTCGCAGTTGTATAGCAGCAGGCTGAGGTCTGCATGCTCGTGAGGCTGCAGATCAAGGTATTGAGTGAGTACATCGCGAATCTGTCGAGCCGAATCGCTCGGCTCGATCCCGACTAGCTGCCCCGTGTTCCCTTGCGTGGGCGGCTCCATGAGTGTGTAGTCATTGATTGTATCGCTTTCCGTAAGGAGGATCGGTTCGGTGCCCCGATATCCGACCACAAGTTCGGGGTAATAGGAATGGGTCAGGACGGCGCGGACGTCCGAGAAGAAGAGCCGTTCGTCGCCGAATGTGACTTCATCACTAGAGAGCAAATGACGTACAAGTCCACATATCCATCGCGCCTTGACAGAGGCGGCTGCGAGGCGCAGCGGGTGCCACGGAGCGACGATAGCAGCTGGATCGCCACCCTCGACTCTCGCGCAGCCGATTTCGAGAAGCGGCTGCCAGATTCTCTGACGGTTAATGTCGCCCGTGCAATGGATCGCCAGTGCCTCTAGGAGTTCACCGAAGGCTTGGGCTTGGTCGAGGAGTCGGCGTGCTGAGAGCCCGTCGCTCTCTAAGTCGTCTAGGGCATGCTTGTACTCGTCGGTGAAGTGCCGCAGCGACGTGAAGACAGCAGTCGATCCGCTGTCGCTGATTCGACCGGCCTGTGTCGCGTCAGAGAGTGCGGTTTCGAGTTCGGCGCCGAGGTCATCAAGTGCGGCAAGCTTGGACACGAGTGAGCCGGCATCCTTTCCAAAGGCCGGCTCTAGCGTTGTGACATCGTCGAGCGAGACTCCTTGCAAGTGCCCCTTACGGCTGATGGGCTGGCGCGTCACCTGTAGGCGAGCAAGAGGGAGTTGCCTGACCCGCTTAAGATCATCAGCGAGTTCCATCCCGATTGCTGCGGTACTTGCCTTCCAAACGACCTGGACAGCATGGCGATCTCCGACGTCTTCAGCGCCAACATGCAGCCCTACGTCAAACCGGATCTGTGTAGCGGCTCTGGCACTAGATGTGTTGGGACGGATCTTCTTGGTGCGCGCCCACGCGAGTAGCTCTTTGTACTTGAATAGGTATCCCGTGTCCCACTCAACGCTTGCGCCTAGAAGCTCTGGTAGGCCACGGTAACGAGTTGCGAAGTAAGCGGCGATGTTGGTGTTTAGATCAAGCCATCGCTGCCTGGCCCGCCCCAAACTTGTTTTGATGACAAGACGTTTTGGACCAGTAGGATTTCCGGCCTGGGTCCAGAGTCGCTCAACCGCCGTGACTAGGCCGTCCAGAAAATCAGTACATTCTACCGGTTTGCCGTAGATGAACTTCTCCCACTTCGCTCGTAGGGACCGGTCGGAAGCAAGCTCTTCTCGATGGGCTTCGAGGAATGCCACGTCATCGTCGTTAGGGTCTCTTAGGTATCGACGTTGTGATAGGTGTTGTAGGTACTCACGCTCACTATCCTGGAGGGCGTCAGGATCATGCAGCTCGAAGAACGTTAGCGTTTCCTCTCCCAGAGACGTCCGCCTCTTTTTGAGTCCACTGAAAAGCTGCTGTACGCCGTGTGTCTCCCACTCAAACTCGGCAAGTGCCTCTGCTTGGGGGCACCAAGTGGCCGGCGCATTGATAAATGCCTCGATGGTGTCCGGGTCAGCAGTAATATCATCGCGGACCCTATCGTATGCTTCACGTAGGTCGCCCGGTTCGATAAGCTGGCGAGCTGAGCGCATCTTGCGCAGTAGCAGTGAGCGTTCAAGGAGCTTCGCATACAGTCGCTTCCAGGAGGCTACGCGTCTGCGTCGCGTTTCAGGGATACTTTGGAAGTACTGGGAGTCACGAGGCAAGTGCAGTGCGGGGAGCGCGGACCCGAGGGACGCTAGGAGTGGCAAGGAGTCGTCGGCGACACGCTGCCGGGTGTGGGCGACATAGTCGGAGACTTCCTGTAGAGACCAGCTGTGTGCCTGCAGAAGCCCTTGGAATGCTTTTTGCCAAGTCTCCAGCTCTGAGGCGGGAAGACCGAGCCCGCTACTTGCGGTCGTCACCCACAGGGAAGCGCTGGCAAGCAATTCTTCTCGGCCGAGCAGGGTGACGTCCTGAAGGGACGTTGCCTGGTCGTCGTCAGTATTGGCCAGCAACATTGTCGGACGATTGCTTGGAGCGTGACGGTGCTCGACAGTTCTCTTGTCGGTCAGTACGTGGTCTGGAAGGCCTTCGTCTGCGACTAGACTTCGAGGAATGTGCAGAGCCACTTTGGAGCTCAGAGGGTCGTCAGCCAGTATTGCGCGCACGACCGCGGCGACCTTCTGACCATTGAGGCGATCGAGCATGAAGCGCGCAACACCGGCGTCCTCGCCGTCGCCATCGGTAAGTTGCTCAATCCGACGCTTCAAGTAGGCAGCACCGACAGCCCCAAGAAGTTCATGGCCTGTCATGCTCTGCTCCTTGGAAGGGGTTCTCAACGTAGGCGCAGGAGTCCGAGAGGCGGTTGAGAAGCCCAAGGCTGGCAAGTCGTTCTTCTAAGCGTCGGGCGTTGTTGGAGAGGTCTAGTTGGTCAACAAGACCCTGGTCAATCAAACGTTGCCCTTGTTGGTCGCCGACGATTAGGCCGTACTGGTTCCTAAGATCCGTAAGGAAGTCACCGAATTCCATTCGTCCCTTGACGCGGCATATTACGAGCGACTTGAGTAGCTGGTCGTTGGGCGCATAACGGTTACGGCGGCTTGCCCTCCGAGACATCAGTCCAATTTCTCGCGTCCACACACCATGAAGTTTGGCTAGGTGCTGGCTATGACGTCGAGATGCCTTGTCGAGGAGTGCATCAATGAGGGACTCATGTGTACAATCGTCAAGGGGCATATCTTCGTCTGGCCAACCAAAAGCATTCCTTAGGGTGGCCGCAGCTTCGACTGTCGGGTCACGTGACTCGATTGCGGCGCGCCACGGGTCAGTCATGCGGATGGTCCGGACGCGGTGTTCCATCGCTTGCCTCGATAACGCATTGTTGGCTTGGAACGAGTCGGCCGAGAGGTCACGAATCGCTGTTCGGTTCGGGCCGACGATCTCGCACATGAACGTTGGCATGCCTGATTGACCAAGCTGCTCGCGGCAGCGGGTCAGAATGTACGTGACCAGATGCAATCCGCTTACGGCCACCAAGTGAGGGAAGGCATCGTAGACCGGCATATTGAGCTTCAGGATCGATAGCCAATCCTCGGCTAGCTTGTCGTACTCAAAGCGAGAGGCGTAAGGCAGGTAGGCTCCAGTGCGAGGGTTTTGCGCGAGTGTGGGTGAGGTTGAGCCTTGAAGCGCGACGGCGAGAAGATCCAAGGGCTCGGCGGCATTAACGAAGCGACTCAGCAAGAGCTGCCGCAAGGAGTCAGTTTGTCGACTTCTGCAGAGCATTAGGTAGAGAAGCTCTCCGCTGCGTCCAAAGAAACGGCGATCGTTAGTAGCGCCTGATTTCTTGACGAGGAGATCTTCGTATAGGCAATTCGGACCGAACGGGAAGACAAACTTGGAACTCCAACGCTTGTTGCTATCGTATTCCAACGCGGTGCTACGCAAGAATCGTACTACCTTCGCAAACTCATCGAATGATTGAAACCGGCCTCGTACATAGCGGAAGTCGGGTTCCGTGCGCAAACCGCCAGCGCTACGATTCATGCGCTCCAACCACATCGTCCACTTGTCCGCGTCGGTAAGCGGGAGTCGTTTAATGGTCTCCAGGAAAGGGTTGTTGAAGAGCACGTTTCGCAGCTCAAGCTGCTGGTTAGGCCGGTAGGCGAGGGCGTTTGGCTCGCTCTCCTGGAGGGGTCTGCCTGCCGCCGCCTCCGCAGCAAGGACGGTGAGGAATTCCATGAACGTTAGCCAAGGCGATTGCTCATCGTGGAAGCGATGGCCCCATATCGCCTCTTCTATCCAGAGCTCAGGACCCTGGTGTGCACCCCTGGGTCTTGGAAGGACTTCAGTCATGGCAGTTTGACCTCGACTGACTCGCGTCGTACCCGGCCGTCTGAACTGACTTCGAGAAAGTCTAGAACCAGTTCCGTTTCCTCGTCTCTGTGTTGTGCTTCAGCATCCTGACGATCCTGTAGGGCTCGATACAACCGTGCCTTGTAGTCCAACATGTCTTCGTAGCACTCCCTAGAGAAGCTACTTGGGAGCGCACCTTCAGCGACGCGTGAAAGAAACTCGAATCGGAGCAAGGTTAGAGGAAGCTCTATTGGTGGCACGTTCGCGCCGAGCTGTATGGAAAAGACGACTCTGTCATCCTGCCATCTGAGCCGGACTTCCTCTCCGCTCCTTCGCTGGACGGAAACAAGGTCGTCGAGGATGTGGGTCGTACGCGACTGAGAATGACTGCCGGCGCTGGCCAAGACGACCTGCTGTTCATCGTCGACAAGAGCGCCTGTGAATACACGGTTTAGCCCCCTTACGAGGCGTGCAACGACGACGCGGTCAGGCTTACGCTCGCGCGAGAGCCTGTGCGCCGTTTCCAGAAAGTCTCCTGCAAAACGAAACACGGTGAGGTCCCAGCGCAGCGGATCAGCATCGGTGTCCTGGGGAATGACGAAGAAGAGACGCTGACGCGCTTGGCGAAGGCGGTCGAGGAAGGCCTTGATGGTGGTGTCGTCGGTTCCCTCAAGGTAGGCAGTCTGTAGTGCCAAATAGGTTGGCGTCGCTCCGTAGATTGGATCGCAGCCCATCAAATCGGTGAAGCGGCGTTCAAGTGTGTGGTCATCCCGACCGTAGACCAAGATCGAGTCAATTCCGTTGTTTGTCTCGTCACCGATCCCAAATCTTCGGAGCTTAGCGAAGGGCTCAGTTCTCTCACATCGACGCCTTAGATTCTCACCGAACACGTTCCCAAAAATACTGGCCCGATCATGCAATTCCCGATCGAGAATCGATGCTGCCGTACGGCAAGTCATCAAACCATCGGTGGCCTCGGGATGACCAAGTATCATGTTTGCTACGAGCGCGAGTAGCTGGCGGACGGGGAAGTGCACGTCATTGAGTTCGCTTAGCTCGATGAGTTCATTGAGGCGCACTTTGAGCAGCGCAGGCGCATCCTCCTCGCCGATCAGGCGCCCTCGGTTTTCTTGGATCGGGCAGCGAGGTAGTGCGTCAAGCAGGGGGCAAGTTCTGCAGCCCTCCCAGGCTGGGTGAAGAAGGAGCCTGTTCATAACCTCAGAGACCAAATTGAGAGCTGAGGTTCGGCTCATGTCGTAGAGTGAGAGGGGGGCCTCCTCTGGCTGGGCTCCCGTTACCATCGCGTCTTCGACCAGCTCTTTGAGCTGACGAACGTGTTGGCTCTCGATTGATGCGTCTAGCTTCTCGAGTAGCTGTCCATGATTTGCGGCTATCAGGTAGACACTTTCGTGACTCGCACTAAGGACGTCCTTCGCGAGCTGAAGCACAAACTCACCACTCAGCGGCTCCGGTAGCTCACTCAGGTCCTTGGCGACTACCAGCTCGCGCTCGTCGATGGTGAGCCGCTGGATCATGCCCCCTTCGTGCCATTGGTCGACGTCGCCACCCAAGGCCTCGTAGACCTCGCGGCAGTGGTACGTCTTTCCATCACCCGCGGTGCCCGTCAGGATGATCGAGCGCGGTTGTTGACCGCGGAAGTTCTGGAGTAGTAAGTCTAGGTGGTTCGAAGGTAGGACAATCGGTGGGATGTCAAGTTTGCGAAGCGTTCTCTGGATCGCCTCGTCGTACATGTTGTCGTTCGTTGGGACGGGACCGTACCTGCGTATGAAGCTTATCCACCGCGATGCGGGAAACCTATTGGCCATGTCTCACACTCCACGCAGGCAGTAGAATCCCGACATTGGGCATACCGGGCAGCGGAACGATGGCATTCCGTCAATCCGATCGGTCCTGCCAGATGAGATCATCCCGAGCAGGACAAAGCTGAGCGCTAGAGGTGGCAAACGGCACATCCCTCAGTATTGTCTGCATCAGGTAGCGGGCGCGGCGGCATGGCCACGATTTCAGAAAGCGTGCGTCCTTCGATCCAAGTGAACGGTCGATTACCGTCGGTCTTCTCGTACTTCTTGGCTTTCTCATAGAGGTCGGGATGTTCCTTGGCGAGCCTCTGCCACTCGCCCAGCTGTTGGTAGAAACAGAAGTAGCATCCGGATCTGGAGCGCCACCGATAGTAGTCGGGAAAGCCAATGCCGGCTCGCCGCAGGATCTGTTGAATGTCTTGGAGTCCTAAGCGATCATCCTTGAACGGATAGACGGGGATGATGTTGCGCCGCTGCGAAATGACAGGTGGTTTTGATGCGCGATAACCTTCGCGGCTTTCGTCTCCCCGAATGCCGATGTAGCTGAATGCTGAATCCTGGCCGACATATGCCTCAAAGGGTTCGATCTTTAGGGCGCGCGTGCACCAGCGTGAGCGTGGGTTGGGCAGGAAGCCGCCATAGACTTCGTTGAGCCAGATGTCAAACGGTGTTCTGGTGGACTTTCTGCGGACTCCCAGCCTGTCAAGCGCGGAGAGGCGAGCAATGGGCTGGCCGAGTAGGGCCTCGAGCCGTTGAAGGTAGTCGTAGGTCTCGGGGAGCTCGCTACCTGTATCGCAGAAGACGTACTCGGCTGGGATGGTGGGGTAACGTTCCTTGAGGTAGATCGCGAGAGCAGCCGAGTCCTTGCCGCCCGAGATACTGACGATGTGCCGGTAGCTCTCGTCCTCTTCCACGCTCCGCAAGGCATCCTTGATAGTTGCCATGGTATCTCCCTGTATCGCTACTTGCGGCCGAGCGACTTTGAGAACTTCCTAGCTGTCTCCGCTCCGACTAGCTGCTCGAGGTTGTCGAATAGATCCGATATTCGACCCTCCACAAGCTCCACTAGGTGTCTTTTGGAGTCGTGTGCGGATACACTTGATCCAATGTCCGCGTTGAGCGCCAATTCTTCAGTTTCGCGAGCGATTCTGTGAACCTCGCGCGCAAAAGTCGAACTGGCAGTGTCGTCCCAACTCTGGACTGCACGGCCGACCAAAAGGGATCCAAGTGAGTCCAAGAGGGCGGCCTCGGTCTCGTAGCTGCTCCGGCACCTAGTGATGAAGCCTTTTGCAACTCCCTCTCCGAGATCGTCGACGAAGTTCTCCGGGAACACCTGCGCCCACGTCGATGCAACACTGCGCGTGTCGCATCCGTTGACCGACTCCTGTCGTCGGATTGATAGCTCTTGTCTTATGGTTGACAGTCCACTCTCCACCATCCGAGTGCCGATCTGCTCAAGTTCGCGTTTGCACGCAGCTAGTCTTCGGAGTAGTAGCTCAGGCTTCTTCAACGACACACCACACGCATCGGGAATCCGCCGGAACAGCATCTCCACGGGGTCCAACTCTGCGAAGAGATGCGCCCTTACTTTCTTGGTTCGAGCTTTCAAGTCATGAGTCGTCTCGGCAGCCGGTGGAAGTCCGTGTCGCCACTCCTGTAGGAAGTCGTGGCAGTCCCGTATCGCATCGGCCGATGCGTAGTCTCGACCCTCATCGCTCCCGAATAGCCTAGCCAGGCCCCTAAGATAGGCAGTCGAAGCCGTATCGAGGTCCAGGACAACGATGCGGTAAGCGGCCGGATCATTGCACATTTGTTCAATATCCGATGGGAGCATGTCCGGGAGATAGACTCCCATTCGAGTGACGGAATAGGCGCCAGGAAAGGCCCGGAAAGCCGCAGCTAGCAGGATGGGGAACAGGCCCCGACGAACGCCTAGAGGTGGTGATTGCAGTTGGCCGATGAGGTCGGACAGCGGCTTCGGTCTGTCGGAAGGTCTCGCCAAGAACCGCTCGCACAGCTTCCAGGCATGCCGAAGTCCGGAATCCGGTAACTCGGCCGGGCGTGCAAAACCCCAGCCACCGTTCCGTCGTCGGTAGAGCCCGGTGTTGAGCAGGACGGTCCGAAACATGGAAGCGTCGGGGAAGTTCCCTACGATGCCGAGGTTCTCCTGCCCCGTTCGCTCAAGAATGCCTAGGACAAGCTTCTTTCGAGCATTGACCACGACAGGGGAAGGGCGCTTTCGGACGATCATCTCGTTATTGATACGAGGCGTACGGGGGTAGATGTGTCGGATTATCTTGGATAGTGCTCGACGCAGCTCCCGAGCGGAGGATGCCTTGATCGGCCCCGATCGATGAATCCAGTGCGCGCCTCCGGGGGAGGGCCGAACAAGCCGATCAAGGACGGATTGTAGATGGCCTCTAGCGTCGTCCGCCATCTGTTGAAGCTCCGGAAGTGCAAGCGGATCTGCTCCGACAAGCTCGGCGTCCAGCTGCATTCGAGAGAGGCAGCAGACCTCCAGGGCGCTGATGTGGATGGGCAGGGGTTCAGTAGGGACTGCAACTACGACGCGCTCATTCTCCAGAGTCTGATGGAGCATCTGCAGTGCTTCTTCGACATCGTCTTTCTCTTCCAGGAGGACGTAGAGGACTCTGCCGTCGCAGTCGGGCGGGAGTGGGTTTATCGTGACTTCGGTTTGCAGGTAGGCGCGCAAACGCTCAAAAGTGACGTACTCGGACTCACAGTACCGCCGAATGCAGAAGTCACTGTTGTATTCCTGCGGAAGCCACGAAGGTGGCGGCATCTCCTTCTCAAGAAAGGAAACGGCGTCAAAGTCGGCTCCGATGCGGACCTTCTCGTCCTCCAAGCGCGCTCTCAGATCGAGATCGGTGCCATGCCAAACGGAGACTTCATTGGTGTGCTTTCGGTGCAGAAGTAGCTTGCGGGTAATGAGATCTTCCGTCGCAGCGCGCACAGCGTCTGCGTCCTCGTAGCCGGCAGCACTGAACTCTAGTAGATCGCGACCTGTCCTTGATCGCTCACCGCCCACGCCGAAGCCCAACAGAGCTGCGGTCTTTAGTACACGGGTTTCAACATCGGAACTGACCTTCGACAGCGCGCTCTCGGTTTCAAGCCAATGACGATAGGTGCCGCCGACAGCAGTGTCTGCTCTCATCGCGCTGGAGAAGAAGTCATACAGGTCGGCGGCGCTTAGCGTTTGGTCCAGGGGACTAGATACGACGAAGTCGAAGATCGTACGCTCGTTCTGTGCCACCCTTCCCGCTACGCGGGGTAGAAGGAACAGGGCCGCTGGCTCAATGGGATACGCGTCTGACAGGAGTTGTTTGAGCTCAGTTTTTCTGAATGCTCCAAAGAGGCCGGCGTCTAGAGTCGGGGAAACACATTTGCTTATGCGTCGGCCCTTGGGGCGATCAGGTCGCGATGTGGCGACGACCCTGGCAATGAGGCGGTACAGCTCCTTACTGTCATCGATATACTGTATGGTCTTGAAGCGGCCGGCGATCTTCGTCCACTGATTGCGAACAGACTGCGGCACATTCGCCGCATACTGTAAGAGGCCCTGATGAAGTAGCAGAGCGAGTACAGTAACGACTCGAGAGGTGCGAGACGCATACTCGGCAAGTATCTGAACGTCGGCGAGATCAGAGGCACGGCCGTCGGCGAGCAGGCCTTCCACGTGTCGGCCAAACTCGTCCCACACGATCACGATACGGTCAAGACCAGACGCTAGTGCCTTAGCTTCTGCAATCTTGAGGATCTCAATCGCGTCGTCGCCGCTAGTAGCTCGATGAGAGTGTATGGAGCGAGCTTGGCGACCAAGCCGTAGCCTTTTGAAGGCGTTAGCCGCGGCGCTCTGAACCGCCAGGGCCATGCTCGGCTGGTAGCCATGAATGGCGATTACCAAACCGCGCGCTCGCTCCTTTCGTCGCCGCGAGGCCGAGAAGCGTTCGAGATCCGGATCCACACCAGACAGGCGCTTCTCGACGATACGTAGGGTCTGCTCGGCGGCCGTCAGCTGCTCCACCAAGTGAAGAGTGTATGTAGCAGCCAACGACTTCCCGGAACCATACGGAGCGACAAGAAGAAACGCGCGATCGTCGTCAAGGCCGAGAAACGCTCGAATGGCCTGCGTCGATTTCTGAGTTGGTTGAAAGTGGGCAATTCGTTCGGGATGCTCAGCGTCGTACTGGACATTGATGGAGCGCAGATATGTTTGCGGGGAGAGTTGGTCCGCGCCTGACTTGGCTTTCCTAGGCCGCATCGCAGCGTCGCTCCTCGGGTTGCTTGTAGTACTGAATGGCCCAATCGAGGGGCGACTGGGCTCGGACGCGAAGCGTTCTCTCTCCAGCTAGCCCGGCGATCTCGAGGCCGAGGCCAACGTCCTCCTGCCGCAGTGCAAGCTCGAATAACTCCTCAGCAGACAGCATGAAACATCGACCAGGACCACCTGCAGCCGTCGCAGCTTCACGAATGGTGAGGTCGATTGTGGCGTCATTGTCTCCCTCGGTGAGGTGCGAAATGGCCAAAGAGTAGCCAATGATCTCGAGGGCGACCCGCTTAGGTCCTGTTTGAGCCTCGTAGTAGCCCGAGGTCCGATAGTGGCGCAGTAGGCCAAGATCATGGAATGGGCAATCCGAGTAGTCTTCAGGGTCTGACTTTGTTGGTGGCGTGGGCCTGGCGTAACTGGCCAGTAGGCATCCAAGGTCGCGGTCGAGAGTGCGGTCGCTCGGCAAGCGACCTGGTTGGATCTGAAGGAAGCGCCTCAGGTGCTCAAGTCCGACCGCTCGATCGAAGCGTCGTAGGTGGAAGTGGTTAAAAAACCATTCCCAGGACACTGCACTCTCGCGGTTGTTGGCAAGGTTTAGGTGAAGGATCCACCATGTGCCCAGATCCGTAAAATAGGGATCAGCGTCGTGAACAAGCTTTCCCAGTTCGGTTGCCTGGAGCTGACGCTGGGCGGACCGTGGCTCCATGTTCGCCTTGGCCAGCCTCGTCGCAACCAACCAATGTCGTATGGATTTCGCCATGTTGCGCCCGACACCAAGCCAGTCTGCGGCATGCTCGTCAGCTAGTTTCTGGGGCTCATGGATAACGAGCTGAAGCCCCTTGTGGAGCCAGCCATCTCGTATTGCGAATGTCTCATGTCCACCGAAACGCACCTACCGTCCTCCTTCCGAGACCACATTCTCGGGGGAGAGGGTCTGCCAAACAGGAGAGCCATCTAAGTCATGGCACAGTTGCACGATCGTATCTGCGCAGCTTCGGATCTCATCTTGCGTGTTCAGCTGAGACACAGCAAACCGGATGCTGGCGTATGCTTCCGATTCAGAGAGCCCCATTGCACGCAGAACGTACGAGGGTTCCGGCCGCTGACTTGTGCACGCGGAGCTCTGCGAGCAGAGAACCCCGCATTGGTCTAGGTGGGCAACCAATGCCTCGCCGTCGAGACCGCCAAAGAGCAGGTTAGTCGTATTACATACGCGTGGCGCCTCCAGAGCATTGACTTGAACGTTTAGCAAGCGACGTGAGAGCTCGCCTTCCAACAGATCACGCATGCTCCGAAGCCGAGGGATGATCTCGGCCCGGTCTCTCGCACGAATGCGAGCAGCGGCGCCGAAACCGGCTATGCCCGGCAAGTTCTCAGTTCCTGCTCGAACGCTAGACTCCTGGTCACCACCCCAGAGCAGCGGGCACATGCTACGCGGCTTGCGTACGACTATGGCGCCAGCACCCTGTGGTCCGTGTATCTTGTGGGCAGTGAAAGTGATGTAATCGAGATGTGGACCATCCAAGGTTGCTTCGAGCTTGCCGAGTGCTTGAGCTGCATCGGTATGGAACGCGATACCACGCTCGTGACAGAGCGCCGCGATTTCATTCACGGGTTGAACAACACCAGTCTCGTTGTTGACCCAGTGAATGGAGCAGAGTGCCGTTTCTGACGTTAGGGTGGCAGCGAGCTCGCCAATACGAACGATGCCAGATTCATCCACGCCTACTCGAACGACGTTGCACCCCTGGTTCTCGAGGTAATCGCAGTAACGGAGGACGGACGAGTGTTCGGCAACTGACGTGATAATGCGAGGCCGCGTCCTTGATCCGAACGCAGCCGAATGGAGCACCGCGTTGTTGGCTTCAGTGCCGCCACTCGTGAAGACGATGCGATCAGGGTCGACTCCAGCAAGTCGGGCGACGGACTCTCTCGCCGCGTCCAGCGTCCGTCGAGCTCGCCAACCCCATCCGTGTGCGCTAGAGGGGTTCCCAAATCCCGACGTCAAAGCGGCCAGGACAGCCTCCTGAACTTCCGGAAGTGGGGGCGTAGTGGCGTTGTTGTCGAGGAAGATCTCCTCACGATCGGTCTGAGAGAAGATCATCTCCCGCCGTGTCTCTCTCATCGTTCGCGCTCCCGGTCGCTATCCGCGTCCGCTCGGCGTCGGAAGAGACCTAGCTGAGTGTGGTCGCCGCGTCCAATGGGCTCGACGCGAGTAGCGAACTCCCGGATCGTTTCAACTTCCTGGCCCGTGAAGAGCACGCGGCGATCACGGAAACGATGGCCGGCAGGAATCTTGCCCTCCCGTCGCCATCGCCACAGCGTCTGTCGGGAGATCCCTAGTCTCTCGGAGACCTCTGCTGCGGAGTAGTAGAGGACGTCGTCGATCTCGATGCTCATATGTTCACGTCTCGACTTGTTGCACGTGTTGCGACGCGTAACAGACCGTAACGGAGACTAGGTACTGGGTGTCAGCCTGTCAAGCACGATAAGTTGTTTATCAACAGTAACTTGAGGACCAGCGGGGGCGGTGGATTGGGTACGCCAGCAGAGGAGGCTTGCGAGGTGCGTGGCGGTCGTGGCAAACGTGAAGCCTGGCCGTGCATTTGGTGCCCCAGGAGCTCTCAGATGGGGGCGTGAAGGTGGAAATCGAAAGACACAAGACTGCCCTGAGCCGTGTCAGCCTGTCCCGACCCATGCGGCTCGCAATCGAAGCGGGGGTCATCAGGTCCAGCACGACTGTGATGGACTACGGATGTGGCCGCGGTGACGATGTGCGACTGCTCCGAAGCCAGGGGATAGCGTGCGAGGGATGGGACCCCGCTCATCGTTCAGACGGGTCTGTAGTTGAGGCCGACGCCGTCAACCTCGGGTACGTGGTGAACGTCATTGAGGACGAAGCTGAACGAACATCGACGCTCAAGAAGGCGTGGGATCTCGCACGTGGGACCTTGATTGTAGCAGCGCGTCTGCGATCTGAGAGAGGTTCCGATTCTGGCGATAAGAGATTCGACGGCGTCATAACACGCCGGAATACGTTCCAGAAGTTCTACGAGCAGTACGAACTGAAAGACTGGATCGATGACACGCTCGGCACGGCAAGCGTTGCCGCGGCTCCGGGCGTTTTCTTTGTCTTTCGAGACGCGGGAACACGAGAGTCGTTCCTCGCCACCCGCTGGCGGCGGCGTGCGCCGCGGGTGGCGATCAGTCAGGAACTGTACAACGCGCATGAAGGCTTGCTGCGCCCACTGGTTGACTTCATAGGCGAGACCGGACGTCTCCCAGCCGCTGAGGAGCTGCCAGAGGCGGCCACCATCTGCGAGCAGTTCGGAAGCCTCAAGCAAGCGTTCCGTGTGATCCGGCATGTCTCGGACGAGGACTTCTGGACGAGAGCAGCAGACCTGCGGACGGATGATCTTCTCGTCTATCTCGCGCTCGCCGAGTTTGGGACAGGGCCGAAGTATGGAGATCTTCCGACGCATCTGAGAGAAGACATACGGGCATTCTTCGGAACGTTCAAGAAGGCGCACGGTGAAGCCATTAGACTGCTTTTTTCTCTCCGTGACATGAACACAGTTTCTGACGGATGTGAGGCCGCGTCATTCGGAAAGAGGACGCACGATGCCATCTATGTGCACTCTGACTTCGTTACCCGATTGCCTCGGGAGCTGAGGGTCTATGAGGGTTGTGCGCGGACACTGGTCGGACATGTTGAGGGCGCGAACATCCTAAAGATGAACCGCCTTAAGCCGAAGATCTCATACCTCGCGTATCCCGACTTTGACCGAACAGCGCACCCCCCATTGGATCGCGGTGTGGTCGTTTCTCTTGACAATCTAAGAGTCAAGTTCTTCGACCACAGCAATTCCACCAATCGCCCCATTCTTCACCGGAAGGAAGAGTTCGTGCCCGACGACTATCCAGGGCGAAGTCGTTTCGAACGGCTAACCCGTTCGGAAGAGAAGAGAGGGCTTTTTGACGCACCGAGCGTGATCGGGCGGGAGGACCAATGGGAAGAGGTTCTCGCAGCGTCTGGGGTGACCATCCGGGGGCATCGCGTGCTTCGAACACGAGCTGAACGGGGGACGTGATGCAGAGGCGTTCGTTGCGGATTCTCTGTGCCAGCGCGACTTCCTTGAGACAGGCCTTGTTTGTGGTTGCAATCGTAGCGACCGGTCACGCCAGTGAGGGTGACGAATTCTGGTGGGACGGCTTCGCGCCGGACGGGATATCTCCCTCCGGGCTGAGTCTAACGACTTACAACGGTGTTCTTGTTGTGGGCGGCAACTTTGATTTCGTTGGAGGTTTGCCGGCCGAACGCCTCGCGTTCTGGGACGGTGTGGGGTGGGCGTATCCAGACACACCGTTCGGAACGCCAGCCGAGGCCATCGCGGTGTTTGAGGGTGATCTCATCGTCAGTGGGGGCGGCCATGTGTCTCGTTGGGATGGGGTTTCGTGGACTTTGATGGATGAAGGGTTTGATGGTTCGTCCTCTGGAAACGCACTTCTTGTCTTCAACGGCAACCTGTATCTAGGCGGGCAGTTCCGCATCGATGGTGACTGGGCATCGATTGCTCAATGGAATGGTGTGCGCTGGATTCGAGTCGGTCCCCCGGGGACGGGCAACGCGTATGCGTTGGCGGAGTACAACGGGAAGCTGTTCGCGGCAGGCTGGTGGTCATTCCTTGGGTCCACCAGGGTCGCCGAATGGACCGGCAGCAGCTGGCTCCCTGTTGGCGACGTTGAGGGACAACCAGATGCGCTCACGGCGTATGACGGCTCGCTCTACGTTGGTGGCACCATCACCGCTGCGGACGGGTCTCCGGTCAACAACATGGCGCGCTGGGATGGCGGAGCATGGCATGACGTCGGGCAGGGCGCCGACGGGCGAGTGCATTCTCTTTGCGTTCATGCAGGGCGACTTGTGGCGGCTGGAGCGTTTGCCAGTGCCGGGGGGATCTCTGCAGACCTAGTCGCGATGTGGGACGGTAGTCAGTGGACCGACATAGGAGATGGCCTGACAGGGGTCAGTGTCTATGAAGTCGCCGATCACGCCGGGATCCTAATTGCCACAGGCGAATTCTCCAGGGCCGGCAGCCGCTTCACAAACAACATCGCGCAGTGGAACGGAAGCGACTGGAGTCCTCTCGGTGCTGCCATTGGCGTGGACGCCACGGTGCGTGCCTTGGCCGAGTACGACGGTTCGCTCATCGTGGGGGGAGACTTCACGGCTGGTGGTGGCTACGAACTAGCCCATATCGCGAGTTGGAACGGCCTTGAGTGGTCGGCGCTGGGGGGTCTGAACGGCAGTCCTTACGCTTTGGCAGTCTTCGACTCAGAACTGAACCGTACCGGGTTCTCCGGAGAGCTGGTTAGTTGACGACCACCGCCTCGGCGGCGTCGTCGTGCACGGGCTTCTTCTCTCTTCTTGAATCGTCCTTCAGTCGCGCTGATACAGAAAGCGAGCGAAGCTCGCGGTCCGGGTGGTCTTCCTCGGTCCTGCCACCTGCGTAGAACATCTCCTCGTACTCGACCGGCGGGATGTCGCCAATCGGCTCGAGGAGTCGTTGGGTGTTGAACCAGGATACCCACTCGAGTGTGGCGAACTCGACTTGTTCGAGGCTGCGCCACGGACCGAGCCGGTGGATCACCTCCGTCTTGAACAGGCCTGTTCGTCGTCAGAGCCTTTGGGACACTTCGCGGCTCATCGCTATGGACACTTCCCTCACGTCGGCTGGCCGGATGACGTCCTTTCTCGTGACCGGCAAGCCTAGATTGTAGCGCCTTCTGCGCCGCAGGGTCTCTCGCTTCACGAGCGCCCTCGCCGAACGGATCTCACGCCCACGGCCCTCATACACGTCCGCCGGCGTGAGGTTGTCGAGCGCCTCGTGCACGCGCTCGTGGTTGTAGTGCTCGACGAACCGACCGATCTCCTCGGACAACTCCGCGGGCTGGTAGTAGTTGCGGAGCTTCACCACGTTCTTCACGTGCGGTGGTACCGCTCGATCTTGCCGGGTCATCGGGTGATACGGTCGACCCCGCGTGTGCGGGATCTCCCGCTCCTGGTACCCCCGGAGCTAGACGTAGCAGGCACCGTTGTCGACCGAGGCCGCTGTCGCACGTGAGGCCGGGTGACCGCGGGCGATGGCCTGTTCGAGTACCCGCTCCACGTCATCGGTCGCCATCTTCTGACAGAGCAACCAGGCGATGATGAAGCGGCTGTAGTCGTCGAGCACCGTGGCCAGGTAGTACCAGCCCCAGGCCGTCACCCGGAGGTAGGTGAAGTCCGTCTGCCAGAGCTCGTGCACGCGTCGGGTGGGGTTCGGGAACTGCGAGTCAGCACCATGTACGATCGTCACCAGGTCTGGGCCTCCATTCGATCCCCATCCACGTCCGTGAGCGCCAGAGCTCCCGGGGCGAGAGATCGGGGTGATCGTCGCGGTTCCAAACCGCGAGCGGCCGGCTTGACGTCCAGCGCCTCGAACCCACCCTCCTCCACCAGCGGTCGTGCCACCTCCAGCTCGCGCAGCGTCTGCCGGAGAACTCGGAGCCCTCGACCACGGATGATCTCGAGACGCCGTGTGCCTCATTGACCGTCCGACTCGTCGGCCAGATCGGCACTTTTTTTCAGAACCGCATTGCGCACCGACAGTCGGCAACCAGATCCCGGAGCTGCCGGTTCTCCTGGCGAAGCGCGATCACCTCCGAACTCGTCGCCTCCCGCTTCGTGTTCCCCTGCAGTTCCCGGCCTCCAGGAACTCCTTGCTCCAGTTGTAGTAGAGGTTCGGGCTGATCCCTTCACGACGGCACAGCTCCGCGATCGTCTCCTCACCCCGGAGACCTTCCAGAACGATCCGGATCTTCTCTTCCGATGAGAACTTACGGCGGGTCTTGCGGCGGATCTCACGAACCGCCGACTCCGGGCCAGTCTTCTTCGACATCAGGTCCGCTCCTTGGATGACGATTCAAAGAATACATCCCAGAAGTGACCATTGCGATTAAGCTTGATTGTGTCCCATCAGCTCTGACGCCGAACAAACAGGCCGATGATCGTCTCGGCCAGGGCGTTGTCATACGAATCTCCCTTGCTGCCCACCGACGGCTCGATGCCGGCATCGGACAACCGCTCGGTGTAGCGAATCGACAGGTACTGACTGCCGCGATCGCTGTGGTGAACCAGAGAGCCGTCGAGGCGGCTCCCACGGTCGTAGATCGCCTGCTCCAGCGCATCCAGCGCCAGATCGGTGCGAAGCGAGTTCGATGCTCTCCATCCCACGATCCGACGCGAGAACGCGTCAATCACGAACGCCACGTACGCGAACCCTCGCCAGGTCGCCACGTACGTCAGGTCCGCCACCCAGAGCTGGTTGGGTCCCGAGGCCTTGAAGTTCCGGTCCACCAGATCAGCGGGTCGCGAGAGCGAGTCATCGCCGACGGTCGTCTTGAACTTACGCCCACGAACCGCCCCGCGAAGCCCCATCGCACGCATCAGACGCGCGACCGTACAGCGAGCGACCGCGATGCCACGACGCGTCAGCTCCTTCCACGTCTTCCGGACGCCGTAGACGGCGTTGAAGCCCTCACCGCGAACCCGGAGGATCTCCTCGCGCAGCTCATCATCGCGTCGGCGTCGGGCTGAGCGGCGTCCAGGATCGCGCTCCTGGGCCTTCTGGTCGTAGTAAGTCGACGGAGCGATCGGCACCACCGCGCAGATCGGCTCGACTCCGTACTCATCTCGGTGTTCGTCGATGAACGACACCATCACTTCGCTCGGCGGTCGAGCTCCGCCTGAGCGAAATACGCCGACGCCTTCTTCAGGATCTCGTTCGCGCGCTTCAGCTCGCGGTTCTCCCGCTCGAGCTCCTTCAGGCGCTTCTGTTCGTCCGTCGTCAGACCGGGGCGAAGGCCCTGGTCTCGTTCGGCCTGACGGACCCACTTCCGGAGCGTCTCGGCCGTACAGCCGATCTTCGAGGCGATCGAGCGGATCGCCGACCATTGCGAGTCGTGCTCGCTCTCATGCTCCCGCACCAGCCGCACCGCTCGCTCACGCACCTCGGGGGAGTACTTGCTTGGTCTTGCCATGGAGGTATCCTCTCAAGGAATACACCCTCCGGCAAACCCGGCGTGGTTCAGAACTTGTTGCTGCTGGTTCCTTCACCGAGGGTGGCGGGGTCCCACTTGAACAAATCGGAGGTTGGAACGGTGGTACTTGGGCCCCGCTCGGCACGGGAGTCGGAGGGTATTCTCCCACGATACATGCACTGGCGGTTCATGATGGTTACTTAGTTGCCGGCGGGGAGTTCACCGAGGCAGGGGGGGCGACGGCCAGTCGGATCGCGCGATGGGACGGCATCACCTGGAGTGCGTTGGGCACCGGTATCGACGGCGCTGTATTGGCAATGACTGTCTTTCAAGGAGACCTGATCGTTGGCGGTAACTTTTCATGGGCCGGCGACGACTTCGCCTACAACCTTGCGCGCTGGGATGGTGACTCGTGGTCCCCGATCTCGACGTGGGTCAACGCGCCTGTGAAGGCGCTTGGGACCTACGGGAACGAGCTCGTCGCCGGGGGCGATTTCACGTGGGCCGACGGACCGGCCGAGAGAGTTGCGAAGTGGGATGGAACATCCTGGACCGCCCTTGGACCAGGTATGGATGCGGCTGTGAATGCGCTTCGTGAGTATGCAGGCCTTCTCTACGCATCGGGCGAGTTCAGTCGGGCCGGAGGTGATTCCGCGCACCACATCGCCGCTTGGGATGGAGTGACCTGGACTGCACTTGGTTCGGGCACGAACGACAACTGCGCGGCGCTCGTCGTGTACGGTGGAAGTCTATACGTTGGTGGAAGCTTCACGGCTAGTGGGGCGCCATCGCTCCGCATAGGCCGATGGGACAATCTGCCGGTATCTGTGCCTGGAATCGCAGTGGCCACTGCCGCTTCGCAAGGTCAACTTGGGGCAAGCTCGCCCAATCCGTTCGTCTCGCACACGACAATCCCTTTCGCGCTCACAGAAGCGAGTCAGGTTAGGGTCCTCGTTACAGATGTTCACGGGCGTGTTCTTCGAACTTTGTGGAATGGCGTTCGGCGTGGGGGTCGGCAAGCGCTGGTGTGGGACGGCCGAAGCGAGACGGGTCAAGAGGTGGCATCAGGAATCTATTTCTGCCTCATGGACGTTGCGGGACAACGCTTCTCGCGGAAGGTTGTGCGGACGAGGTAGCGTCTTCACCTTCTACGGCTTAAGGGGAAATGAGAAAGTGGATAACTTCGTCGAGGTACTCGTCGGGGGTGAAGGGCAGGGTCTAGGGGTTGCGGCTTGGATGTTCTTCAAGGATTGGGAGCAGACTTGCAGGCTAGCCAAAGGTTACCAAGTCGGCGCGAGTGAGCGGGCACGGTGACGAGTCCGTAGGTGGCTATCCAGGGTTCTTTTCGATCCAGTCGCGAAGGTCGTCTATCCGATAGCGTATGCGGGCGCGAGGGCCCGTACCAAGCCGGAAGAATCGGGGGCCATCACCACGCCATCTCCAGAGTTCGAATGTCTTCGTAGGAACTCCTGTGATGACTGCCGCCTGGGAAGGGCTGACGTACTCAGGCGCAACGAACCACTCATCAGTTCGTAGGCGGTGTAGAAGCTCTGTGACGATGCGCTGGGCTAGGGAGGGCAGAGCCGGATCATTGGAGTGCATGGATCCTCCTTGAGTGCTGCGTACGAGTGAGCATGTGCACTGTCAGACATGCGTCGCCGTGCCTGCGGCAAGGGTGATGGTGACGGGACACGGGGGGCCAGCGATACTGAAGATAAACAGGCTGTACCGGATGGGCCCTGAGACGCTGGTCCCCGAGGGCATCGGGTGGCCTAGAGTTGGCAGAGGACGTGGCGGCAAGATCGTGCGTGTCCGCCGCGACGTGGGAGCGGATGGCACAGCGGGGTTCCGGATCGCGCTCGTCCAAGTCTGCATCGACACCGGCTTGCCTCGACGGGTCCGAAGCCCACGCTCGGTCAGCTTCTTCAGCACATCACGCGCTGAGTATCTGCCCGTGGCCAGGAGGTTGAACCCGTCCCGGATGAATGGAGCTCGCTCCGCATCGTGGACCAGAGCTGGGCCTTCCTTTCGCGGTCCCGGCCGATACCCGATGGGAGGTGGGAATGGCCAACGACCCTCCCGCACGGCGGCCCGCATGCCCTCGCGGGTCCTTCGTGCTCGCACGTCGTTGTCGTACTGAGACACAGATGCCAGGACATTGTCCATGAACCGCCCCTCGGGTGTGTCGTCGATGGGCTCGGTGGCCGAATGGAGTTGAATGCCCCACCGCCGCAGAACCGCCCGGATGGTGTGGTGGTCGCCGACGTCGCGTGACAGCCGAGAGATGGAATGAACGAGGACGTGGTCGATGCGTTTCCGGTTCTCCTCGCAGTAGGCAAGTAGTTTCTGAAGCTCAGCTCGATCGGCGGTCTTCGCGGACTCCCCTTCTTCCATGAAGACGCGGTCCACCGTCCAGCCCCGGGAGCTGCAGTATTGCTCGCATGCCCGACGCTGGGTCGGCAGACTCCGGTTCTCCAGCTGTCCTCTCGTGGAAACACGGCAGTAGATGACCGCCCTCATCAGCTAGCTCTCCCGGCGGGGAAACGGAACGATGGACGCGAGGGTGGCACGCTCGGCGTCGGTACGGGAAAGGTCACCATCAAACTCACGGATCGCGGCTCGTTCCTCAAGATGCTCCCGGATCTGGTCCGGCAATACCGCAATCACGTCGGCGTAGTGCGCGGGCCTAGCGGACGCGGGCAGGGCCAAGTAGGCATCGATCGCGATCTCGGCCAGGTCTCGCAGGTGGGCGCATAGCGCGCTGATGTTCTTGTCCGTCAGGCTCGGATCGGTGCCGAGCAGTTCCCGGCAGCGTGCAACATCGAGCACGGGAGCCTCCGATGCGCACGATTTGTGCGCGGCGGAGCCCGCGGCTCAGGTTCGCACTGCTGCGTTGGGCTTGCACGGTCATGGTTTTTCGGACGTCCTCTTCCGCTCGGGGTTCTCCCGCTGCGGATCGGTTGAATGATCGGGACGACCCCGGTTCTTGAGCCGTATCGGCGTTCGACGCTCAACCCGACGGATCTCACCACCGTGTTGCACGACGGTGACGCGCTGAAAGGCCCCTTCTCGAACAAGTGACGCGATCTCTTCGGCCTTCTTGCTGTCCAGTTGCTGCGTGCCGTAGATACGTTTGATTTGACCGCTCTCGCCGAGCGTGAGTTCGAGGCGGTCGAAGGAGCCGCTACTGATTATGTCCAGTACCTCTTGCTGTTCGGGCGTGACGGGCCGCAGCTCGAGGTGGTAGCGGCGCAGAAGCTCCCTGGCCGCGCCATGGAGAGGGAGCTGGATCGGGTTCTTCAGGAACGAGAGCATCCGGTTGACGATGGGATTGATCTTCACCAGCGCGAAGGCTTCTTCATGTTCGCCGCCGAAGTACCCGAGACGCATCATGTCCTCGAACTCCAGCTCGGTATCCATCACGAACGTGCCGCGGAAGTCGGTAAGAAGAAGAACCGCGGCTCCGGAGAACGCGATCAGGTCGACGGCCGCCTTGAAGTGGTTGTGACCATCCCGCAGCATGAAGTCCCGCACGTACCGGAGCGACTCCAGTGGTACCCCGAGTCGCCGACGGATCTCCGCGCAGACCATGATCTGGAACAACTCGCGCGGCGAGAACCGTCTCCAGCCGGTCCCGTCCGATCGGCCCTCCGGGAGGACACCGACCTGGTCCCAGACGTTTAGCTGGCGATAGCTAAGCCCGGCGATCGCACCGACGTGCCGGGCAGTGAAGATGCGGGGTTCGTCGGTCTCAGCAGTCATGGCGGCAAGAGTAGCTGAGAAAATCGAACCGTCAAGTTCAATTATATGTCCGTCGTTCAACCTTCTTAATTGCAAGCTTTTAGTGGGTCAGGGGGTGGCGTCGGGGCGTTGGTCGAGCCCGTGCGCTTCCAGGATGCGACGGCGGACCCGGACCGTGACGGCGAAGACGGAGTCTGAGGCAGCGTCCTGGTCCTCTTCATCGTATACCCAGGTCAAGAACCCATCTGGGTTCTCGCCGAGAAACTGCTCGAACCGGGTATTGGTCTCCTGCGAGGTCAGCGGCCGCCCCAGATCCCTGTCCTTCAAGTGAGCGACAACCTTGTCGCGGAACTCCTTGGTTCCCCGTCCCTTGATCTCGCGGACCAGGCTGCGGCAGCTCAATCGGACGTCTTCGGGGATTACGGACTTGTACGAGTCGTAGAACTCCATCCACTTCGCCAGCACGAGGACGATTTGCGTGGCGATCAGGCGGTTGTAGCAGGCGTGGAACTTCGGGCTAAGCTCTTTTTTAGCAGCGGCTTCCACGCTTCCGAGGAGGCGTTTTGCGATCGACACCATCTCAAGGTCGTCGGCGAACGTGCCCAAGATGGTCCACGCCTCGACAGCACGGGTGCGTTGATTGAGCTTCAACGAGCGCCCTCCACCGGGAGTCTAGTCTGATATCGACACTGCTGATGGCGATGTCGACCGGCTCGTGGCTCGGGAAGCACGGATGGAGGGGGAGGAGGAGATGCTCCGTGGTCGGGGCTCTCAGTCTTGCACGATCATTGCCCTAAGCGACTGCAATCGCTTCTTTTCGGCGGCTTCGAGTTCCCGGTCGCGATCACGCATTGCTGACTCCTCCTGAAGCGCCTTCGGGTCGCGGGACCCGATCGGCACCAGTGCCCCAGACAACAATCCGGTTCCCTTGAGGACCGCGAGGCCGACTCGGGCGTCCCCGTCTCGCAGCGCCTGTTCAACCACGTCCACCGCCGCCGCGGCGAGCTGCGCGAGTCGATCGACCAGCGCTACCCGGAGTTCGTGCCGACGGTGGTTCAACGCGGCCTGAAACGCGAAGTCCCGCGCCAGCCAGCGATGAACCGTCGTGCGGTCGACACCGGCGGTGTGCGCGGCGGATACGATTGTCTCGCCCTGAAGGAGCGAGTCCAGAACCTGCAGCTGCACTGGACGGAGCTTGGTCTCCGGGGCCCAGACAGCGGCATCGTGTTGCATGACGTTGCACTCCCGTCCTGGACGTGTCTGAATGATCTAACGGTCGCCCCGCGGCGCGGCGAAACGATCCGGATCTATGTCAATCAGGGCACTCTCGACCTGAAGTCGCGTATCGTCGTCGATCTCGTGCTCAAGAAGGAGAAGCAGCGCAGGCACCGCTACGTTCGCATCGCCGCGGAACTCCCCCAGGGCCCAGATGACCAACTTCCGGACTCGCCCATCGTCATCGTCTAGCCTCGCGATCAGGCCTGCTACTGATCGTTCCGGCTCAGCTCGAACCTGCGCGATTGACACCGCGACGCTCGATCGAACCTCAGGAACGGGATCCGCAAGGGTGGCAATGAGCGCGTGGGCGGTGGCTGAGTCGCCTTGGCCCACGCGCGCGAGCGCTTCAGCAGCCGTCGCGCGAACGCCAGCGTCGTGATCAGATAGCGCTGAGATCAGATACGGGATGCTCCAGCGTGCCTCGGGTCCGATGTTGCCCAAAGCGCGCATCGACGTGTTGCGAACGCACGTATCCGGCCATTCGGAGGCGAGCAACGCGAGCAGCGCAACCTCGCGGTGGGGGCCACCGTGGCCCAGTCCACTCGGATCATTGATCCGGCGCAGTGCGTCCGTCGCAGCCCGCTCGTCGTCAGACCTCGAGGTCCTAATCAGGTCCAGCAGGCCTCGCACACCGTAGATCCGAAGATCCTCGCCAATCTGAGCCAGAGTTCGAGCCGCCCGGTGTCTCTCGGCGGAGTCCCCACTCCGGAGTTGCTCCGTCAGTGCGCGGACGCTGAACTGCGGAAGCGACGACCAGGTTGCTGTCCGGGTCGGGGCGGGCAAGCTGTCGATGTCGTCTCCGGCGCTGGCCACGGGCGCGGTTCGGTAGCAGATGGACGTGAAGAGAGTCGAGTCGTCGGAACGCGCATACACAAGGTAGCGAGTACCGATCGTGAACCGGTACGCGCACAGGCCCGTGGTCGAGACCCGAACGGTGTCCGCGAGATCGCCTTTCCATACCCGCTCAACGAGGAGACTGGAGACGGTGGTGTCTGACGGAGCGCACGGCAGCATGGGGAACTGGTCGATCACCAACCCCGAGAAGACCGCAGATGCGCGTTCCAGTTCAATGACAGGAGACTTCGCTCCTATGCACGCGCAAGAAGCCCCGCTCACGTCGGGCAGCGCCAAGAGCAACGCGGGGACAATCCAGACCCATGAGTTCCAGCGGAAGCCCCCACACCTACCCATCCTCCGGATCCTCCGCGGCAACGGAACTGGTTGACCCCCGATCGGCGGCCACGGACCCACGATACACCCGCCCAGGATTGACCTCCAGACTGGCCGACGCCGCGCCCGCCCGGAAGGCTTGGAGGACGGGCACGGCGCGCCTCGCAGACACTCAACCTCTGCCGGGACAGAAGGCTATGAGGGACGCGGAGGCCAGGATCACGGATCGCGTTGCCCAGATTGAAGTCAACAGAGGGAGAACTCGATGGTGGATCGGCACTTGTCCTCCCCGGAACTGCTGCTATTCGGTACACCCGACTGCCCTAACTTGAAGACCCTCGATCTCATGGAGCCATTGCGCGATCTGGTTCCAACTCGGAGTCGTTAGGGACGCCATATCTTTCTGTTAAAAAATCGGTTACGGAGAACTATGACGCCGGCCTGTCAGGCCGGCGTCATGGGTTCGAATCGCGTCTGCGTAGCCGCCACGTTCGCGCTTCCAGGGAGTCCCTATCTCCCCGGATTGCCAATAGGTTGAGTCGGGTCTTCAGGTGGCTGACCATGTTGGCGCGGTTCTCGCGGCTCGGCTTGGGCCGCTGGCTTGCTGGCTTCGTGCCGCGACTGCTGGCACTGGTGCTGGCCCGGGTTCCTGGCCTCGACATTCATCGGCGTGGGTCGGTGGCACGGGTCCGAAATGAGGCGGCCGCTCAGGTCGGAGACCTGGATCGCTGGAAGTCCGTGTACGCTCTGCCGCTCGTGCGGATGTTGCCCCGATACGAGAGATTGCCCACCAGGCTGATCACCGGCTTTCGGCGGTGCCACAAGCTGCTGAACACCCTACGTACAATGCGCCGTAGGGAATAGAAATCCCGGTTGCAGGCGGCCATTTCCTGGATGATGCCGTCCAGAGACAAGTGCTTGTACCGGGCGACTGGGAAGTTCAGCGTATAGTATCTCCAGTCTTCCGGGAACGTGTTGAGTGCGATTCGGTCCTCCGATCTCATTTGGCCCCACAGACGCGTGCCGGGCAGAGGCGTCAGAAACAGCACGTTGAGATTGTCCACGCCGTACCGACTGGCTGCCTCGGCGATGCGTTTGCCGATACCCGGTTTGTCTATGTCCAGACCGATGACGAAGGACCCTGCAACGAGTATGTTGTGCCGCTGTATGCGCCGCACGGACGCTCGGAAGTCCCGTCTCTTCAGAAGATTGAATTTCTTACCTATCTCCAGGAGCCCTTCCGGTGCGGGGGATTCGAAGCCGATGAAGACGCCGCTGCACCCGGCCTTTGCCGCCAACGCCAGTAGTTCCTCGTCGTCGGCGAAGTTGATGGTGACCTGGGCAATCCAGTCCTTTCGCAGGTTCGCCTTTACCATGGCGCGGAACAGGTCCTTGGCGCGGGCGATGTGGGCAGGGCGCGTGCCGATAAGGTTGTCGTCCACCACCAGAACATGTCTCTCACGGATCAACTGGAACTCGCGAACGACATCCCCAATGGGTCGCTGCCGGTAGCGAGTCCCATTGAATGCCGTCACGCTGCAAAAGCTGCAGTTCAACGGGCAACCGCGGGTGGTCTGAATGGCTCCGAAGGCATATCCCGTAGCCAGCAAGTCATGACGAGCCCGCGGGATATCGTCTATCTTGGCCAGCCCTCCGTCATACCTGCGCTTCAGGCGGCCGTGCGTGGCGTCCTCCAGGATCTGCGGCCAGATGCCCTCGGCTTCCCCGGTGACAACCGAGTCCGCATGCTCCATGACCTCATCCAGGCACATGGTCGCGTGAATGCCACCCATGACGACGGGCACGCCCAGAGACCGGAAGTGAGCGGCCACTGCATAGGCGCGGTTCGCCTGGGAAGTGAAAGCCGTGATGCCGACCAGGTCCGGCCGCGGCATGTCCGAATAGTCCGGCGTGCCCACGTTCTCGTCCACGATGGAGATCTCCCACTCCGGTGGGGTCATGCCCGCGAGAACCATTAGGCTCAGTGGTTTCCACACCCGGTAACGGTTCCAGCGGCTCTCCTTGACTTTGACCATGCTGACAAGCGGGTTGGAGGGGTTGATCAGATACAGTCGCATGACCTTGCAGTTGTTCGCTCCCTCGTCTCCCGAGGGCAGCTTGATGAATGGAGCCGAGATTCCCCGGATGGCGCTTCCGATCGTTCGTTCCGGTCCAGGATCTCTCCATCCTGCACTACGTTTCAAGGACATTTTCCCCACGCGGTTCCCGCCCTTCGCTCCGCACCGGGCCTAGATCGACCAGCAGTATCTCAGCGCTCTCGTGGGCGGTGAGCGAGACCGCGGGCTCGACCGTCACCCTCGCCCCGTCACCTTGGGTCAGGACGATGTCATTCAGCGTCGCCTCGCCGTACATGACGTGGAGCCAGGCACTCCGCCCCGGCCGCAACTCGTGGACAAGGTGATGTCCGGGGTCGAGTATGCTCGAGCATGCGAGAGCGTCCTGGTGGATGCGCAGTGATCCCTTCCGCCCGTCCGGGGACGCGACGACGCATAGCACGTTGCGGCGCTGCGCTGCCGTGAAGCGCTTCTGCTCGTGAGCACAACCGAGCCCACCCTCCGAGGGGTGCAGGGAGATCCGGAAAATGTGCGCCCAGTCGGTCCGTGACGCGTTCGTCTCCTTGTGGCGGACACCGCGGCCGGTGGTCATGCGCTGAAACTCACCTGCCCGAATCACACCGGCACTCCCCGTCGAGTCCTCATACGCGAGCGCGCCCTGTTGCACGTACGTGACGATCTCTGCGTCGTCCCCTGGCCGAGGTGCTGTACCGTTGCCCGGCGGAAGGCGTATTTCGCCGAAGATGGGCAGAGCTTCGAGGCCATTCGCGCCGGGGCGCGTCGAAGTGGCCGGATAGAACGTTTGCCAGGCCTCGTGCTTGCGGCATCGGTCATGCTGGCGCTCCGTGTCCCGGCGGATCATGATCATCTGTGGACCACTCCGCTCAGAGCATTCTGAGGAAGTTCGGGACGATGCGTTCGTTCGCGATGCGGGTTTCACGAAGTCGCGTCGAGAGCTGCTCGAGCCGTCTCGTCCTTTCGGGCGAGTCCGCACGCGCGGAGCGTTCGTGAAGCACACGCCGCAACAACGACAGGCTCAGCTCCGGATGAGGCTGAAAGAGCCGAACACGGTCATTCCATCCGAGGACTTGATTGGGCAGGTCCGGACTTCTGGCGAGCACTTTCATGCCGTCGGGGACTCCCGCGAGGTAGTCGCCGTGAGCTTCGTGTACCGCAAACCGAGCTGGACAACCGGTGAAGATCGGGTCGGCGCGGCCGTCTTCGGTGAGTATCAGCTCACCGGTACGAACGAGCACGTTCCCCATGAGGTGCTCTACGTGAGATCCCAGGCCCGGTGGATTCGGTTCCACCGTTCCTCCAAGTGCACGGAGCCCGATCTGTCCTCCGCCACACAGCCCGAGGAAGCCGAGATCCCAGTCGAGGATGCTCTTTCTCACGAAACGGATCAGCTCGTCCTGCCAGGCGGCGAGTGCGCCTCGTGCATCGCTGCAGTAGTGCAACGATCCGGCAACGACAACGGCAGAGAGACCGCGTGCCGTGTTCGGATAGACGCGCTCATCGCTCGGAGCATCGATGATGCTCCGACAGAAGTACCGCCTCGTCCATAGACCCGCTGTCTCGACGAGCCGGTTGAGGTCGAAATCCGGAGGCGGGTCGATCTTCGGCCGATAGATGTGATAGTCCTCGTGCGCTGGATGGATGTGAGCCGAAATGAACAGAACGCTCCCTTCGGCGATGCTCACGTTCATTTGATGCCGTTCCGTTCTGACCAAGACACTGACCTTTCGGGGGGCACCTTCACTTGGAAGGGACGATGGCGCGGGATCTACTCGGCCCCGCCGCTGATCATGTCGATCAACTGCGAGCCGCCGTGCACGCTGTCTCGATATTGATCGGCGACAAAGAGATTCACGAGCGCTGCAGAGCTCACCGATATCGTGTCCCGTATCGTCGGATCGATGAGCCTGGCCTTGTCGCGTATGAGATCGGCGACGTTCCGCTTGTGCTGCAGAATCGTCTTGAACGGTTGCAGGTACCTGGTCTCCCCGCTGGGCAGCCCCTGTTGGGCAACGGTCAACAGGTAAGAGAGGTAACTGCTGACCAATGGGGAGCGGAGCCCCATCGCTATTCCTTCCGACTCCATCACCTTGAGCGTGCGGTGTGAGGGCAGGACGATCTCGGAGTTCGTCATGTGCCATGCAGAATCGAGGGGGGAGATGAGGATCTCGAGCGGACCATCCTCGAATACGCGTTCCAGCACGCCCTTGTACAACGCGGCCATCGCGACGGCCAGGGAGGGAATGTTCGAGTCGGCGCACCGGATCTCTAGCGTGTGCTTCGCTCTCCTGAGTGGAGAGGAGCCGTTGTTGCGGCCGCCGAAAATCCGCCGGGTCTCGGTAGTCGGCTCCAGTCGACTCATGAAGAAGTCGGACCGGGAGCGCTCCAGGGCGTCGAGATCTTCTTCACTGGATATGTATTCCAGTAGTTGGCTCAACCGAGGCGCTCCCTGAAACAACACGTTTCTGAACATGTTGACTCGGCCGCAGTTGACGGAGTTTCGTCCCCTGACGAACGAAGAAGAAGACATCAGAACGAAGACAGGATCCATTGACTGCAAGAGGTTGTACTGGCCAACGACGTCGGTTTTGAGGTCTACATGGAGATGGGTGCCACAGGAAGAGCGCTCCATATCGCCGTGCTCTGCCCCCATGATCTCCTCGAAGAGCGCATAACGTCGACTATCGAGGTTCTTCTTCGCTCCGTTGCCAGGGCCGACCTCCGACAAAGGAACTTCCGCTATCCCCAGAGAGTCTGCGATCGAGCATACTGCTCTGAGCTCTGCGAGGAGATTGGCCTCGAGTTCCATGATGGTGGAGGAAGGGGGAGGATTGGTTTCAACGACGGCTCTGCAAAACTCGGGAACGATGTTGCCGGTGTTTTCGTGGTGACCCACGATCTCCGCGGCTCTGTTGGAAACACATCCTCGATCGTCGACGAGCATCAGCTCGGTCTCGAGTCCAAGGAGCCTCCCGCTCTCGGGGTCAGGCAAGGGGCATCCTCCGGTTCGTCTTGGCGAGCAGACTCATCAGATGCGATCGAGTCATGCGTGAGAGCCAACGCCGGGTTTGAGGCCGACGGTCGGGTCGGCCTCGATCAGGGCGTGGCGCATCTTGTCGGTGAGTCGAGGGTGGGAGTCCTGGTGAATGTGGAGTCAGGATCGCGTCGGTGCGCGACGAGGCGCCGATCTCCTCGAGCACGTTGAAGCAACGGGTCATGAGGACGACGGAACCTCTCCGCTACGGGATGCCAAGTGGGCCAATGCCATATCCACTTGGGTAGCAAAGAGCTCTTGGGTTGGGACCACGGCATTCACGATGTTCTGGATCTGAGATCGGGAGTACCCGGCCTCCTGACTGTTCGGGTATGAGGCCACGATGCTCTGGTAGAGCTCGAGAGCTTCGCGCAGGTTCTTCGTCGTGTAATGCGCGGCGTGGGCCGCCGCGTACTGCTGGCCGGCTTCGACTGGTTCAGTGCTGCTGCTCACGTCTTTTGCTCCGATCGTTCCGCGAGTGGTTCCGTGGGGGCCGAGCGCAACCTTGACCAGGCTGGCTCTGAAGCCTACTTAAGCAAGTTCCTCGCCAAAGACGCATCTGGCATGATATTAGGTAGTTACATTACGCTTGGCGATCCTGTTGCTTGTGTATCCAATCGAAATGATGTACGGTCCTTTCAATTTGATGGAGGTGGCCGATGCGCGTCGAGGACCTGGATCACGAGGAGCTCTTGGAGCTGGACCCTCAGGGAGGCGTGATCCGGTTCGCCGGGCAGCGCGCACTCCTGCTCGACGCCGTGGCCATGGGGGTCTTGCGGCAGTATCTCGTTGACAACTTCGGCCTGACTGCGGCTCGAGCAGTGCTGACCCAGTTCGGCTTCGCCCACGGCTGGCGCATGGCCGCAGCCATGCAGAAGGAGTTCAAGTGGGGGAACGATGAGGACTGGCGTAGGGCCGGCCCCCAAATCTACGCCCTCGAGGGGCTCTTCCGCATCGAGCCGGGAAGTGAGGATCCGCTGACCAAGAAGGGGGCGATGCTGCTTGCCTCCTACGAGGCCGAGCAGCATCTCCTGCACTTCGGTCGCTCCGATGCGCCCGTCTGCTGGACCATTTGCGGCCTCATGAGCGGCTACGTCAGCCACACCACCGGCAAGGAGATCTACGTCCTCGAAGATCGCTGCCTGGGGGAAGGTCATGTGGCGTGCCACCTCCTGGGGCGTACGCGCGAAGAGTGGGGTGACGAGCACGCCGAGGAGCTGGCGTTCTTCGACTCCGGGCGCCTCGAGGCGTGCCTCGATGTCTCGCTCAGCAGAGTCACGGAGACCTTGAAGACGGCAGAGACAAAGCTCCGGGCGCACCGTCAAGCGTTGGTGCGCGTGGTACGAGACGTGGAAGAACCGCTGGGGATCGTCGCCATGAGTCCCAAGATGCAGCACGTGTTGGAGCTCGCACGTCGCGTGGCGAAAGTCGATGCCGCGGTGCTCATCACCGGCGAGAGCGGGGTCGGCAAGGAACGGATCGCGCGTCTCGTCCACGACGAGTCAACACGCGCCGCTGGGCCGTTCATCGCCGTCAACTGCGGCGCGATCACCGAGACCCTCCTCGAGAGTGAGCTATTCGGGCACACGCGCGGCGCATTCACGGGCGCTGCTTCGGACCGGCTCGGACTGTTTGAAGCGGCCAACCACGGAACACTGCTGCTGGACGAGATCGGTGAGGTTTCTTCGGGCATGCAGGTCAAGCTCCTGCGGGTGCTTCAGGAGCGGGAGATCCGTCGGGTCGGGGAGAACAAGAGCCGACCGGTGAATGTGCGCGTCCTGGCCGCCACCAACCGCGACCTTGCCCTCGGGGTGGCTGAAGGTACCTTTCGGCAAGATCTCTACTACCGGCTCAAGGTCGTCGAGCTGAACGTTCCGCCGCTCCGCGAACGTAGGGACGACATCCTGCCGCTCGCCCGGCTGCTTCTCGCGGACGCAGCGGTTCGGATGGCTCGCGAGGTATCCGGTCTCGCTCCCAACACGGCCGATCAGCTCGTGCGCTACGAGTGGCCAGGCAACGTGCGGGAGCTCGAGAACGCCATGGAACGCGCCGTCGCGCTCGCCAGCGGAGGTCGTGTGGAGCTCGACGATCTGCCCGAGGAGATCCGCCGGGCGTTTCCCAAGCCCGTGGTCAGCGAGGAAACGGTGCAACCGCTCCGTGACGTAGAAAGAGAGTACATCCTCGCCGTACTGGCGCTGAACGGCGGGAATCAGACGCGCACGGCCCAGCAGCTCCGGATCGGCTCGGCGACGCTATACCGAAAGCTCAAGCAATACGGCGCGATCGGGGGGGAACGTGCGCGTCGGGAAGGCACCGGGTTGCAGAGCTGAAGTGGCCTGGGGCCGCTGCAGCCGCGTAGTAAGGCCAGGGGTCAGAGTGCACTCCTCTCGCCCACGATCGAGATCGATGCATGGTACGGAAGAGTCCTGATGAGCGATTCACGATCGCGGAAGAGGTGGCCCACAGCCTGACTCACGGGGCCGGTCTGTTGCTCGGCATCACCGCGCTCGTCCTCATGGTCGTCTTTTCCGTCCAAAGGGGATCCGCAATCCATGTGGTTGCCTGCAGCGTCTATGGTGCCACCCTCGTTCTTCTGTACTGTGCCTCGACGTTCTACCATGCACTCCCGATCGGTCGCGCAAAGCGCGTTTTCGGGATCATCGACCACGCGGCCATCTTCCTCCTGATCGCGGGCACCTATACGCCTTTCACGCTCGTGACGCTCTCCGGGAGGCTGGGCTGGAGCCTCTTCGGCGTGATCTGGGGACTCGCCGCGGCGGGCGTTGTGCTCGAGGCGGTCACGCGGGGGCGCGCGCGCCGGTTGCAGCTGGTTCTCTATCTCGCCATGGGCTGGAGCGTCGTTTTCGCGGCCAGACCTCTCCTTCAAGGGCTGGCCGTGGGTGGGATCGTCCTGCTCCTGACCGGTGGAATGGCGTACACACTGGGCGTGGTCTTCTTCGTCTGGCGAAGCCTGCCCTTCCATCACGTGGTGTGGCACTCATTCGTACTCGCTGGGAGCGCTTGCCACTTCTTCGCGGTGCTCGTGTATGTCATTCCCTGATTCGGATCAGCGCTCGTGGGCAACGACCCGCCTTGCCGGGACCCCGAAGAACGATGTGGGGATCTGGCCGTTCATCGAGCCAGGCAGTTCCGGAAGGATCGACGGCGTCAGCTCGGAGTTCACGCCCGGGCTGCCGAGGGTGGTAGCGGCCGCGGAAAGGGACTTGACGATCCCGCTGCCATGCGTAAAGTCGTAGCTAAGCGCGGCCGTGCGAGGCTAGGGCGATCTCGCGGTCGTAGGATGACCGCAGGCGGGGCAATGCGCATGGATCGTTCGTAACCGCCCCGTCTCCTTGCGGCATGGGACTGATCCGGAGCTGTTTGTGGAGCGACAGGTTCGTTCTATCCTCGCCGGCACCGGTAGCTACGTGCCAGCACGAACCATCCCCAACGCCCACTTCCTCGAGCACACGTTCTACGACCCGAACGGGAACCGGTTTGACCGACCCACCGCCGAGATCATCGAGAAGTTTCAGAAGATCACCGGCATAACCGAACGTCGTTGGGTCACCGACGATCTGGTCACCTCGGACATCGCGTACTTTGCAGCTGAAGACGCCCTCCAGTCGGCCGGGATCGACCCAGAAAGCCTCGACCACTTGATCGTTGCTCACAACTTCGGGGATGTCGGCGGAGACGATAGAAGATCCGATTTCGTTCCGAGCCTCGCGGCTCGCGTCAAGGCGAAGCTGGGCATCGCGAATCCCCGGGCGATCTCCTACGACATCCCGTTCGGATGCCCGGGCTGGTTACAGGGTCTGATCCAGGCCGACTGCTTTCTGAGTGCGGGGCAAGGAACGAATGCCCTCGTCATCGGGGCGGAGACACTCTCCCGCGTCTCGGATCCCCACGACCGGGACAGTATGATATACGCGGACGGCGCCGGCGCGGTGATCCTCGAGGCCGTTCCGACCGACGAGCCCGTGGGCTTCCTCTCCCACGCGGCGCGCTCCGACACGCTGGAACATGCCCACCTGCTGAGCATGGGCCGCTCCTACAATCCCGACTACGGCGATGACACTCTGTTCCTCAAGATGAGTGGTCGCAAGCTGTACGAGTACGCCCTGAGGACAGTGCCGCATGTCATCAAGGACGCCCTCGAAAAGGCAGGTGTACGTCTCGGAGACGTCAAGAAGGTGCTGCTCCACCAGGCCAATGCGAAGATGGACGATGCAATCGTCCAACGGCTCTGCAAGCTCTGCGAGA
>CBDCYW010000024.1:0-7570 GCA_965224245.1 Candidatus Eiseniibacteriota bacterium | reverse complement strand
CAGTCCTTGAGATGCGACGGAACCCGAACCGACGGTAGCTGCGTTCCTGGCCCCAATGGCATCCCATGACGGCGATTTCATCGCGCACCAGGAACGTCAGAGCAGCCCCGGCCTCTATCAAACGAATACCCAGATGGAAAGACCGCCCGCGTGCCTCGACTGCGAGGCGACTCCCTTCGACGACCAGCCGCTGTTGCCGGTGCCGGTTGTAGAACTCGTGGACCTCGTCTGCGAATGGCGAGTAGGCCAAAACGGGAAGCGGGTGTCTTGGTTCGGGTTCGATCCGCTGAAGTAGGTCGGGGCATCCCTCGGCGATGCTCCAGATTCGAGGCTCCAGCACGCCGGCGTCACCACAGACGATCCGTAGATACCCAACAGGGTGGCAGTCGCGGGCAAAGAGCCCAAAATGAGTGGCTCGGAGATCGTACTCGTCGAGCTCGAGCCCGTGGCGACCGACCTCGATTCCGCACGCGAGAGGGCTCTGAAGAAAGACCCTGGTTCTAAGGCGCAGCAGCGCTACCAGCTCAGCGATGCTCGCCGGCTGTCGAAACTGCAGACGAGTCATTTGCAGGTTCGACGGACTCAGCGGCGTCACCCGCCGATCAAGAAAGCTCAATCCCGTATCTCGCAGCACTCCACCAAGAGTGCCACACGGTGCCCCGGTCGTTCGCCCTTGCATCTGACCCTCGTGAACCTGTAATCCAACCTACCAAAGACGAGGGATCAACCGACGCGATCGCGCCTGGTAGGTCCTGTACTCGTCGCCGAATGCGCGCAGTAGCGCTTGCTCTTCGACATGGATGCGATACACGTATGCGGCGAGTAGCGCGACCCCGATAACAGTGGCGCCGATTGGTGCCCCCAGGAAGACGGCGCAACCCATGAATCCCATCCAGGCACCGGTGTAGCTCGGGTGGCGCACGTGAGCGTAGACTCCATCCGTGAGCAAGCGCTGGTCCGGCAGGATCCGAACGTCCGAGGTGAAGAACCTCCCGAGTGTTCGGATGGCCGCAAGGCGCAATGCCAGACCACCGACCATCGCGGTCAGACCGATTGCCGCACTCGCTGCAGACTGGAAGTGATGGTCTGCGTGCGCAAACTCCGCTACCGCGATCGTCTGCCCGATGGTGGCACTGGCCAGGATTGCCCGAATCGAGCCCCGGTCGGGCGGGGCAGCGGCTCGCCCAAAGACAGTGGCCGGTTGCGTCACCACGACAACGACACCGAATAGCATGGTGAGGAGTATCGGAGCTGAGATCATGAGTTCCGGTCTGTCCACCAGCGGCAGGCCGTAGACCACACCGATCAGAATCCCCACCTCTAGCAATCGTGCCAACTTCTCTCTCCTTGGTTGCCGTCGAGAAGAGAAGCGAGAGCTGGGCGCACAGTGTGAAGTCCCGCCGCGATCTTCGATGAGGGTCACGAGCGACCGCTCAGAATCGGTGGGCAAAGCCCGTGCTCCTGGCGATGCGCTCATTGACCTATGTCATTATCTTGAGTAGACTTAGTTGGTTGCGCGTGCTTGGTTTCTCTGAGCGACCGGGGTCGCCGCTCTCGTTTAGGTTGACGACAGCATTGATTCAGGTGAGCCACCGATGACGCACCTAAGCAGACGTGATGTATCCCGCCTACTCTCGACTGCGGGACCGGGGACCGGGCAACGAGCGGTGGATCAGCTCTACCCGATGGTCTTTGATGAACTGCACGATCTGGCTGAGCGGCTGATGGTTCGAGAGCGGGCTGATCACACGCTCCAGCCGACCGCGCTCGTTCACGAGGCGTATCTTCGGCTCGTGGATGTCGATTCGGTGGATCTCAATGGCCGAACCCACTTCTTCCGAATCGCAGCTCGAGCGATGCGGCGCATCCTCGTGGACCACGCCAAGGCGCTTGCGACCAACAAGCGAGGCGGGGGATGGGACCGTGTCAGCCTCGACGGCAAGGACATCGGTGTCGAGGTGCCGACGGTGGACCTCATCGACTTGGATCGCGCACTACGCGATCTGGAGCAGGCCGACAAGCGGATGGCGACGATCGTAGAGCTCCGGTTCTTTGGTGGCATGACGATGGAGGAGATCGCGGTAACACTCGATGTGACCAGACGAACCGTTCAGTCTGACTGGCGTGCAGCCAGAATGTGGCTGGCACGAGCCCTCTCGGATCCCAGGGCCGATGTGTGAGCACTCCATTAGAGCGGGTAAAGGCGATCCTCGCCCAAGTTGCGGACACACCATCCGCTGATCGCCCACAGAAGCTTGGCCAGCTTTGTGGCGATGACCACGACCTCAGACGCGAGGTCGAGAGCCTTCTGGCTTTCGATGATGAACCCCTCGCGATCGCTGTGCCGCACATGTCGCCGACCGGCAGCGCCATCGGGGCACCACGTCCAACGTCGGTCGAGACACTCGTCCCGGGGCTCCAGATCGGTCCCTACGTCCTGGATCGACGACTCGGTCGAGGCGGCATGGGCGAGGTCTGGCTGGCCACCCAGGAGTACCCGGTTCGCCGATCCGTCGCGTTCAAGGTCGTCCGACTGGGAATGGACACCGAGGACATCATCCGCCGCTTCGAGCTCGAGCGACAGACGCTCGCAGGTCTCGAACACCCGTCCATCGCGCGCGTGTATGACGCCGGAGCCACGTCTCGTGGCCGGCCGTACTTCGTAATGGAGTACGTGCCCGGACTTCCGCTGACGCGATACGCCGATGCACGCGGTCTTGACATCAAGGGTCGCGTGGCACTCTTCATTGACGTCTGCGATGCGATCGTCTATGCGCATCGTCGTGGTGTGATCCACCGGGATCTGAAGCCGGCAAACGTCCTCGTCGTGAATCAGGACGGAGTGGCCCAGGTCAAGGTCATCGACTTCGGGCTGGCGAGGGTCATCGCTTCGGATGCCGTAACCACCCGGCTCACCATTGGTGCCCATCCCATGGGAACACCCGCCTACATGAGTCCCGAACAGAGTGGGTATGGATCGTCGGACATCGATACGCGTGCCGACGTGTTTTCCCTCGGAATCATGCTGTTCGAGCTCCTGACGGGGCGACTTCCCTCCGAGTTTGTCGCGACCGACTCCTCGAGCGGTCCACTTGACCACCTGAGGGACCGGACACCGTTCCCGTTGCCAAGTCGCGTGGTTGGACTAGGTAGCGACGCCGTGAAGACTGCTCGCCAACGCGGTGTATCGTCCAGAGACCTCATCGGACTGTTGCGGCACGAGTACGACTGGATTGTCACCCGCTCCATCGAGAAGGACCGCGAAGGACGCTATGGCTCCGTGGCCGAGCTGGCTGCCGATCTCCGCCGAAAGCTGTCCGGCTTGCCAGTGAAGGCCGGGCCTCATTCACGGCGCTACCGAATCATGACCTTCGTACGGCGAAACCGGAACCAGGTGCTCGCAGGTGTAATCGCAGCTGTTCTCGTCGTTGTCGCTGCTTACTCCGGCATCTCGCAGTACCTGACGACACGCTCCGAGCGCGAGCTGCGCCATGCGACGGTCGTGGCCACGATCGAAGCCTTCGATCGTGCGATTGGTTCGATCGCGAACCAGCCAGGGGCGCTCGATGCGCGTCTTGACCTGGCCGAGGCACTGTCGGACATGCTTCAGCGATCGACTGCCTCAGATGACCCGCGGACTCGCATCCTCATTGCCCGGGTCTTTCGGCGCCATGCGCAGATGCTGGCTGATACCCGCTACGCCAACACCGGCGACGAGAAGCGCGGACGGGATTACGTGCGGCGAGCGATCGCGCTACTCGAGCCCATCTACATGTCACTCCCGAGTGCCGAAGTGGCCGGCGAGCTGGCCAGAGCACACGTGACGTTGTCTCGACTCGGGATTGGCCCGGAGGCTGCGTTCGCTCACACACGAGTTGCGACCGATCTCCTGCAGGAGTATCCGCCGCGGGACGTTGATGCCGTGGAGCTGGCCGACGCAATGGACGAGCTAGGCTTTTACCACTTCCAGCTTGGAAGGCCGTCGGCGTGGGATGAGTTCCAAGCCGCAGCACTCTCGATTCGAGAGAACCTGCTGACTCAATGCCCGGATGACCCTCGCGTGGTCATGTCGTACTCCGATCATCTTCTATCACAGAGCTACCGGTTGGGCTTCGCGCCACCGGCGGGCGAGATCATCCAAACGGCGATCCGGCTCTTGGATGAGATCCCCATGTCTCCGGCCAACCGCCGGAAGGTCATGGAGTACCGCGCAATGGCGCGAACGGTCCTCGCCCACGTGTTGGGAAGGCAATCAGATTGGCCGCCGGCGCTGAGGTATGCCGAGGATGCTCGCGAGCTGATGACCGAGCTGGCGGCCGATAGTACCGACGTTAGGACCCTTGCCCTGCTGGCAATGTCCGTGCATCGCGTAGGTGAACTTCGGGTCCTGAGTGGCACCGTCGACGTGGGCGTCCAGGAGCACGAGCGAGCGCATCAGATGTTCATGGAGATCCGAGCTCGAGATGATGCACCGGGTTGGATCGTCTGGGACGCCGGCTTCGGTAGTCTCTATCTCGCTCGTGCACGCCTGAAGCAGGGGAACGTCGAGGGCGCGCAGGCCGCATACCGAGACTATCTCGACCAGCGTAGTTATCTGGCCGCCAACAACCACGCCATCGATCTATGGCAGTACAGCTTGGAGGCCGCCGACCTCTTTCGCCGCACGGGCCGTGGAGAAGAGGCTCGGTCCGTCTTGGATCACCTTCGCAATCTGGTCACCCACCTGGACACTACACTCAGCCGTGGGGACCTCGATGCGATCGCAGGTCGGGCCATCGCGCTGATGCACGTCGTGACCGCCGATCTCGACAGCCCGCCAGTTTCACTTTCTCAAGATGGCCAGGATCGCTATGCCCGAGCGGAGCAGCTGGCCAGGGAGCGGCTGGGGATTGGCCACGAGGTAACGCAGCGCATACAGGCGAACCGGCGGTGCTGGCTTGATCATCCGGAACACGAGCACGGACGGTCGATGGTCGCAGACTCGATGTGGGCCTGGTTCGGAGACTTGCGGGACAGGATGCTGGTGCGCCGCCCCGACTGGGGCGACATCCCACTTCCCCCTGCATTCGATGAGGGGACAGAACTCTCATCGGCGTGCATTCAGACTGACGAGCCGGGCTCGCCGTGACGTAGGCATGTCACGATGGCTTCGCGATCAAAGTACAGCGGTCGGGGCGCCGCCGTTCATCGAAGTCCCGGGCCTCGCGTTCGGGCGGCGCCAAGAGATCGCACCTCCCCGGCACCACTGATCGCACAGGTCCTCCAGCTCCCACAGGCGTGCCGATGGGAGATGCTGCCACCGACTGAGCACGAGCGTCCGCACCGAACCGTCGGGAAGAGTCTTACGTATCTGGGGGACCGTCTCGAACCCCAGGCGACGATAAGCACGGGTGTGCCGAGCATCGACATTGGCAATCCCGCGGCGCTTCTCGAGAGTCAGGAATACTGCCGAGGTAGCCTGGATCAGCTGGCTGCCATGACACCTGCCAGCCAGTTCTGGATCCACGACGAGGCGGCTCGCCTCGTAGAGGTCGGGTTGGTCTTCCAGGTATTGGTGCGCCCGGAGTTCCGAGAAGTACGCGTACGACGGGAGTCGATGCGTGACGGTTTCGAGAACCCTGTCGAGTAGTCCGTTCCCCTGCGCAACCTGCAGAACCGCCGCACCGATTGCGGACTCAGCTCCCGTCACGATGCGGATGTAGCCGACGAGATCGACTCCCCGCCAGAGGCCGAAGTGCCGCGAACCGAGATCCCAGGCGTCGAGCTCGATCCCGTCGATGGGGGGGCGAACGATCTGCTTCTGCTGTAGTCCGATCGTACCCCGGGCGCGGAGACGGGCGGCCACTTCCAGCTCAGCCGCATTTCGAAGCTCACGAAAGACCGTCGGGAACGAGGACGTCGCCAGTGGGTGGTCTGAGGGTGGAGCACTCAAACGAGCCCTCGCCGATGTCGCCGATACGATCCCGTCATCTGTACGGAATACCGGGATCGGTGTGTTCGTCTGCATGACCGGACCTCCTTCGTCGATGATCAGCGCCGCCTAGAGCAGCGGGGCCCGGCGTTGGAGTGTGAAATCTGAAGGGGTACGGAGTGATCGGCTTTGACGTCGGCATGTCCGTGGAGATGGGTCCTTTCACACCCGGCTCCCGTTTATCGCTCTTCGGAGTACGGTAGTCGGCGAGTTGCTGGAGGATCCAATGATCGGCATCGAGATCCGCGAGGTCCGCGACCTCCGGAATCTGAGGGCGCTCCTACGCCTGAGGTTCGAACTGATGCGTCAGGGCAGATTCCATCGCCTGGTTCCCCCGAACGCGTCAGGCGTTGATATCGATCGCCACGACCTGCGCTCCCGGCACATCGGGTTCTACCCGTGCGGGTCGTCCAGGCCGGTCGGCTACATGCGCGGCGTCGGACTTGACGAGGGACCTGCAGCGACCGCGATCCGTGTGATCGCAGCCACGAGTGGCCTCCAAGACCAACTAGAGTCAGATCCGGGCGAGGCATTTCCGTTTCCCGCGTCTCGATACTTGCCTTCAACGCTCCGTCTCGAGCTCTGCAGTGCACACGAAGCGCTTCGTGCGAGTGGGGATTGGCTCGGAGAGGCATCCAGGTTCTGCATTCGGCGCGAATCCCGGACGCGTTGGTTCGTTGCTCGTGTGGTCGACGCCGTGGTCGCCCTCTTCGTGTTGGCACTCGAGTGGCGAATGGGGTTCGCCATCGTGGACTCTCGATCTGGGAGGCTCTACGAGCAATGCGGATTCGTTCCGCTGGGCCCTTTTCGGAACCACGTCTGCAGAACTGACGAGGTCGCCCTGACCGTCACACGGCGGTCGATCCCTGAGGCAGTACTCGAGCCGGACCTGGCGATGGCGCGCGAGTATCGGCGCTCGGGACGCATCCTACTGAACCCGCTCGCCTGCTCGCGGCGACCGGTGAGTATGGCATTTGGGCAGTATCACGCTCGCGGGAGCTCCGCGGCCCAGGAGACAGTAAGATGAGACTTCGCACTGAAACCTCACGACCGGACCGCCCGACGCGGATCTCGCGCCGTCGACGACTGCTCGCCGTCGACCAGCTGTGCACGACCATCGCCGGCACGGCATCGCCATTCGAGTTTCGGGTGGCCCATTCCGAGAAAGAACGCCGGGTCGCCCACCGGATGCGCTTCGAGGGCCATCTCGATCAGGGGTGTCCAGCGGCTTCGCTCGACGGACCGCTGGAGATCGACTCGTACGATGCAGACGGTTCACTGAACATCCTTGGGTGGCGAGGTGGGTGCCCGATCGCGGTCACGAGACTGGTGTTTCCGCAAACGGATCGGCCGCTGCCGACCGAGGCTAGCTTCGCAATCCGTGTCGAACCTTACCTTCAGGTCGTGGACCTATCCCGCCTCTACATCCGGCCGGCATTCCGGACAGACCCCGCGGTCTTCCTCGGCCTCTATGCCGTGGTTTGGTCCATCGTTCGTCGCCGTGGGTACAGTCGGTTCACCGGCGCCAACACAAGTGGCATGATTCGCCTCTACCGAGGGATGGGAATGGACATGGTGAAGCTCAGCGGTGAACCGCAG
>CBDCYW010000023.1:0-7316 GCA_965224245.1 Candidatus Eiseniibacteriota bacterium | reverse complement strand
ACAGCCCGCCCGAGTATTGCCTCGGCGAACTGCCGCCGCTGCACCTTGAAGATTCTCGCTTTGATCGTGTTCGCATCCAGGGGTGTGCTGGTTAGCCGGCCATCAGCTGCTCGGTCGAGCATCACGATGCTCTCTGGCTCGAACTGCTCGATGACGTACGGCGAATGCGACGTCACGATGGCTTGTCCCATTTCTCGCAGCACGAACCTTGCCACTCTTCTTTGTGTGTGCGGTGGCAGGGCGATCTCTGGTTCTTCCATGGCGAAAATCACGGAACGCTTCTTCTTGAGCTCCGCGATGAATGTCAGCAATGCGAACACGAGCACGTTGACCGTCCCTGTGCCCAGACGCTGGAAAGGCACGAGGTACTCGCTTTGCTCGGAGGCAACGAAAAGCCGTACGACCTCGCGCACGTGCTCACGGGTCAGGTCAGACGCAAAGAAAGCTGTCGGCTCAACGCCCTCGGCAAGGCCCACGAACTTCCGCATCCGCTTGCGGATCTCTGTTTGGACCTCTTGCAGCTGCTCGATATCCCCGATAGCGAGCCCCCTAAGCCGCTCGAGGGTGTCTTGCCACATCTCATTCATGCCTTTGTCTGAGAGATGGAGCACCGTGTCGAGAAGCGAGCCTCGCTGAAGGGACAACGCCCTGGAGCCCGTTCGTAGAGCGCGAAGGAACACGAAGCCGCAGAGTCGCTTGTGCTCCCGCGTGAAGCGCTTCAGGCCTTGCCCGAGCCTTTGCGCGTCCCCTTCAAGTCCCTCCTGCTCTTCCTCTGCCTCTGGGTGGGCAAAGAACGTGTCGCCCTCGAAATCGTCTTCCGCTGCGTTGTATCGTCCTAGAAAGACCACCGGCAACGCCCAGCAGGTACCCTCCTCATCTACCGCCTCAAGCCCGCCCTCGCCCTCGTCGACGAACGACAGCGTCTTGGTGTCCCATCGCCGGACACACCCAGCAAAGCGCCGCTCGAGTTCCTCCCCCAAGTCCACGAGAAGTACCTCGATCTTGATCAGAACAGGTGTACCGTTCTCATCGAGGTACCTGCTCCTATAGAAATCGTGCTCATTCACGACCGGGCGCCGGTAGAGCCGCTCCGGACCGAGCGCAAGGTCAAGAGCCTCGCAGACGGTCGACTTCCCCGCATTGTTTCCACCAACCAGAAGCGCATGGGATGCGAGGCTGAGTGTGCCTGTCTGGACTCCGCGGAAATTCTCGATTTTCAGTGTCTGAGTTCGCATGGCTTAACGTCCCTCACACGCGTGTCCTCTGATCTCCTAACCCTATGGCACACTGCTTTCAACGGGAAATGGCGGTGGATTATCGCCCGCGCGGGCTCCATACTGCCCCTCGACAAGAGGGTCGCTTCCGGCCACCCGACGACCTGGAACAGGTGCTGGAACCAACTCTAAGCGATTGCAGAACAGTAAGATACGCCCTAGCATCCCATCGATGAGAAGCGCAAAATGAGAGTTGAGTTTTTTCACAAATATGCGATAATAGAGATGGAGTCCAATGCCTAAGACCCGGCTTGTGCTCTACCAGGAAGAGGACGGTACGGTCCCGCTTACGGAGTGGCTCGACGAGCTCGAACCCAAGGCGCAGGCAAAGTGTGTTGCCTGCCTCAAGCGCCTCGAGGACATGGGCCATGAGCTCCGACGACCGGAGGCGGATCTCCTGAGGGACAAGATCTACGAGCTTCGGACAAGGCACCGACGAGTGAACCTCCGAATGCTCTACTTCTTCCACGGTCGGAAGGCCGTGGTCGTCTCGCACGGTCTCACGAAAGAGGCCGAAGTGCCGGCAAAGGAGATCGACCTCGCGATAGAGCGTAAGGCCAAGTTCGAGGAAGCACCAGAGAAGCACACGTTTGAGAACGAAGAGAAGAAAGAGAACAAGAAGAAGAGCAAGAAGTAGGAACCACCCATGGCACGAAAGCACAGATTCGAATCTCCCGCCCTCCAGTACCTCTTCGACAGGTACGTTGGCGACGATCCAGAGCAGCAAGCTACCTACGAGGAGGAGCTCGCGAACGCTCAGGTCGCAAGGGCCATCTACGACTTGCGTACGAAAGCGAAGCTTACCCAAGCTGCGCTTGCTGAACGCGTAGGCACCCAGCCGTCCGTCATCTCCCGCCTTGAGGACTCGGCATACGAGGGCCACTCGGTGGCGATGCTTCGTCGCGTTGCTGAAGCCCTCGACCGCCGGCTTGAGATCCGCTTCCCTCGTCGCAAGGTTGCCGCGGCACGAGCCAAGTCGACAGCGAAGGCCGCTACGCGCAAGAAAACCGCGACACGACGAAAGACCGGCACGCGCAGCTAAACCCACTGCCCCGCCTCGCTACGAGTCTCGATGGGGGCTCTTCGCTCGTCCCCACCCCCTAGGCTCCACCCTCATCGCCACCCAGGTGCCGGTGAAGACCTGGCACAGAGCCGCGCCCACCGCATTGAAAAGGAACCTCGCTGCGGGACCGGCAGGGTAGCCGCCCCCGCCGGGACAACCTCTGCTCTGGGCCAGTGATCTGCGACTGCGGCCGTCGTCACGCCGCTTCAACAAGCTCACCTTTCCAGCTTTCGAACGGCTTCACCGACCGCCGACGAAGTCTGAGCGCCTCGAGCGGAATGGCACCGAAGCCGGCACGACGCCGAGCTTCATTCACGGCCTTCCAGATGGCGACAAGCTGAATTCTGACCGGTCCGTAGGGTTCAAACGGGAAGCGTCGAAACTCTTCGGAGAGCTTCGCCTCAGACCGGTGGCAGGCGAGCTCGAGGAAGTGGGCCTTGAGCTCCCGATATCGCTTCATGTGGATTCGGACCGAGGCGTGCCAGCGGTGCTTTCCCTTGGGACGCACGCAACCGATGGAATACCCGGCAAAGTGGAGACGCTGGTCTCGCCGGCGAAAGTCCCGGATGCTCGCTCGCTCCTCATCGAAGAACTCGTGCTCGCCCTCGGTCGCAAGGAGCACGAAGAAGCGACCGTACCGGAGGTACTGCATCGACGCTCGGCCAGCGCGCTTGCGCCTCGCCCTCGCCCACCGCGAGAGCTCGATTCCGTACCGTTCGCAGAGCTTTCGGTCGACTGCCTCGGGGTCCTTCCCCTTCGGAACGCGCCCGGCCACGTAGTAGAAGTACCCGTGAGGCAGGTACGCCACTGCGAGCTGCTGCAGGAAGCCGGCCTTTGTTCCGGCAACGCTTTTGTAGGACATGAGTTAGCTTCTCCACTGCTCCAACCCATGACCACGGGAAATCGGAAGAGGTGTTCAACGGCACACCTCAAAGCCGGAAAGCCTTCGATGGCGAAGAGCCAGCCCAGAGCCGGTCTCCCCAACGAACCTCGCGAGTGAACCTCTCGACCTTCGTCGTTAAACCTCCTTTCCGCAGAGCGCCGCGTGCGCGGCCGCGTCTGCATTCACAGACATGGCCGCCCATATATGGGCGTTGCGCTTTTCAGAACCTCGACGGACGGCAGGTACACCTTGCCTGTCCGTCGTCAATCCGCCATCAGAGGACGCTGAAGGCCTCCCGGCCTTGCCTCCTCTGACTACGAACCATCCCTTCCGAGAGACCCCGAACGGGGAGGGCCGACTCAGGCCTCTCCCCCGTTCCAGGTCCGCTACCTACGCTTGGGCAGTGTCCTGCCCCGTCGCCTCTTTCGTTCCCGCATCCGCTTCGGGCACCACCCCGACGCGCGGACGGGCCACGACTGCCTTGCCGTGCGCGAATCGCTTCGCGTGGAGGGCTTCCCCTCCAGCACCGCGGGCTTCCGCCCTGTTCTACTTGAGGCACTCTCCCAGACTGAGGGGTTTGAACCACGTGGCGGACCAGGCCACGCACCGCGTCATCGACACGCGGCGCCCTCAGTCCTTCCCCGGTTAGTGGTCACCTTCCTGCACGTGCTCACGTCGCTACACCGTGTTACCGGTGGGCCTCTGGCTGTGTGTGCTGAGGTCCCCCTCTGCCACACTCACCGCAAGCATGGCTTGCGCTTTCGGGGTACGAATACAGAAGCTCCCCTTACCGTTCAGCCAAGGCTTCTCGCAGTTCGGCACCGTCTTCACGTGCAGTTACCGGCAAGCGGTTTCCCGCCTTTCATGGTTGAGCTTTTCACCGCCTCGCTTTTCACGAGGTCGCCGAGAGAGTCGCTCCCGGTCGAGACCGTCACCGGCCTCGAGCTCCCCACGCCGGCCAACGTTGAACGAGGACAAAGCCCTCGAACCCCGCGGGGGGATTAGCGAGCGAGCGCTCGCATCACCCTCTTTGGCAACCACGACTTGGCAAAAGCCAAGCGTGTCCCGGTCGCCCGAATTCGACTGGAGCCTGGCGGCTCCGCCGATGAGGTAGAACCAAGGGATTACTGCTCAAGCGAGCGATTACTCCTTGGAGCCCCTCTCGAACCGGACAAGCCACTCTCATGGCATCCGGCTCTACGGGTACTGGCGTAAGAGGCGATGAACCCTCTTCCCTTTCGAAGGCTGGTGAAGCCTTCTCCTCGGGTGCCAGCTCCCAAACGTAGGTAGCGTCTCCGATGCGTATTCAGCAGTCGTTGACGACCACGAGCCTGCGCCCCTCACGAACACCCCACCTTGGGGGCATCGCGAAGGGAGATTCTCTTCTCCTTTCTGCCCCTTGGGCGGTTTGAAATAGTTTCGTAGCGAGCGCTCTCTCGCTCTTCACTGATAGCAGGGTTCTGAATCTAAGTCACTGTTTGGCTCCGAGCGGTACGCCGTTTTGAGTAGGAATCCGAATCGCGATAGCCTGGGACCGTGGAACGAATCGTCTTCCTCGACTTGGAAACGGGAGGACTGAACCCGAAGAAGCACGCAATCACGCAGATTGCGGCCATCGCCGTCGACGACGAAGTCAACGAACTCGAGGTCTTCGAGCGGAAGGTCCAGTTCGGCACTCTCGAAGGAACCAAGGAGGCACTGAACAAGCAGAAGTACGACCCTGAAACCTGGGCAACGGAAGGGCGCCGCGCCGATGAGGTCGCGCGTGAGTTCGCCTCGTTCCTACGCCGGCATGCGAGCGTCGAAAAGGTCGGAAAGAACGGGCGCCCCTATCGGCTGGCGCTTGTCGCGGGGCATAATGCCGTCACGTTCGACGTTCCGTTCCTTCAGGAATGGTACCGCCGCCACAAGGCCTTCTGCCCCGTCACTCACACCGTGCTCTGCACGCTCCAGCGGGCGCAGTGGTACTTCCTCGCCGAGCATCCCGAGGTTACGCCGCCCGAGAACTTCCAGCTTGGAACACTCTGCGACTACTTCGGGCTCGATTTCCCCGAGGAAACCCGGCACGACGCCCTCGCAGACATCCGCGCAACGCTTGAGCTCTACCGCTTGCTTCGCGCGCCAGTCCGAATCGTCGCCTAGTGCTCGCGGTCCTTCCGACTTCTCGGGTCGTTCCCGTAGGAGTCTTTGCTTCCGATGGTGCCATCGCGCTTTTGCGTGATGCGCTCACCGCCCGACTTCTGGGCAAGCTCCCGGGCCCGGTCGTTCGCCTGCTTCTGCGTGTCGAAGTGGCCGGAGGCGCGCTTTCCGCCCTCCCGCTTCACGTCCCAGCCACCACCATCCGCCGGGGTGACCCAGTAGTTCGGAGATTTCTTCCTCGGCACGTCGTGCCTCCTCTTGCTCGTGGGCTAGTCGCCCGGTTCTCCGAGAAACGAGCGAAGCGCCTCTCGCGTCGCCTGTGACATCGGAACCAACGAGTCCTCCCGATGGGGTTCCTCTCCCCCACCGCGTCTCTCACGTGGCCTCTCCGGAGCTCTAGCAGCCCTCTCCGGCGAAGGCCGGGCCTTCCCTCCCCACTTGACGCCCAGGTCGAGTCCTTCCCGGTGCTCGATGGCGCGAACAATGCCGGCGAAGTACCCAGCCGGTCCCTCTCGAAGACTCTTCCGCCCAGACCGCTGCTCTTCGATGGCGTCTCGCGTGGAGATGAGGGCCTCTCTCACGTGCTGCTCCGGCATGAGGAAGCAAACTCGCCGGATGAACCCGAGGCTCTTGTGGGGCTCCACGTCTCGGTCGCCCGCCATGACCTTGAGCTGGTCTGAAACCTCGTACGTGAGGGACTCCCTCTGGGCCTTTTCGGCTTCCGGCATGGCACGGACTCGCGGGTCGTCTCGAAGGGTTGCCTTGCCGGTCTTCTCCTTGGAAGTCCTTGAATCAACGTTAGTAACGTTAGGTGTACTTGTTCTAGTAATACTTCTGGAGGGGATTTTTTCCCCACCTACATGAGGGGAGATTTTCCCCTCATAGGGCGACTTATCCACAGTCCAGGTCCTATGGGGGGATTTTTTCCCCTCATAGGCTCCGCCCTCTTTCGCGTCCGGTTCCGTTCGCCGGATGAGGAGCTCCACGGCGTCTTCGGTCACGAGCGGCACCTCGAAGTAGACTAGGTAGTGGTCGCTCCCCTGGTGCGGGCGCCCCTTCTCGTCGAGGCGGTAGGTCGACTTGCGCTTGATGAACCCGTGCTCTTCGAGCAGGACGAGTGCGCGGCGGATGGTCTTTCGGTCCTTCACACCGATTTCGCTCGCGAGCGTCGCCTGCTTCGGCCAGCACTCGTTTCGCTCTTCCCCCGTCTCCGGGTTGTGGTAGCAGTACTGGCGAAGCCGCATGTAGAGCATCGACGCCACGGGCCCGAGCGTCGGGACCCACTTGGCCCAGAAGTAGTGCGGGACGGGGACCTGCCGGTGCGCCTCGGTGATTTCGTTGTAGGCATCTCGGAAGGCTGGCTCGAGGACGATGCGACGCCGCTTCTCCTCGACGGAGAGCTTCGCGTAGTGCTCACTGAGCGCCGCTCTGAATTCCTCGGGCTTCATCGAAAGGCTACTTCCCTGCGTTGGTTCAACTTGCTTAAACTACCGCCAGGTAGCGTCTTACCCGAACCCTCCGGAATTTGCCAGCCCCTTTTTTGGCGTCAGAGCCAGAACGCCTTGACGCCTTGAAGCGTTAAGGCTACAACGCCAGAAGGCTACATAGCCTCATGGCGCTGACGACCTTGTCTCAAGTGCGAAAACCCCTTGTGCGACTGCACTTATTCCTGATAGTGAGTGCTATAAGGCTTCAAGGCCTCAAGGCTACGTAGCCACGTAGCCTTATGGCGTCATGGCGTTGTAGCTGCAATGAAATCCGCGACTTTCGTCGCCAGGGACCATGGAGGGCCTGCCAATGCACGAACAGGGACGTCCTACACGCATCATCGCCGTGGGAAACCAGAAGGGCGGAGTGGGGAAGACCACCCTCACGGTTACCCTCGCGCGCGCCTTGGCGGAACGCGGGAAGCTCTCGCTCATCATCGACCTCGACGAGAACCACGGCGCAACGAACC
>CBDCYW010000022.1:0-22851 GCA_965224245.1 Candidatus Eiseniibacteriota bacterium | reverse complement strand
TCGCGGTCGGCCGACGATGAGACCTCTCGGAGGCGAAGAACATGGCCTACGGTCTCCAGCTCAAGTTCGAGCGGCTCCAGGCGGGCGTTCTCCAGTACCGCCTGGCGGCCGCTCTAGGCGTCACGCCCCAGTTCGTGTCGATGGTCGAACTCGGTCGCAAGCCACTGACCGAGGAGTTCACGAGGCGCTACCGTGACGTACTCGAACAGCTCCGCGTACGTCCGGTCGCGTCCGACGATGGTGACGACCGTGCTGCGTGACGTCGCTCCGCTGCGGTCGGAACCAGGGCCCGGCGCCGCCGGAGCTGACGATGATCCATGAGCCTCCCAGCTCTACGGAGCTACTTCGGAAGCACCACGGAGAACCTCGCAAGCAGTCAGGTGACGAGGTCGTATTCGATTGCCTGTTCTGTAGTGACTCCAGCGGTCATCTCTACGTGAACCTGTCGACGGGCCTGTATCACTGCAAGAAGTGCGACACACGCGGAAACGGCTGGACGTTGGCGAAGCACTTGGGGGAACCGGTCTCGTCACACTCGACACCTGTGCGCTCCATCCTCGATGTCGCGGTGGCGTTTTACGTCGGATGCATTACCGACGACGCTCACGCGTATCTTCGTTCGCGAAAGCTCAGCGACGAGACCATCGAGACCTACCGCCTCGGCCTTGCGAAAGGTGGTCTTGGCGAGCATCTGGAGGCGAAGGGGTTTTCGCGAGAGGAACGCGTCGCGAGCGGGCTCGTAGACGAGAAGGGTCGGGACTTTCTCTACCGCCGCATCGTGTTCCCGTACATCGAGAGCGGTCACGTGACGACACTTCGCGGCCGTACGATGCCTGGTACCCAGGGTAAGAAGGTACTCGGCCTGCCGGGCGTGGAAACGCGCCTGTATTGCGCCGACCAGCTTAGGAGTCCGGGCAAGATCGTGGTCGCCGAGGGCGAAATCGATGCGCTCACTCTGATCCAGGCCGGACTCTCCGCTGTTGGAGTCCCCGGCGTCGGAATACTCAAGGACGCCTGGGCGGCCGCGCTGGCTCGTCACGAGCAGGTGACCGTGGCCTTCGACGGTGACGTTCCGGGACTCGAAGGGGCAAGACGCGTCGCCGAGCGCCTCGGCGTCGTCACGCGGATCGCCTCTCTGCCACCCGACCAGGACGTGAACGACCTTGCGTGTGCAGGCCGGGACATCGCAGACCTCATCACGCAGGCACGCCCCTTCGTCGACATCCGCATCGACGAGATCGAGCCTCTCGACGCCACCGAACGCGTCGGGCCGCTCCGTGAACTCATTCGGCAGGTCGCAAAGCTCGATCGCCTGGCGCGAGAGCACTACCGCGGCGTGATCAGCGACCGTCTCGACATCCGCAAGGGCGTCATCGACGAGGAGTTCGAAGAGGCGGAGAAGCCCACACTCGCGCTGGTCACTCGTGAGGACGACATCCCTCCGCGCATGAGCGACGCACAGCGTGCGGACGCCCTCGCGCTTCTGAGCGACCCGGATCTCGACACGCGCGTGCTCGACGCGCTCGATGCACTCGGCTGTGCTGGTGAAGAAACGAACAAGCTCATGGTGTTCCTGGCGTTCACCTCGCGCAAGCTCCCCGACCCGATCGCGACTTCGATCAAGGGGGAGTCGAGCTCGGGCAAGAGTTACCTCGTCGAGGCGGTGGCTGGTCTGTTCCCGCCTGAGGACCTGCGGATCGTCTCCGCGTTGAGTCCGAAGGCGCTCTACCACCTGCCCGAGAGCCTGGCACACAAAGTCCTCATCGTGTTCGAGCGTGACGGCGCCGACGACAGCGACTACGCGATCCGAAACATGCTCAGCGAGAAGCGCCTGATCTTCTCGGTCGTCGAGAAGAATGAAGCCGGCCAGATGATGACGGTCGACAAGACGATCGAGGGTCCGATGGCGTATGCCGAGACCACGACCCGCCCGCTGCTTCATCCCGAGAACGAGACGCGTAGCTTCGATCTTCACATGGACGAGAGCCGCGAACAGACCGAGCGCATCGTCGACGCGGCCAACCGAGTGCACCTTGCCGGTGGTCGCGACATCGCGGTTCAGGACGTGTTTCGCGACGCGCAACGACTGCTGGAGGTGTTACCCGTCCACATCCCGTACATCTCGCTCATCGAGTTCCCTGTCGAACCGGTGCGCGTGCGGCGCGACCGAGGACGGTTTCTGGCGCTCATTCAGGCCCGCGCGCTTCTGTTCCAGCGGCAGCGAGAGCGGATCACCATCGGCGGCAACGAACACGTTCTCGCCGATATCACCGACTACGCACTCGCATTCCGCCTCGCCGAAGACGTCCTGGCCAACACCGTGCGTCAAACGTCGCCCAAGCTGATCACGATGTGGCAGGCCGCCGCCGACCTCACGGGACGCGACACTGAAACCGAGTTCAATCGGGCTCAGCTCCAAGACACGCTCGGCTGGGCGAAGAACACCGTCGACAAGCATGCACGGGCTGCCGTGGCTGCTGGGTTCTTCAAGCTCGAGTCGAGCGAGGCCGGGAAAGCCCACACCTACCGACTCGGACGCGACCCCGAGGGCGCGGCCGTGAAGCTGCTGTCGCCCGAGGAGCTCCAGGAGAAGATGTCGAGAACTCAACCTACCCACACCCACCCAAAAGGGGGGTTGGGTAGGTGAACGCTCCTATTCACAACGACTTGACCCTACCTACCCAACCCATCCAAGGGAAAAGGGCATGGCGGGGAACAAGACCCTCCGACCTTTCTCCCCAGGAGGCCCGTTTCGGGGTGGGTAGGTTGGGTAGGTCGGTTGAGATCGTTGGTACGACGCAACTTGACCTACCCAAGAGGGGGTTTGCGTACCCCTTGGGTAGGTTGACGAGAGGTCAACCATGACGACGGTTCGCGACTACCTCCGCCACATGCGCACGCTCGGGCAGCCCGCCGAACCTCAACGGGCGCCGGTTGCCGAGCCGAACTCGGCTCCTCGGAGCATCACCGACGCCGACCGTCGACTCTCCGACGTCGTCTCCCCCGGACGACCGTTGCGCATCCAGAGCCGCCTGCTCGGCGACGTAATCGCGATCGTGGACGACCAGGACAGCGACGCGGGCACCGACGCGTACACACGATCCGAGTTCGTGACCGCAATGCGGATCGCTCGCGATCCGGAGATGTTCCAGCAGCTCCACGGCATCCGATGCGCACTCGGTCCGTTCGACGTGATCGACGGTTCCAGTGGCCAGGTCAACCGATGACGTCAGTGGCGATCCACGATGAGCTGGCACTTCTGCTCGCCCGCGCGTACGTCCGCCTCGTCACCGGCGAGCACGCCGACGATCCACTTGATGTCCCCGCCGACGAGAGCGGTCATGTCCGGGTGGTTGACACCGAAAGGAGGCCGGCATGGCGCTCGACGTCGACGCCGAGCTCGAACGGCTCGGGAGAATGACAGTGAAGGAGTTGCAACGCGAGTTCGAGCGGGTCTGGCAGGAGCCGACGCGTTCGCACAACAAGCGAAGCCTGATCAAGCGCGTGATCTGGCGCTTGCAGGCGCTGGATGAAGGATGGTGCGGACATCCGGCACGCGTGATGGAGCGGGCGCACGCGATCGCCGACTTCGGCGTGCTGCGTTCGCGTCCGCCCACGGGAGCGACCGAAGCGTCGCCTCGCGTCCGCAAGCGCCTGCCATCGCGCGATCTCAACCTCCCGCCCGTCGGAACTGTCTTGCGACGTGAGCACCGCGGCCGCGTCGTCGAGTGCGTCGTTCGCGAGCATGGGTTCGAGCACGGAGGTGAGGTCTTCAAGTCGTTGAGTGCAGCGGCGCGTGTCGCGAGTGGCGGCGGTCACTGGAATGGCTGGACCTTCTGGCGAGTGAAAGGAGCGCGGGACTGACGATGGCCGCCCTCTCGACGACATCGCGCAACGGCAGCCGCACCAAGCCCACGACGGTCCGGTGTGGCGTGTACTGCCGCATCTCCGTCGACGATGGCCCCGACCAGGCCCTCAGCTCCACCGAGGCGCAGCAGGAAGCCGTCCTCGCCTACATCGCGAGCCAGCGTCACGCCGGGTGGACCGCCCTGCCCGACGTCTACGAGGATCGTGGCTTCAGCGGAGGCGACACGCGTCGGCCCGCGTTTCAGCGTCTGCTCCGCGACGTCGAGGCCGGCGAGGTCGATCGCATCGTCGTCCACCGCATCGACCGGCTGAGCCGCAGCCTCGCAGACTTCGTCCGGATCATGGAGACGCTGGATCGGCACGGCGTCGGGTTGGTGTCGGTGACACAGCAGCTCGACACGACGAGTTCGATGGGCAAGCTGACCCTGAACCTCCTGTTCTCGTTCGCGGAGTTCGAGCGGGAGATGATCCGGGAGCGCACGCGAGACAAGATGAGGGCGGCGCGGCGTCGAGGCCAGTGGACCGGTGGCGTGCCCGTGCTCGGCTACGACATCGCCGAGGGTAGGCTGGTCGTCAACGAGGCCGAGGCCGAGCGGGTCCGCGCTATCTTCTCAACCTACCTGGAGACCCGATCGCTGTCTTCCACCATCGGCGAGATCCGTCGCCGGGGCTGGACCACGAAACGCTGGGTGTCGGCCGCGGGCAAGGCACATGGTGGTGGCGAGTTCGGCAAGTCGACGCTCCAGAAGCTCCTGACGAACCCGCTCTACGTGGGCCGCATCCGGGCCGGAGACGAGATCGTCGACGCCGAGCACGAGGCCATCGTGGACGTCGAGACGTTCGAGGCGGTCCAGGCGTGCCTGGCCGGCAACCGCGTGACGAACGGCTCGGCCCCGAGGACGAAGCGTACGGCCCTCCTCGCCGGCATCCTCCGCTGCTCCGCCTGCGACGCCGCGATGACCCGGACCGCGACGGTGAAGCGCCGTCGATCGTACGCGTACTACACCTGCGTCCGCCGCCAGAAGGAAGGGGCCCACGTCTGCCCCACCGCTCCCGTCGCCGCCAGCGAGATCGAGGCGTTCGTGGTCGACCAGGTCCGGGGTATCGGCAGCGACCCCAAGCTGATCGCCGCCGTCGTCGCGTCCGCGAAGGCCCAGGCGAAGGCTCGCGTGAAGGAGCTCGCCAACGACGTCCGCATGTTCGACGCCGAGATCAAGCAGCTCCGAGGAGAACTCAGCCGCGCCCGTCACGACGCCGACGACGATCGACTCGCCGAGATCACGCGACGTCTCAAGGGCACCGAGCGCCGCCGTCGTGTGGCCCACGAGACGCTCGTAGCGGTGCGCTCTCGCACGATCAACCGCACGGGCGTCTCGGAAGCCCTGTCGGAGTTCGACGCGCTGTGGGGGCGTCTGACGGCGCGTGAGAAGCACGAGGCGCTGGCGCTCCTCGTCGAGCGTGTCGAGTACGACGGGGCGTCCGGTGAGGTCGCGATCACGTTTCGGGAGGGAGCGGTCTCGCTTCTGCCTGGAGGTCGCCCGTGAGCGTCACCATCCGGGCCACGTTCCGCCCCGAACCTGTCCCCACCCCAGAGCCCGAGGTCCCCACCGTGCCCCGATCGGCCCGCTTGATGGCGCTGGCGCTCGTGCTCGACGAGATGGTGCGCGATGGGCGGGTCGCCAGCTATGCCGAGATCGCTCGGGTCGCCGGAGTCAGTCGGGCGCGGCTCTCGCAGATCACGGCGCTGCTGGGGCTGGCGCCGGACATCCAGGAGGGGCTGCTCGATGGGACGATCGTCGTCGGGGAGCGGTCGCTGCGGGAGGTGCTGCGGTCGCTCTCATGGAGGAACCACCGGCGCGAGATATCCGGCTACCACATTTCCAAGGCCGCCCAGGGCGCCACGCATGTCGACTCCAGGAAGTCTGCGCGCTAGTAATCCTGCGCGCCAAGTTCCGCGCTTACATTCTCGTTGGCGTTCTCTAGCGTGACAAGCACGCCTGCAAGCGTTGCACGGAGTTGGTCCTGTTGTTCGCCCACACGGATACGATCGCCAAGTTCCTTTGACGCGACCCCCAACCAATGCTGCATTTTGTCAAGGTCGTTGGGCGCCAGTTGTCGATCCGCGACGTGGGCAAAATCATTCCGCAGCGCATTTAGGCCAGCAACAGCTTCATCGACCGGTCTCGGGATGAGCCCTAGTCCCGCAACCAGCGCGAGTTTTCGATGGAAGTTCATGCCTCGGTCGAAGTCGCCAAATCGCCGGTTGGCATACTCGTCCTCGTCGTCCTCGGCTCCTTCGAGCGGTGACTGTATGCAGCCACAAAGCAGACTATCGAGTAGGTTCTCGGCGCGTAGATGCGCGAGGATTACGGCTTGAGCTTCCCGACTGAGCCCTCGCTCGAGTCGCCTCATCGTCGTGTCCCAGTGTTGCCGTTTCTCCTGTTCTCGTTCCTCGGGAGTGGGGAAGAGTCTTTGCGGCTCTGACACCTCGACCTCCGATCGCTGGCAATTGGACGCTTGTCTTCGTAGCGCTTATCGACAAGTACGCGGTGCATCTCCATCGTCACGTCTGCAGAGAGGTCGCACGTCCGGGACCCGCCACGCGCCCCAGCAGCTTGGGAGGACCCCATCCTGCCGCGTCCGCTATACTCCCGCTATTCACCAACTCCATGAGAGGGCGCCATGGCGGAAGTCGGGTCGCGGGAGTGGGCGAGCCGTCGAACCTGGCAGGTTCGAGTCGGAGCGGCGCGATGTTCGTGAACCCCTTCCGCAAGGCCGACGAGCAACGCATCGAAGCGTTCCTGTCATCGCCCGACCGCGGTGAACAGGTGATGTCCTACCCGGAGTTCCGTGGCTTCCTGTTCGCGATCTGCGGGAGCCCCGCCATGCTGAAACCATCGGAGTGGATGCCGCCCATCTTCGGTGGCGACGCCGGCTACGCCGATCTCCAGGAGGCCGAGGCCGTGATCGGCAGCATCATGAGTGCGTACAACCACGGCATCGCGATGGCGTCCGGCGACGTCGCCATCACGCCCCGGGCCGCGGGACTGGATCCAGACTCCGAGCCGGCGCGCAAGACATGGGCCCGGGGTTTCGCGGTCGGCTTCGCCTTCGTTGAAGATGACTGGGAGCGCGCGCTGGTCGCCCTCGACGACGAAGACGTGGAGGACGAGTTTGACGCGGTCGTGTTCACGCTGATGATCTGGGGTGACCCGGACGCCTATCGGAAAGAGGCCGAGCCCGACGACGATCCCGAGGTCGTTCTCGACGAGTGCCGGCGCGCGATCCCACATGCGCTGATCCACTACGCGACGCTCGGCCATGGCCTTCACCTGGAGGCACTGGAGCGACGACGGACGCCGATCCGAAAGGCCCCTCACGTCGGGCGCAACGACCCGTGTCCGTGCGGCAGCGGCCGGAAGTTCAAGAAGTGCTGCCTGAACTGATCGGGCTCAGCACGGCAGGCTGCGGATCTGCTCTGCCATCTCCTCGTCACTCGGATGCAGATAGACCATCGTGGTGAGCGGCGACGCGTGTCGTGCGAACCGCTGGGCGAGGAAGAGATCCCGGCTCGCCCGGTAGACCGACGTCACACTCGTGTGGCGGAGCACATGCCAGTTGTACAGCCGATCGAACCCAGCCCGTCGCTGCCACTCGTGAAACATCATCTGCGTCCGCCTCGCCGACAGCCGCCTCCCCCACGACGAGATGAAGAGCGGCGCGTCGGCATCGAGCGACTCCCCCATCATCGCCTTCCACGCCAGGAACCGCGTCATCTTCTCGACGACCCGGTCCGGCAGAAACACCTCGCCCTTGCGCGAGCCCTTGGTCGTCTCGACGCGCAGCTTGATGCGCGTGCGAACGTGGACTCCATCGGGGCTGACATCGCCGACGTCGAGGGCCAGCAGTTCACCGAGCCGAAGCCCGGTGCCGAGCGCGAGCGAGATCATCACGTGGTCGCGCGGTCGGGGGCTCTCGCCGCTGACGTCGAGGAGGCGACGCTGCTCGGCGGTGGTCATGGTCTCGGGGGCGCGGTACGGCAAGCTCACCTCCCTCTTGCGCAGAGCCTGGGCTGGCGCGGATAATCGGTTCCTTCCCCGAGGAGCCGGCGTCTCATCCTTGTTACCGCCGTCAACTGCCTTTCGGGGAGCCTTCCCCCGGTGCAGCCCAGAGCCGCGCCGGGGGCGTTCTGTATGTGCCGGGTTTCTCAGGCAACCCGCCGCCTGGCCCGATACAATGACCAAGCTCCCCAGTGCCCAAGCTGCGCTGACGACTCTCTCTCCTTCGCAGCGGGGAGCTCACTCGGCCCCCAGCGCCCGGTCTCATCCCGAGGTGCTGGGGGCTTCTTCATGCCCTCCTCGCTCCCACATGTTCCCTCCCTTGGCCCACACATCAAGCCAACTTATTGCCGTTAAATGACTTGATGACCTCGCCGGGGTCGAGCGTCCATGTGTCCAGCGGACCGCGCAGGGCGGCTCGCGGAACAGGGAGGACACGATGGCGAAGACCACGAAGACGACGACGACGGCGACCAACGGCGGCACCGGGGCGAAACGGGGCCGTACGGCGAAGACTGGGGCGAAGAAGGCGACCAAGGCCGCGCCAGCCAAGAAGACGCGCACACGGGCCGCGTCCGGCGCCGACACCCCCGACCTCGACGCGCTCCGCGCCACCGTCGTCGAGGCCGAACGCACCGTTCGCGACATGGAGGCCGAGGCGGCCAAGCTCCACACGGAGGCCAACGGCATCGTCGCCGACGCGAAGGCCCGCTTCCGCGACGTCCTCGCCCCCTACCGCGACGCGTGCAAGAAGGCCGGCGTCCCCTGCGAGTTCACCGGCGGCCGCGCCACCAACGTCTCCGAACGCGTCAGCTTCGACATCGTCAAGGTCGCCAAGGGGCTCAAGGTCACCGTCAAGGGCCGGCCGGAGACCGAGGAGGTGATCCCGATGGAGAAGCTCAAGGTGTCGATCGGGAAGTCGGCGTACGACTACACGGACAAGCACCTGGGGCCGCGGGAGGAGATCGGGAACAAGGGCGGGAGCTTGCAGAACCGGTTGAGGGCGGTGCTCAGAGGCTAGCCGTCAAGCCCCAGATGGTTCTACTTGCCCGGTGCGGTTGCGCCGGGTTTCTCGTTGTCCCAGGTTGATGCACAATGCCGGCTCGTCTTTGCTCCTCTGAACTGGGTGGTTGACGCGGACCTTTCCTGCCATCGAACCGCAATAGGAAGGATCGGAGTATGCCGACAGCGTTTGTTTTCGGCGCCGGCGCTTCCGCGGACTACGGCGGGATTGTGGGGTCTCTGCCAATTGACAGCGACTTCCTTGCCGTCGCCGATGAGATGTGGAACACGTGGCCCGAGATTTCGACGTCCCCACCTCAGGACTATGACGGAACTCGATGGCAGTGGCCGAAGCTGAGATCCGAAATCCTCCGCCGGCTTGGCGCCAGAAGGATCAACGAAGTCGGGCTTGAAAGGGCCTTCTCTGCACTCGCCAACGACAGCTACTGGCGAGATCGGTTCACGCGTTGCATCGAACTCGTACTCTTCTGGCGACTCCGTCGATTGGGCTCGAGCGAGCTCAGCCACCACGTCCGCCTTCTTCGGACTCGCTGCCAGCCCGGAGACACCATCCTCACCTTCAACTACGATCCGTTGATCGAGGCATCGTTGGACGTAGTAGCAAAGACGTCTAACATCTTGTGGAGTCGGTCAGGTGGAATGGGTCTGAGGTTTAATGGGAGGATGATCCAAGGACGTGGCATTGAACCGCTGCCCGAAGAACCGACAAACGTCACGCTTCTGAAACTACACGGTTCGCTGAACTGGGTTGTACCCGCTGACAGACGGTCGCCTCACACGCCATCTCTCCTTCGCCTCGATGTCGACGACAATAGCGGCCCCGGGTTCTCGCTTGTTCGGGACCGCCACGGGGGAACGTATCGATCCGTGTTTGTTCCACCGCAACCGGGCAAAGCCCCTCAGATCCTCGGACTTGAACCGCTTTGGAAGATGGCTCGCGTGGCTCTCGCGAGCGCCGAGCGATGGATCGTTATTGGCTACCGTCTCCCCGACACCGATCGAGAAGCCAGGGACTTGCTTGTCGAAGCTTACTCCAGAACACCGCGCCCAAACGTCACCATTGTGACGCCGGACTCGGTGGCGGCAGAGAGTTTCAGGCGGGTGCTTGCCGGCGTCGGTGTCGAGCCGTTCACATTCTCGAAGTACGTGGAGAAGTTGATCCAGTAACGGGAAGGGCACGGGAGACGACGTGCGTTTCGTGGTCGGCGGGCGCCGGGCACGCGACACTGAACATGATGAACGGCCCTTATCGGACGAGGACCACCTTCTCGCTCAGCCCTCGGCCAGCTACCGACGCCTTCACGAAGTAGACACCGGCCGGGAAGCCCCCGCCGTCATCCGCAGCATGCCACGGGATGACGTTCTCGCCACGCCCAAGGCGTCCGTTCCACAGCACGTCTACCAGCCGGCCCCCTGTATCGTGAACGTCAATCTCGACGTACGCGGGCTCGTCGAGCGTGAGTCGAACCCTCGTGTTCGGATTGAACGGCGACGGCGAGACAGCGAGACGCGCGCGCCCCGGCAGCGTCAGGACCGGGGGCACCGACACCACAGATCCGCCCCACTCGGATACGGCGCTCGCCGATCGGTTGCCGGTGTACGCAAAGTCGCCTCCAACAAAAAGGCCGTCGGGGGTGCTCTTGAGGGCCAGTACGGGGCCATCCGTCCCGGCTCCCATGGCGCGCCACCGGCTCCCGTCCCAGTAGGCGATGCGGCTGGCTGCTCGGTCTGCCCAGGTGAATTCGCCGCCGGCAAACAGCGTTCCATCGTGCACCTCGAGCGCTCGCACCGGACCGTTCAACCAGTCTCCCATGGGCTGCCAGGTGTTCCCGTTCCATGCGGCGACGTAGTGGGCCTGTGTGTTTCCAGCCCAATGGAAGTCCCCACCAGCCACCACGAGATCATCGAACGAAGCAAGTGCGAAGACACGACCATCGACCCCGGACTGCATCGCCGCCCACACGTCGCCGTTCCATCGCGCTACGTTTGACGCTGCCAGCCCGCCAGCTTCCGTGAACAAACCGCCGACGATTAGATCGGCTCCGTGCACGACCAAGGCTTCAACTGACGCTGAGGCATAGCCGGTCACGCCCGCGCCCAGGGCGTCCCAATCCTCACCGTCCGTCCTCGTGATCCTCAACGCACTCGATCCGGCGGCCTCTGTGAAGTCGCCGCCGACGATGAGTTCGCCGTTGTACTCGATACCGCACCGAACGATGCCATTAACGACACCACCGTACCAGGATGATCCATTCCAGAAGGCGAAGTACGCAAACCCGTAGCCGCCAGCTTGCGTGAAGCTCCCCCCAGCGTAGATGTTTGAGCCGAATTGCCCCACTGCGAGGACGTCGCCATTCATGCCGGTGTCAAGCGAGGACCAACCTGCGCCATTCCAGAGCGCGACGTTCGTTGCCAGTGCTTCGCCAGCTTGACTGAACTCGCCGCCCGCAACAATGCCGCCAGCGAACTCTCCGAATGCCTTGATGTCGCCTGTGACCCCGTTCTGGAAGCTTCCCCAGGCACCGTTCCAACGCGCCAAGTTGGCCGATGACGTTTCCCGCGAAGTGAACCCGCCACCCACAAGCAGATCACCGTCGTGACCACCGACCGTGGTTACGCCAGCCTCGCCGAACCAGTTCGAGGAGAAGCCAGACCATACCGCACCATCCCATCGGGCGATCATCCTGGCATCGATGCCTCCTACTCCTTCGAAGTTGCCGCCGACGATCAGATCCGAGCCGACCAGCGTCAGCACGTTGACTTGCCCGCCGTTGACGCCACCGTTGAATTCCGACCAGTCGGCACCGTCCAAGACGGCGAGCCCGGACGCAGCAACGCTGCCAGCGGTCGAGAAGCGCCCGCCAGCCAACAGAAGCGAATCATAGGTGATCAACGCACCAACCCAGTTGTTCATCCCGCCGGCCACATCCTCCCAGCTGCTGCCATTCCATCGAGCGACGTACTCCCTCGGCGTCGTACCGCTCTTTCTGAAACTCCCACCCGCGTAGAGAACCCCATCATGCACGGCCATCGCGGACACTTCGTTGTCGAAACCCGCGCCCATGGGGTGCCATTCGGCTCCATCCCAGAACGCGACCCTGCTGGCACTGACTCCATTGACCCCACTAAACTCACCTCCGATGAACAGATTGCCGTCCTGCTCAAGGAGGACGTGGCCCACACTGCCACCGGCGAAGCCGCCGTTGAAGACCTCCCAGTGGTCGTCAACCCACCGATGGAGAATCCCCACATTGCCGGTCACGACCAAGTCACCGTCGTAGACTATCGCGTCGTGAACGACAGAGGAGCTGGACCCGAAGCCTGTCCCCATCGGCTCCCACTCGGTCCCGTTCCAGCGCACGATCGGCGCACCTCCGATTCGGAAGCTGCCGCCGATGATGAGGTCGGAATTGAACTGGATGATGGTATAGACGTTGCCATTGATTGGCTGGGACAGCGCAAAGTGGCCTCGCCAGTCCTCATCGCCATCGACGAGCACGGCGGCGGATGAGGAGGTTCCGAGGCAACAGAGTATGAGAGCTACGCGCAGGCGTTTCATCGGGAACCTCCGTTCCGTTGCGACTGAGTGGAGCTGACCACGCACCGGGCATGCCCTTGCCCGCGAAGAGCGATGGCGCATGCCCGTCTTGCCGTCGATGATGCACGGCTACCTGCCGATCAAGACACGGAGGGTTGTCTCCCCGCTCTCATGTCTCATGCGTGCAAAGTAGACACCGGGGGCGGTGGTATCCCCACTCTCAGTGGTGCGGTCCCAGACTGCATGATCCGCCCCCGAGGGCGTGAGGTGGCGCACGAGCCGGCCGTGTACGTCGAAGATCGAGATGTCGACTATCGGCACGGGACCGTTGAACCGGACGCTGGAGAAGGCCGGATTGGGCCACGCGGTCCAAGCCGTGGGTGCATTCTGCTCTCCTCCATGCGGCACGCCGACCACCGTGCACACCGACGCATCCACGACATCGTTGTCCACCTCAGACGACTCCGCCTCATCATCGTTGTAGTCGACGAAGACCGACGCGCTGCACTGCTCAGGCTCAACAGCAAACGGCCCCGCGAACACCGTATCGACTTCTCCGGGGCTCAACGGCCCGATCGTCTGCGTATCGCCCCAGAAGCCGACGCAGCCCTCGATCTCGATGCGCACGTCGAAGATACCCGAGGTGAGGTTGCCGTCATTGATGACGATGGCGCCGATGCGGAGGCTGTCGGGGTCATCCGCCCACGCTGCGGCCGAGTCGGGGAGGCAGACGAAGCCCGCCGGGGCGAGGTTCGCCAGGGCCGGGCCGCAGCCCTCGCCGAGGGCACCGATCAGGCCGCAGTCGTAGCCGTCGGGGTGGTTGCCGGGGAGAGCCGGCGATGTCTCAGCGAGGGTGTAGTCGTCGGCCCCGGGGTCACAGAACTGAGGGTTGGCGGAGATGTTCCCGTCAAGGCCGGTTGGATCCGCAATCCCTGCATAGAGACTATCTACGGCCCCAAACACGTCATTGCAGGCGGGAGTAGTGAAGGGTGGGACAAGGCTAAGCCCAACACGCCCGCCGACGATGATGTTCTGGGTGAACTGGCTGTACTGAGGGTTCGGCGAATTGACACGGACAGCATACGGCTGCGATGGCGCCGCTACGACCGTGTTGCCCATGACATTGACTTCATCGGCTTCACTGACCCTGAGCGTCCCGAGGATCAGGTTGTCACGCACGCTGAGCCAGCCCCTCTGGCCAACGGTGCCGCCAGATCCGCTCGCTTCTGCGCTCACCCATATGGTGCAACCACCGATGATGGCGCCGCCATCGTAGCGGGCTCCCGCGTGCGCAGTTCCGACAGACGACCCGGTGATCGTAGCGGCCCATCCCGCGACACTGACGTATTCCGCCGTGCAGTTCGAGACAGAAGCTTCGGCATCACTGAGAAGATACATGCTGTTTGCCTGACACGACGTCAAGTGGGCGGGTCCACAGTTGGTGAGGTCGACGGAAGTCATGGTCGAGCGTTCGATCTGCACCGACTCATCGCAATCCCATATGTCGACGAAGCAAGTACCGGTGTCGGAGTCGCGCATGTGGAACTGATTGTCGATCAGCGAGATGTCCATCGTCGCGACGGAAACCGAGTCGACGCGAAGGTTCCACACTTCTCCGAGGACGTCACCTAGCGCCACGGCACGCAGCACACCACCGTTCTCGGTTTCGTTACCTGCCATTGTGGAGTTGACCCGGTTTCGTGGACACCAAGCCCTTACAATGGGGCGAGGAGGTCCCGATGCCAAGATCCCGTCGATCGTACCCGCCTGAGTTCCGCCGCCAGCTGATCGAGCTGGTCCGTGCCGGACGAACCCCCGAGTCTCTCGCCCGTGAGTTCGAACCGTCGGCCGGGGCGATCCGGAACTGGGTCAGACAGGCCGATCTCGATGAAGGCCGCCGGGAGGACGGTGTGACCAGCGAGGAGCGAGAGGAACTCACCCGCCTGCGCCGTGAGAACCGGCAGCTTCGTGAAGAGCGGGAGATTCTAAAAAAAGCCGCGGCCTGGTTCGCTCGGGAGACCGAGTCAACGCCCCCGAAGCGTTCGCGTTCGTGAAGGCGAATCGGGCCGACCACGCGGTGCGCACGATGTGCCGAGTGCTGGGCGTCTCCACCAGCGGGTACTACGCGTGGCTTGATCGTCCCCTCAGCAACCGGGCACGGGAGGATGCGGTCTTGCTGGAGATGATCGAGGAGTTCCACACGCGATCGGATGGGACCTATGGCGTTCCCCGCATCCACCAGGATCTGATCGATGAGGACATCTTCGTGGGAAAGAAGCGGGTTGGGCGCTTGATGCGCCTCAAGCAGCTCCAGGGCGTTCATCGACGGGCTCGGAGACGGACCACGATCCGTGGCGATGAACCCCCGTCTCAGGATCTGGTGAACCGGCGCTTCGAAGCCGACGGACCCGATCAGCTCTGGGTGGCGGACATCACCTACGTGCCGACCTGGGTGGGCTTTCTGTTCCTGGCCGTGGTGCTCGACGCGTGGAGTCGGCGCGTGGTGGGCTGGGCCATGGCCTCGCACCTGCGATCGGAGCTGGTTCTCGAGGCCCTGGAGATGGCCCTTCATCGCCGCCGTCCCGAGAACGTGATCCATCACTCCGACCAGGGGTGTCAGTACACGTCCTACGCCTTCGGAAAGCGTTGTCGGCAAGCCGGCGTGCGCCCCTCGATGGGATCGGTGGGCGACTGCTACGACAACGCTATGTGCGAGAGCTTCTTCGCCACACTGGAGTGCGAGCTCATCGAGCGCCGCACCTTCCGGAACCGGACCGATGCGAGGCGAGAGCTGTTCCAGTTCATCGAGGGGTGGTACAACCCTCATCGTCGTCACTCCGCCTTGGGGTATCGTTCACCCATGGCGTTCGAGGCGGCTCAGCTCGAGCCGATCCTCACATGAAACCTGTCCACCGAAGCGGGGCAACTCCATTGACCTAGCAGGAACTCCGCGACTATCCACATAGTGGAGTGTCCCCAACTGCGCCACATCCCTGGACCTGCCTATGATGTGTACCACCTTGTCCGCGATGACCCCGGGGCCATAATCTCCTTCGCATACCCGAACCGTATCGCCCTGCGAGCTGTCGTAGTCAGTGGCGTTGTCTATCGCCGCCTGTAGCGTAGCGAACTCCGCAGGGAGCCAGTGGTTCTTGTCGGACGCATCCCCCCATCGAGCGATGAATGCCGATGGTGAGCTGCCGACGCTACCGAACCAGCCACCGAGATAGAGATCGTCGCCAGCACGCGCTAGTGACAGGACATCCTCATCGGTACCAGTCGTCAGCGAGCGCCAGTCCGACCCGTTCCATGCAGCCACTCTGCTCGCCGAGATCCCGTCAACGTTCAGAAAAGCCCCGCCTGCCAAGAGGTACCCGTTGTAGCTCGCCAACGCGAACACCTCGTCGTCCGCTCCCCCACCGAGCGACGACCAGGCCGCGCCGTCCCAGAGGGCTACCCGGGAGGCTGGAGCGCCTCCGGCCATCTCGAACCCACCGCCGACTGCGAGCAGTCCTTGCCAGACCGTGAGAGCCCGTACGCGGGCCGACATCCCTCCCGCCATCGACTGCCACGTAGCTCCGTCCCAACGCGCGACGTGATTGACGAGCGTCCCGCCCGCGTTGTCGAAGAGCCCGCCCGCGATGAGATCACCGTCGTAGACCGTGAGCGCCTCGACTCGCGAGTCCGTCCCGCCACCGATCTCGCTCCAGGCCATGCCGTCCCACCGCGCGATGTAGCTTGCTGGAGCTCCGCCCGCGTTCAGGAAGTGCCCACCGACGACGAGATCACCCTGGAACTCGACGATCGCCTTCACTGTTGCGTCGACCCCGAGGCCGAGCGCAGACCATGTCGCGCCATCCCACACGGCGACGTTGCTTGCGGGAACGCCACCAGCCGACGTGAATGCGCCACCGACCACGAGCTGGCCGTTCCATGTGCCAAGGGCAGAGACGACACCGTCGGGGCCGGTTCCCAGCGCGAGCCAGTCACTACCCGTCCACTGCGCCAGGTAGTTCACCGCGAGATCGCCCGCCATCGTGAAGTCACCACCGACGACGAGCTGACTGTCGTACTCGGTCATGGCGAGGACCTTGTCGTTGAGTCCTTCGCCAGCGGGCGGAGGGGCGAAGCCGTCGAACCAGTGGGTGTCGTCGTCGGAGGCTTGCGCCGCGTGCGGTACGATCAGAAGTATGAAAGCTGTGCAAGCAAGGCGCTGCATCGGAAGACCCCCGCGACGGACGACACGAAGCGCGTTCGGCCAAACAACTCGCCCGAACTCCGGAAACGGCCATCACCTCCGCAGCCCACCGAGCCGTTACCGACAGACAGCGTCACCAGCACTGACGACATGGGCTCAATGCGGCGTCACAATCCCGATGAGATTTGGCGCACGTCACGGCCTTGTGATGAGACCCGGCTCAGAGTCCATCGCCCCCGGGACCCGGGCCGAATCAAAGGGTGCGGAAGATGCAGGCCATAGAGTACCGAAGCGCTCAAGTGCGAGCGAACGGCTCGAAGACAAGGACTCACGGCATATCCCGTCGCTCGTGTAGCGCGAGTCCTCGTGCCATTTGTCGCACCCATCGGTTGAAACATAGTCGACGCTAACGTACTGACCGCTCAAGCAGTAGTACGTGTAGCTGACCGACTGGTAGTCACCACTTGAGTAGCTCGACGTATCGTCCGCCGGACCGTAGGGAGGATCGGGCCGTGAACCGCGATCGCAGCACCCTTGAACAAGCCCCAGTGTCGCGACTAAGGCCACCGCCAGGGACCATCCGTTTAGATATCGATCCGCTACACCGATGAGTCCAAGTTGCTGAACTCGTTCGAGCGCTTGCGATGGTTGCCGTGGCTTTGCCAACACTTGTGAGCCTCCATAGTAGCTAGTCAGGCCGTTGACCTCTCCCAGTCGACGGCGGCCCGCATCTGTTACGGTCTCCTGCGCCCGGCGGGTCGAAAACACGGTATGAGGACGCCTTTCGCTGCAATCGAACCGGAGAACCTGCAAACCATATCGCGTGCGACGGCAATCTGGAGGAGATGTTAAGTCGTCAACGCGTTCTGTGCGAGTCGTGGAAAGCCGCAGTCCGCTCACGGCGTACCAACGGGTTACGGCGGCGGTGTCAACCACCAGGCTGCCGGTTCGCAGATGCTGAGAACTGGCGCCCACGTCGAACGCTCTGCGAACCTCGGCGGCGGACTTCGTGGCGCGTGAGAATGCTGAGAATTCGACGCCTGAAAACCGCTGGAGAACGTTGCGCCCCAACGCGATATACGGCCGCAGGGTCGACGAGAAGGGCAAACCGGGCGTGAACGAGAAGGGGCGCCCGTAGACGCCCCCAGAGCGTGGCTCCCCAGTCCGAACGCCTCGCGAACTCTCTCAGTTACGTTTTCCGTCCTACCTGGGGTCCGGTCCGAACGCTTTGCGAACCAGCGTAAACCGTTTTTCTCATTCGACTTGTACGACTCGCGACTTCGCGGGGACCCGAACCCGCTTGATGCTGAGTTCGCGAGGCGTTCGGACTGGGTACCCCATAGATACGTCGCGAACCGCTGCTTCCAGCTGGAGCGACCCGTTGCCGGGTGGGGATTGCACCCACTGGACGTCGTCGCCTTTTCACGACGCACCGTTCTTTGAACCTACGGGAGGATCACGGCCTTTCGGCCAACCGTGTGCGCGCCGAACGTCATACGGATGAAGTACACTCCGGGGTGAACGCGCGCCCCGTGCGCACCGATCCCGTCCCATCGAACCTCGTGCCAACCCGCCGGCTTGATCTCATCCTCGACGATCGCGACGCGGCGTCCGGTGACGTCGTACATCACGATCTGGACGCGCCCGCGGCCGGGCAGGAAGAACGACACCGTCACCGGCCCCGAGACCGGGTTCGGGATGCCGGCGAGACGCGGCATCCCGGGTGAGCTCGTACTGGACGGCAGATTCAGGAGGGTCGCGCCGGTACGCACGTCGGATCCGCTCCAGCCGGCCTGCGGTACGTGAAGCCAGGGGCCATGACGTTGATACGGCGACGTGATGACATCGTAACGCGCGCGCACCCGCCAGTGATACGCGGTCGACAGGAGGAGTCCGGTCACCGTGTGGTCGAATGCGATCTCCCCGACGTCGCTCGTGCTCGTGAACTCGTCGAGGTAAGTGCTTGTGCCGTCGAAGCTCGTCCCGAACGGCTTCACCTCGATCTCGAGCAGGCAGAGGCCGTGATCGGTAGCATCATGAGTGCGTACAACCACGGCATCGCGATGGCGTCCGGCGACGTCGCCATCACGCCCCGGGCCGCGGGACTGGATCCAGACTCCGAGCCGGCGCGCAAGACATGGGCCCGGGGTTTCGCGGTCGGCTTCGCCTTCGTTGAAGACGACTGGGAGCGCGCGCTGGTCGCCCTCGACGACGAAGACGTGGAGGACGAGTTTGACGCGGTCGTGTTCACGCTGATGATCTGGGGTGACCCGGACGCCTATCGGAAAGAGGCCGAGCCCGACGACGATCCCGAGGTCGTTCTCGACGAGTGCCGGCGCGCGATCCCACATGCGCTGATCCACTACGCGACGCTCGGCCATGGCCTTCACCTGGAGGCACTGGAGCGACGACGGGCGCCGATCCGAAAGGCCCCTCACGTCGGGCGCAACGATCCGTGCCCGTGCGGTAGCGGCCGGAAGTTCAAGAAGTGCTGCCTGAACTGATCGAGATCAGCACGGCAGGCTGCGGATCTGTTCTGCCATCTCTTCATCGCTCGGATGCATGTACACCATGGTAGTGACCGGCGACGCGTGCCGCGCGAACCGTTGCGCCAAGAAGAGATCGCGGCTCGTTCGGTAGACGTTCGTGATGGCGGCATGGCGGGTCGAGTGAAAGCAGTAGAGCCTGTCGAAGCCCGCGCGCGACTGCCACTCCCTGAACATCATCTGCGTCCGCCTCGCCGACAGCCGTCTCCCCCACGACGACACGAACAACGGCGCGTCGCTCTCCAGCGACTCCCGCATCATGGCTTTCCACGCCAGGAACCGCGTCAGCTTCTCGACGACCCGATCGGGCAAGAACACCTCGCCACGACGACCACCTTTCGTCGTCTCGACTCGCAGCTTCACGCGCGTGCGCACGTGGACGCCATCGGGGCTGACGTCGCCGACGTCGAGCGCGAGCAGCTCACCGAGTCGAAGCCCGGTGCCCAGCGCCAGCGAGATCATCACGTGATCGCGGGGCCGTGGACTCTCGGCACTGACGTCGAGGAGCCGACGCTGCTCGGCGGTGGTCATGGTCTCGGGCGCTCGATACGGCAACATCGTCCTCCTTTTCCTCGTTCACTGGCGTTGAGCGTGGTACTCTTCCTCCGTTCCCCGAGCATCAGCGCTCTGCACCTTCGCTTCCGCATCACCTCATCGGCGTGGGGAACAGATACCCCGCCCCCCCGGCGCGGCAGAGAGCGTCGTCGGGGGCGACTGGTATCCTGAGAGATCACCGCCTTCTCTGCCCCACACGACCGCTCGCCGCAGCGAGCAGTGCCTCACGCCGCCCCCAGCGTCCGGTCTGGCCCCGCGATGCAGGCAGCTTCCAGACCTCCCCGCTCACCACATGGTCCGCTCCCATTGGGCGCGAAATCAAGCTAACTTATTGCTCTGACATGACTTGATGACCTCGCCCGGCTCGAGCGTGAATGTGTCGCAGTGGCGCGCAATCCGCAGCGCCTGCGACACAGCCGAGGAGGACGAGATGGCGACGACGAAGAAGAAGGCCCAGACGCGCGTGGCGGCCCCGAAAGAGGGGTCGACCGACGCTTCAAAGCGCTCAAACGCCGGCACCCGGGGCAAACGGCGGCGGACCTCGAAGAAACGCACCAGGCAGGCTCCCGAGGCCCAGCCGGCCCCGAAGACGCACACACGGGCCGCGACCAGCGGCGACACCCCCGACCTCGACGTCCTCCGGGGGGCTGTCACCGAGGCGGAGGCGGCCGTCACCCGGGCCAGGACCGAGGCCGAGGCGCTCGAAGCGCAGGCGCGGACCATCGTCGCCACGGCCAAGGACGCCTACCGCGCCGCCCTCGCCCCCTACCGGGACGCGTGCCGAAAGGCCGGCGTCCGGTGCGAGTTCAGCGGCGGCCGCGCCACCAACGTCTCCGAGCGCGTCAGCTTCGACGTCGTCAAGGTCGCGAAGGGGCTCAAGGTCACCGTCAAGGGCCGGCCCGAGACCGAGGAGGTGATCCCGATGGAGAAGCTCAAGGTGTCGATCGGGAAGTCGGCCGAGCAGTACTGCGAGAAGCACATCGGGCCCCGGGACGTGGTCGGGAACAAGCAGGGGTCGTTGCAGAATCGGTTGAGGGCGGTGCTCAGAGGCTAGTCCAACGCCCCAGGTTCTACTTGCCCGGTGCGGTTGCGCCGGGTCTTGTCGTTGTCCTGATCCGTTTGCGTTCGGATCGGCGGGGCTATTGGGGCCGAAGCGCGTGACGCTGGCGGAGGACCGGCCTCGCGCCAGCAAGCCCTCTACGGGGCGTGCTGGCGCTTCGGATCAGCTTCGGATCAGCGGGCACACGAACCGCCGCGCGACACCGCCAATCGCGATCTCGCCGCGATCGGCCGCAGCCAGAATGTCTTCTGCATTCGTGAACTGCATGGGCTCGATCGTGAGCCAGTCGACCAGGTGCACTTCCCAGCGTCCCCCGTTGTAGTCGGCGTCGCCGGGCGCCGACTCGGAGACGGCGGCCAGGCCATCACCGAGCACATAGATCGCATCGAAGTGGCCGCCGGGAGGCAGGTCGGTTGGCGTCGCAACGGTCTGGTAGGCGACGTCATGGGCGTAGATCGTCCCCCCGGGGGGACCTACCTGCGCCTCTGCGGACGAGACGAGACCGACCACGGCGAGTGCGCAGACGGCGAGCGCGAGGCGGAGGCGTGCGAGCGTGTCCATGGTTCGTTTCTCCTTCAACATGGAGTGGACGACACCGACGTGAAGCAGGGGTGAGCGCCACCGACCACGGCAACGCCCGCTACCCGAATGCTCCTCTGCTGGTGGTCCGGGGTATCCCGAACGAGTTGAAGGATAGTGAGCGACCGCCGGTAGAGACTCACATGAGTGTCACGAATTGCGCACGTTTGTGGCGCTGGCGAGCGTCGTACTCTCCTCGTGTCGCCACATCGATCGAGACGCGATGTTCTCCCACGGCGAGGGCCCTGACGGTTCTACTTGCCCGGTGCGGTTGCGCCGGGTTCTCTCGTTGTGCGAGCGTCTTGAACTCAGCCCACGTGGCAAAGGAGGCTCCAAATCCTCGACTCCATGCGCACCGTCAACCGCTCCGCCGTCGTGGTCAGGCCCCGCGACCCGTTTCTGAAGTGGCTGTTGTCCGTAGACCCTGAGGCCAAGGATCTCGAACCGAGCATCCGCGACGTTTCGGTCTATCTCGTTCCTCCCGACCCGAACGAGCAACAGGAGGCAGCGCCCGTCGAGGAGTGGTTCGCCGATGTGTTCGAGCGCGAACTGGACGGCTGGCATCGGGACGAGTCACGCTGGCCCGTCCGGGACGTGACGACCTTCCTGGAATGGTTCGACGTCGAAGCAACGTCGGTCGTGGTCGATCTCGATCCGCGCCGCCTAAAGCATGAGATGCTGTGAACATGCGCACGACTCACCAGGCCCATGTGTTCGATCGGGAAGTCGGCCGAGCAGTACTGCCGAGAAGCACATCGGGCCGAGGGAGGTAGTCGGGAACAAGCAAGGGGAGTCTGGGGAACCGGTTGAGGGCGGTGCTCAGAGGCTAGTTTCTCGCGCCCCAGACGGTTCTATTCGCCCGGTGCGGGTTGCGCCGGGTCCTCTCGTTGTGACAACTTCGTGACTCATCAGTCCAGGCAAGAGGCGTATGGCGACTCGGGGAGGACGTGGGCCCATGCCGACCCCCACCGTGACGGACATGTCCCACTTTCTCGACGAGAATGGACACATCCCGCCGCGTCGTGCCGGCCGGGCGCTGCGCGACCATCTGGGCTCGATCGTCGCCTTCGTCAGTGCCGACCTCGCCGGCCGACACAGCATTCCACCTCAATGCCGCCGCCGTCCCCGCCGTCGCCGCTGCAATGGCATCATCGAAGCGGTCATTTCGTCGAGGCACGACGAGATCGCCTGGCGATGTCCCGATTGCGGCGACGAGGGCACGATCCACGGCTGGCGAGGAACTCCCTGGGATCTGAGTCAGACGAAACCTGTCAGCTCGCCTGGTGTTGACGGACCTCGCTTCACTACGACGGCACGTCCCATCTGGAACGCCATCGATCCTGGGCTTCGCGTTCGCCTTCTCAACAACGCCTGGTGCTCGTCCTGCCTGACCGGAACGTCGATGGCGCTGGAGTCCGGACGTATGA
>CBDCYW010000021.1:0-14456 GCA_965224245.1 Candidatus Eiseniibacteriota bacterium | reverse complement strand
GCATTGATCGTCTTTCGCGCGTACTCGAAGACGCTGTCGGCCACATCCCAGGCCCAGCGGCCCCCGTCCCACACGAGCCAGGACCGGCGCTGCGGGCAATAGCGGAGGACGTCGCCAAAGCGGTCGACCAGACGCTCGGCGTTGCCCACCTCGTCCAGGCGGTACGTGCGCTGCCCGGTGGTGCGCCCCGGCCCGAGGGGGCCCTCCCGATGGAACGCGATGCCGAGACGCGCGGCGAGTTCCTTGGCCCCGAACGATCCACAGCCTGCCGAGCAGTGATAGCTGCCGAGATCGTGCTCATCTCCGACCCAGACGGCAGCGGACGGATGCGTGTCATCATGGAAGATGCAGCATCCCCTCAGCTTGCCCGGCGCCGTCTCGGTGAACCCTTCCAGCTTCCCCGCCTCGGTCATGATCTCGCCCACGGTCTTCACGCGCGGCGACACGGGCGATGGTACGAGAGACAGTGCCCTCGGCTTCTCTCGCGCCAGCTCGAGGAGCCACGCCGGGGCCTCGGCGATCTCGGTCTGGACCACCGTCATGGCCGCCACCGATCGACGATGGTGTAGCGCGTGCCGTCGACAATGGACCCCGGGCCGACGACATAACCGCCGTCTCCGCGCACGTCGATCCCCGGACCGATGCGCCGCGCGGAGTTCCGGACGCCGCCCTCGGGGTACCGGAAGTACAGATGGAACCCGCCCGACGGTGTCCGCACCGTCAACGTCGGCGGGATCTCCTCGTGCGCGTTCTCCAGGGCCGCGAGCGTCACGAGCCCATCCTCTGCCCCCGACTCGTCCCCATCGAGCCCATGGCGATCGAGATCGACGACGAAGATGGCACTCGTCTCGCCCGTCACGATCCCGTAGTTGGGCTCGGCGTGGATCTGCCACCAGCGTGCGATCTCGGCGGGGTCCCGAGACGCCTCGTCCGGCCAGTGGCAGCCGGCGACCGGTATCTTGGCCCCCGGCCCGCACGGGAACACCCGCCATCCCCGCTCGGCGCACCGCAGCGCGTGCCCGAGTGTCTCGCCCATCATGTCGGCACCCCCGAGGCAATGGAACGCGGCACGACCCCGCCCCTCACGACGCGGCCCTCACCTGGACTGCCGCCCGCTCCTGGGCGTACCGAACGAGATAGCGCTCGGTGAACGCGGCCGCGAGCGAGCGGCTTCCACAGAAGTAGGTGGGCACCCGGTAGCGGAGCCCGATCGTGATCACCGACCCCACGATGGAACGCGGCGTGGCCCTCGACCGGTACCGGTGCGCCGCGACGTCGGCCAGCTCGGCCTCGACGACCACACAGGCCGCGTCGTAGGCCCCGAACCGTTCCATCTCGCGAAGGAACCGCGCTCGCTCCCGGGTCAGGCTCGTCACGAGATCGTTCACCGACTTCCGCTCCACGGCGACCCACTCCTCCAGTCCCACGACCGAGTAGTCGCCCGCCGGCAGCGCCCGACGCACGGTCGGACGCTCCGGCGAGAAGCTCCACGGTCGCTGTTCACGCGTGTCGACGACGATCGACACGCCCCTCGGATCAAAACGGCGTCGAGCCAGCGGACACCTCGAGCCGCTTGTTGAGGTACACGTTCTCGTACTCGCCCTTGGTCTTCTTCGCCACGGCGAGCGTAAGCCCGATGAGTCCGTCAAGGGCGTTCGGCAACTCGCTGAGGCTGTCGAGATGGACTCCGCACGTCACGAGGTCCTTCTTGAGCCACAGCATGTTGTCCTCGCTGGCGATCATGTTCCGATGCCAGAGGACCTCGTCCTCGTAATCGGGCCCGATGATGCGAAGCCGCCACACGAGCATCAGGTTGCCGTTCTGCGACGTCGTCAGTTCGGCCTTTTCGACTCTCGCGTGGTACTTACCGTCGGGCACCTTGGACTCCGCGTGCACCTCCAGGTCGTTGAAGGCGTCGTCAAACTGTGCGAGGACGTCTGCGAGCTGGCTCATACTGGCTTCTCCTTGTCGGTCGAGTGAGTGGTCTGGTCCGCGTCTGTCACCGAGCGGCGAAACGCCGCATCGAACTCCACATAGTTCAGCCCGATCACCTCGGGAAGCCGCCCCGTGCGATCCCCGGCGTCATAGGTCGCCGTCGGCTTCGTCCGGATGACCCGCCGCGCGCCCGGTCCCGACCCGTCGAGATCCACGTAGAGCACGAGGTCGACCAGGCCGACCACGATGCGCCGTGGCTTCTCGGGCAGCGTCGGCATCACGCGCGTCCGGCGGCCCCCCGGGGTCTCGATCTCGCGCTCCTGGGCGTGGGAGATCAGGATGAGACCGCACGGCATGAACGCGAGCTTCGTCAGCACGCGCTGGAACTCGTTCTGGACCAGCGAGAACCCCTTGCCGTAAGGGAGGTCCGCCTCGTGGTCGACGCCGTTCCGGCCGCAGATGTGCTCGGCGCACATGCGGTACGCGTTGTCGATCGTGTCGATCACGACGGTCTTGAACGGGTGTTCGCCCTTCGAGAGCTCCGCGCACGCCGCCAGGAGATCGACCCACGAGGTGATCGGCTGCTGGTAGACCTCTAGCGCATTCAACCCGGGCTCGGTGGCCAGGAAGAGCGCGTCGGGGGCTCCAGAGGCGAAGGTCGACTTGCCGATCTTGCTGGGGCCGTAGAGAAGCGTCGAGAAATCAGCGAGATCGTGTTTGGGTGGCGTTCGTTCAGTTGGCAACATGCATCCTGATCCTCGGTCAGATGTTCTCGGCCACAGTCTGCGCAGACGGCGTGGCGCGCCCAGTGCTCACCGGTCATGGTCCACACAGCGTGGCGGCACCCACCACGGTTCAGTCCGGCGGCCGGGGCGTGCCAGCGGTCATGCGTGCCCCCCCTACCACGAGCGGCCACTACCCTGTGGCCCTCACCCGGTACGGACAGCACCAGGGCGGATTACAAGCCGTGAAGTCCAGAAAAGTGGCCCGCTCACGGACGGCGGCTTAAGTTGTTTCACCAGGGTCTATTAGGGCGGAAAACAAAAAACGTTGTAGCTGAGGCTTGTAGGCTGGGCCTGTGGCGTCCGTACGGGGTAGAGCGTGGAACCCTCCACGCGCGACGCGAACCGGGAGGCAGGTGATGGAACGGCTCACGTTCGACGACCCGGACAACATGTCATGCATCGGCTACATCGAAGCTGACGCATTGGCCATCGAACTCTCGAGTTGCGACTCCGCAACAGAGACTGCTCGCCTTATCCTGCCGGACGACGAGTCCGCTGGGTGCCCGGTCGAGACAGCCGTTTGGCGGCACATGCATCGTCGCGGAGCCCTGGACTTCGAGGCGGCTGATCCGTTTCTTGCTTCACTGGGATCGCGTGTCGTCCCCGTTCGCAAGCGGATGTTCGAGCCCGATACATTGCGGCACTCTCCAACGCTCCGCGCGGCGTTGAGGCTCTCCTGCTGTGCCGGCGCCACTCTTTGGGAGCAGGTCGCCGAGCTCGGCGGACCGGTGACAGAGAGCAGTGGCGTGCTGCTGGCAAAGGCTGAATGGGACGATCCTGAGATCCAGCTACGGGTCCCGCTCTTCCGGCATTTCGAACTCGTCGAGGAATGCTACGAAACCTTCGAGCGGCAGGGCAGCGATCTTCTCGACGCGCAGCTTGAGTTCCTTGGTCGTGCCGTCCGCGAAGCCAGACGCGACGCCGGCATCCAGCTGTCCATCTCCGAAGCCATGGAACGGGCGGAGATCAACACCGATGACGCCTACGGGAAGGCAGCTCGTGCGTTGATCAACGAGTGCAGGAGCGTGCCTCGGACAGACTTCGGTGATCGTGCCACGGCGATACTCGATCGACTAGATCGGATACTCACGCGCGTCGACATCCACCCACACACGCTCCGCGACGCGGCGCCCGATCGGTTCGCGGAACTCGTCGCGCGTAATGTGGACCCAGATGCTGCGACAGACCTGTTCGTGGATGTAGTGGAGTACTACCGGAGTTCGCTCGACGACGACGCCATCCGGGAAGCCGTCGCAATCCTCGACCACGATCCGACTGCTTTTGACTACGACAACCCGGCACACGCGGTAGCCGTGATCGAAGGCGCGCTATCACAACTTGACCCACTGATGTACTTCGAGGCCCTCTACCTCATCGTCTCGAGCCATGGAGACCTCGTCGCGTCGCTACAGCTGATCTCGCTCGATGCCAGAAACCGCCAGCTCGCGTTCCTAGACGCGATCAACAGACAGCTCTACCGCAAGGTCCGGAAGGGGCTCAGTCCAGCGGAACGACGACTGTTTCAGCTCGTGCATTTCCGACAGCCGTCCATCGGCAACATGATCCCAGGCTTGGACCCAGTTGTCCGGTCGTTCGTCGCAAGCACTGACGCCGAGACTCTCGCCCTTTGGCTCGCCGTCGTCGTCTTCAAACACCCGAATGCCGAACTCGCCGCGGAGCTTCGACGTCGATATCACCTGTTTTTGAACTTCTACCCTGTCTGGCTTCTCTTGGTGGCCTCGGACGATCTAGAGCTAAGCGACCGTGGCGAGTTCGAACTCCGTGCCACGGACCATCCCATGCAGCCAGAGCTGGCTGAGTCGTTGAACGACCTTGCCACTCGATTCTGCACCGAGACGGAACGGGACATCCTCGTCGCACACATCTGCGATGGCCAGTCGCAGACCACCATCGCGGAGGGCCTTGGTGTTTCACAACAAGCCGTGGGACAGCGGATAAAGCGAGCGCGCACGAAGCTTCGCAAGGCTCTCGTGTCCGAACCAGGCTACGAGTGGATGTTTCGCGGACGACAGCCATGACCGCCTACAGATCCGATCTGTCCCACACGTTGACGATAGACCTCACCGATGCGATCTGGCAGCGACTCGTGCCAATCCTCGCGATCGCCACGCGCGACTGCGAACCAAACGACCCATCCTTTCGGTTGGCCGTTCGGCTCCGAGCCTGTCTTCGACAGGACGTCGCGGCTTGTGTGAAACGGGCCATCCAGTCCGTCGATACCCCGCGACCGACGATCGCACCCAGCGCGGCCTCGTCGACGCGATAGCGCATGGTCAGCATGAGCAATGACCTGGATCACACGGCGCTCGCGACTCTGCTGGCCCGCGCCTACCTCCGCTTGATTCCCGGCGAGCTCCCCAACGATCCACTTGATGTCCCCGCCACTCCGAGCGTCCATGTCCCCACGGTTGACACCCCGAGAGAGGAGGACCCGTGACCCTGGACCTGGATCGAGAGCTGGAGACGCTGCGGGCCATGACGGTCGCCGACCTTCAGCGGCGCTACCGGGACCTGTGGGGCGAGGAGACGCGCTCGCACAGCAAGGCGCACTTGGTGAAACGCATCGCCTGGAAGCTCCAGGCCGACGCCGAGGGCTTCTCGGGGCACCCGGAGGCCGTGATGGCCCGGGCCCGGGAGCTGGCCGACTTCGCGTTCCTGCGCACGCGACCACCGATTGGCGCCGAGGCGGGCGCACGCTCGTCGTCTCGCGTTCGCAAACGCTTGTCATCGCGTGATCTCAACCTCCCGCCCGCCGGGACGGTGCTCCGCCGGGAGTACAGAGGCCGCGTCCTAGAGTGCCGCGTCCTCGAGCACGGCGGCTTCGAGTTCGACGGCGAGGTGTACCGCTCGCTAAGCGGGGCGGCGAGGGCCGCGACCGGCGTGAACTGGAACGGCAAGGTGTTTTGGGGCGCCAAGAGAGCGAGAGACTGACCATGGCCGTCCTGTCGACCACATCGGCCCCCGAGGTGCGCTGCGCCATCTACACCCGCAAGTCCACCGACGAGGGCCTGGATCAGGCCTTCAACACGCTCGACGCCCAGCGGGAGTCGGCCGAGGCGTTCGTCCGGTCGCAGGCGGGTCTCGGGTGGATGCCGCTTCCCGACCGCTACGACGACGGCGGTTTCTCCGGTGGCACAACCGAGCGCCCGGCGTTCCAGCGGCTGCTGCGCGACGTCGAGGCGGGCCTGATCGACCGGATCGTCGTGTACAAGGTCGACCGACTCTCCCGCTCGCTGCTGGACTTCGCCCGGATCATGCAGACGCTGGAGAAGCACGAGGTTGGCCTCGTGTCTGTCACCCAGCAACTCGATACGTCGTCGTCGATGGGCCGGCTGACGCTGAACATGCTGATGAGCTTCGCGGAGTTCGAGCGCGAGATGATCCGCGAGCGCACCCGAGACAAGATGCGGGCAGCGCGGCGACGGGGCCAGTGGACCGGAGGCGTGCCGGTGCTCGGGTACGACGTGGCCGAAGGTGGTGGCCGGCTCGCCGTGAACGAGGTCGAGGCCGAGCGGGTCCGAGAAGTCTTCCGCGTCTACCTGGAGAACCGATCGCTCTCGGCCACCATCGCCGAGATCCGCCGCCGGGGCTGGACCACGAAACGCTGGGTGTCGGCCTCGGACAAGGTCCACGGTGGCGTGGACTTCGGTAAGTCGACGCTCCAGAAGCTCCTGACGAACCCCCTCTACGTGGGCCAGATCCGCTGCGGTGACGAGATCGTGGACGCAGAGCACGAGGCCATCGTGGACTCCGAGACCTTCGAGGCCGCGCAGGCGTGTCTGGCCGGTAACCGCGTGACGAACGGTTCGGCCCCGAGGACGAAGCGCACGGCCCTGCTCGCGGGCCTACTCCGCTGCTCCGCCTGCGACGCCGCGATGACCCGGACCGCGACGGTGAAGCGCCGCCGATCGTACGCGTACTACGTCTGCACCCGTCGCCAGAAGGAAGGGGCGCACGCCTGCCCCACCGCACCGGTCGCCGCTGGCGAGATCGAAGCGTTCGTCATCGACCAGATCCGGGGCATCGGCAGCGACCCCAAGCTGATCGCCGCCACCGTCGCGTCCGCCAAGTCCCAGGCCAAGGTTCGCGTGAAAGAACTCGCCAACGACGTCCGCCTGCTTGACGCCGAGATCAAGCAGCTCCGTAGAGAACTCAACCGCGCCCGTGACGAACACGACGACGATCGCATCGCCGAGATCAACCGACGCCTCAGGAGCACCGAGCGCCGCCGCCGTGTGGCCCAGGAAACGCTCACAGCGGTCCGTGGCCGCACGATCAACCGCACGGGCGTCTCGGAAGCCCTGTCGGAGTTCGACGCGCTGTGGGGGCGTCTGACGGCGCGTGAGAAGCACGAGACCCTCACGCTGCTCGTCGAGCGTGTCGAGTACGACGGGTCGACCGGCGAGGTGGCGATCACGTTTCGTGAGGGTGCGGTCTCGCTTCTGCCCGGCGGTGAGCGGTGAGTGTGACCATTCGTGCCACGTTTCGCCCCAAGGCGGCCCCCGAACCTGAGGCCCCCACCGTGCCCCGATCGGCGAGGTTGATGGCGCTTGCGCTCGTGCTGGACGCGATGGTGCGCGACGGGCGGATCGAGAGCTTCGCCGACGTGGCGCGGGTCGCCGGGGTGTCGAGGGCGAGGCTCTCGCAGATCACGGCGCTGCTGGGGCTGGCGCCGGAGATCCAGGTGGGGTTGGTCGACGGGTCGATCGTCGTCGGGGAGCGACGGCTTCGCGAGGCGCTTCGGTCGGTCTCATGGTCGGACCAGCGTAGACGTATCAGTCGGCTTGGACATCGATGAGGTCGGCGGAAGCGCCCCTACTCGGTGTGGCTCGAATTGCGGCCGTGACCTCTTCAATCACCGCATCATGGCCTCGCGGCAAACCGGCTCGGCCAGGGCGATGATCGCATCTAGGGCGTCAACCAGGTCGCCCACGGGTGGGAGATAGCGAACGCCGGTGCGATTCACGTACATGAAGTCGCGCCGCTTGTGAAACGGTGATATGCGCCTGACGAGATCGGCGTGTTCATCTGCCACTCCGGCTAGGTTGCAACCCTCAAGGAGCCGTGTCAGGTCATGACCAGCGTCCTTCAAGGCATGCCATCTGGCACCCTCAGCCAGCCACACTGCCTTCAGAGATAGCTCGAACGCGTCTCCTATCAGGCGACGGGTGCCAGCCGCAGCATGCCCCTGCTCCCATCCTGGACAGGTCGGCATCAATTCCCGCACGCAGTCTCGGAAGTCCCTTGCCTTGTCCAGGTAGTTCTCAGGCGTGCCCCCGAAGAGTCCGTTCTCGATCATCCTCCGGAGCATCTTCCGAGCCTTCTTCTTGTGATTGTGTGATGCGCCAAGGCCTTCGCTGGCGGTGCCGAACTCGCACTGCACGTGAACCGTCGTCCCGTCGGTATACCAGCCACACTCGAAGCATCTATCGTCGAACTTGATAGTGATCGTCTTTACGCTCAACGCAATCTCCACCAGTGCCGCTCCCGAAGAGCCGAGCCAACGTCCAACTCAGTCTGGGCGTCCCCCGTTTCCGTGGACAGTTCTCAGTTGAGGATTCCGGGTTCTGGTCTTCTGTCTTGTTGAGTCCTCCTTTCGAACTGCGCGGGAGAGAGGTAGCCGAGAGCTGAATGTCGACGATGCGGGTTATACCAGCCCTCGATGAACGAGAACACCTCACGGGTCGCGATCTGGTGGTTCGGGAATGCCGTGCGATCGATGAGCTCACATTCGAGCGTGGCGAAGAAGCTTTCGCACATCGCGTTGTCGTAACAATCGGCCACCGATCCCGTGGATGGGCGGATGCCCGCTTCCCGGCAGCGCTTGCCGAACTCGATCGACGTGTATTGGCTTCCCTGGTCGGAATGGAAGATCGTCTGGGTCGTCGGTCGGCGCTGCATGATCGCCATCTCGAGGGCGTCGAGAACGAGCTCGGTCCGAAGATGGCTGGCCATGGCCCAACCGACCACGCGACGACTCCACACGTCCAGCACGACCGCCAGGAACAGGAAGCCGACCCACGTCGGAACGTACGTGATGTCGGCCACCCACAACGCATCGGGGCCGCTGGCGACGAACTGGCGATCCACCAGATCGGGCGCCACCCGATCGCGATGATCTCGCACCGTCGTCTTGTAGCGTTTGCGCCGAGTGACCCCCTGAAGGCCCAACAGACGCATCAGACGGGCGATCCGGTTGCGACTCGGCGACACCGTCACACCCGCCTCCCGGCGACGCTCCACGAGCTCGGCATGGACGCGAGGGACGCCGTAGGTTCCACGCGAGGTGTCATGGATCGCTCGGATCTCTTGGCCCAAACGATGGTTCTCCCGAGCGCGCTTGCTCGGCGAACGACGTCGCCACGCGTAGTACCCGCTGGTGGAGACGTCCAGCACGCGGCACATCGTCGTGACGGCATGATCGGCCCGGTTCGCGCTCACGAACGCGAACGCTTTTTCGGCGTCGACTCGGCCTCCCGAGCGAACCAGGCCGCGGCTTTTTTTAGGATCTCGCGCTCTTCGCGAAGCCGCCGGTTCTCACGACGAAGCTCGCGCAGCTCCGCCAGGTCGGAGCTGGTCAGGCCGCCGTCGTCGCGTCGGCCGTCATCGAGATCGGCCTGCTTGACCCAGTTACGGATCGCGTTCGCTGACGGCTCGAACTCCTCGGCCAGCGACTCCGGGCTACGCCCGGCCCGCGCCAGCTCGATGATCCGAGCCTTCAGCTCTTCGGGGTATCGAGATCGGGGCATTGTGGACCTCCATCGCACAAGCGTGGCAGTGTCCACGAAAACGGGTCAACTCCAGTCGAGGTGATGGCGCATGGTCTCATCGCGCACCCGTCTCTTCGTCGATTAGTTCGCCCGTCGGTGAGGTCTTTAGAAGGCGGAGGAGTCGATCGCTGTCATTCCAGCCAGCCACCACGAACCCAAGATCCTCGTCCGCCTTGACCGCATACCCTACGTCGTCGCCGTCCCCACCGAGAAGTCGATGCCATTCCTCAACTCCCGCTGGGTCCGTCTTCTCAAGGTAGATTTGACGACGCTCACTACCGCCCGTGCTCGTGAACCCGGTGACCACGAAGCCGCCATCTGCCGTACGATCCACGTCGTACATGATCCCGGCAACGCCACCCGCCAATGTGCGCTGCCAAAGTAATTCTCCCGAGCCGTCGATCCCGACGAGCCAACCTCCTACTTCGGCGTCCGCTATTTGGCCAGCACAGACGAACCCACCAGCGCCGTTGGAGACGATTGCGTTCCCAGTCTCATACGACGTTCCGTACACGCTGCACCACATCTCGCGGCCGTCACCATCTACGCGAACGACGACGAGTCGACGGCCCGCACCATCCCCACCACAGCTGACTCCAGCGATTGCATAGCCATCCTCGTCGGCGAGACACAAGGATCTCCCGTTGTCTTGGTCGCACAGGTCGAACGACCTTTGCCATTCTTCCTCTCCAACTGAGTTCATCTTCAGGAGCCAGAGGTCACCACCGACCGGCGTGTTTGCTGTCCCAACGACTGCGTATCCACCATCGGCGGTTGCGATGATCCCTTTGGCCCCGGCCGCGTAGCCCCCGGCGAGGAACGTGCGCTCCCACACGACATCCCCGTCGTCATCAATTCTCAGAACGAGTGCAGCGAACGGTGGCAAAGACCTTTCGCCGGCGATTACAAAACCGCCATTTGGATCAACCACGACGGCGTGACCGTAGTCGTCACCGGACGACGTGGATGTGTAGGTCCAGAGTGTATCTCCATCGGCGTCGGTTCGAACGACGACAAGATTGGATGCGTAGTTCCATCCCGCAATGATGAAACCACCGTCTGGAGTGATCTCAACGTCGCGCGCAACACCAGGACCGAAGGTACTGTTGAAGGAGCGCCCGTACGCGAGCAGCCTGACACGACTCCACCTTGTCGCCGCACCCGTCTCGTGAGTCGCTCTCACTCGCCAGTAATAACGTCCGAAGTCGAGTGGGCATACCTGCGCCTCGACATTCTCTGTGGTCGTATCGAAAGAGATGGTAGAAAACAGGTCGTCGGGTGCCACTTGCACGGTATAGGTCTCGGCTCCGGCTAATGCTTCCCACGCCAACGTGAATACATCGCCGAACCGAACGCTCGCACCATCTTCGGGAGATATTAGTTGTACGGTCGCATTTTCAGACTTCTCGACGGTGACGTTCAGCACTTCACTTAGTCCGACATTCGCCGATTGATCGGTTGCTCGTGCATGAAGTGAATGGATTCCGCCATCCGCCCAGAATGCTGGCTCCCACTGCACTTCGTACGGAGCGGTGGCGTCCGTTGCCAGCACCTGACCATCCACGAAGAAGGCAACGTCGCGCACGCGGTCGTTGTCCGTTGCGTCGGCGCGGATTGCCGTGGACGAAGTAACGGTAGCCCCATCTGCCGGCGCAACTATGGCTACGATTGGAGGTGTGGTATCGGGAGACACACCGTCGTCGCAGGCGGCGAACGTGCAGAACATAATCGTCGCTGCTGCAGCCGTTGTTCTCGCCAAGTCTCGGATGCCGCGGCGCAAGAGGACTTCTCCGATTGGGATGGACGCGTGCGAGACTACCTACCTGCGCGTGACCTCGACCATCGTCTTGTCGAGCATCAGCAGGAGAGGTCCCGAACTCTCACCATTAACTCTTCATCTGATACATGAGTGTACACGATCGTCGTCAACGGCGACGCATGCCTCGCGAACCGCTACGCCAGGAACAGGACGCGGGAAACTCGGTCACCGGCGAAAGCGAAGGCGATAGACACCGTGCAGCCCGCGCGAACGGTCGCCGCCAATCAGAACGTCACGCGCGATCTCCTCGAAGCCTAGCTGGGCGTGCAGATCGATGGACGCGCGATTGACCATCTCGACGAAGTAGGTCACCTCGTCGGTACGCTCGCGAAGCCAGTCGAGACGCCGTCGCGTAAGGCGTTCACCGATGCCACATCGGCGGTATGCTCGCAGTATCACGATGCCGGAGAGCCCCCAGCCCGTCGTGCCGGGCGGCAGGTCGTGGCGTGGGCGAATCCACGAAGTCGCAATTGGCAAAGCCGGCGATGGCACCGTCGTGCACGGCGACGCACCGATATGCCTGGCGTTCGCCGTTTGCAACTAGCTGGAGGTCATGGAGAACCCTGGGAACGACGTCGTCGAGGTCGGTGCCATGGCGCTCCACGTGAACCTGGGCTATGCCCTCGGCGTCAGCGGGCGTGGCATCACGAATGGCGACATCGGGGACCTGCCTTCGCGGGATGCCTGGCTCGTAGGCTGCGAACTTCGGATCAAGTTCGGAATGCATTCAAAGGGCCTCCGATGGAAGAGTCTACCAGGAGCGAGGATTCTAGGTCATAGCGGTCCTTTCCAGGTCGGAAGGGCTACCGAGAACGGTGGAAGCCCTTCGCGTGGCGTCCCGACTGCCGGGCGTGGCTCGACTCAGCACCGCAGGTCTCGCACCCTCTCCGCCATCTCCTCATCGCTCGGATGAGTGTAGATCACCGTCGTGAGCGGCGACGCATGCCTCGCGAATCGCTGGGCGAGAAACAGGTCGCGGCTCATCCGGTATACGGACGTCACTGCCGTGTGTCGAAGTGCATGGAAGCAGTAATACCTGTCAAGGCCGGCGCGTGCCTGCCATTCCCTGAACATCATCTGCGTCCGCCTCGGCGACAGCCGCCTCCCCCACGACGAGATGAACAGCGGCGCGTCGCCATCGAGCGACTCCCGCATCATCGCCTTCCAACCCAGGAACCGCGTCACCTTCTCGACGACCCGATCCGGCAGAAACACCTCGCCCTTGCGCGCGCCCTTGGTCGTCTCGACTCGCAGCTTCACGCGTGTGCGCACGTGGACGCCATCGGGGCTGACGTCGCCGACGTCGAGGCTGAGGAGCTCGCCGAGCCGAAGCCCGGTGCCCAGCGCGAGCGAGATCATCACGTGATCGCGGGGCCTCGGGCTCTCGGCGCTGACGTCGAGGAGCCGCCGCTGCTCGGCGGTGGTCATGGTCTCGGGGGCGCGATACGGCACGCTCATCCTCCTTTTGCGTGGCGCTAACGATGAGTGTGGTACTGTCCCTGCGTTCCCCAATCACCAGCGCTCTGCACCTTCGCTTCCGCATCACCTCATCGGCGTGGGGAACAGATACCCCGCCCCCTCGGCGCGACAGAGCGCGTCGTCGGGGGCGTCGTGGTATCCGGATGTCGCCGCTTCTGTCGCCCAGCCCGCTCGCCGTGGCGAGCAGTGCCTCACGCCGCACCCAGCGTCCGGTTTGGCGCCCGCGATGCAGGGAGCTTTTCAGACCTCCTCGCTCCCCACATGGTTCGCTCCCATGGGCGTCAAATCAAGCTAACTTATTGCCCTGAAACGACTTGATGACCTCGCCCTGGTCGAGCGTTCATGTGTCGCAGTGGCGCGCATTCCGCCGCGCCTGCAACACAGCCAGGAGGACGAGATGGCGACGACGAAGAAGGCCCCGGGGAAGACGACGGCGGCGAAGGCGACCAAGGGCGGCACCGGCGCGAAGTCGGGGCGCACGGCGAAGACCGGGGCGAAGAAGGCCCCTGGGGCCCGGCCGACCCCGAAGACGCGCACACGCGCCGCGACCGGCGGCGACACCCCCGACCTCGACGGTCTCCGGGGCGCCGTCACTAAGGCCGAGTCGGCGGTCGCCCGGGCCAAGACCGAGGCCGAAGCACTGGAAGCGCAGGCGCGGACCATCATCGCCACCGCCAAGGACGGCTACCGGGCCGCGCTGGCCCCCTATCGCGACGCCTGCAAGAAGGCCGGCGTTCCCTGCGAGTTCAGCGGCGGCCGCGCCACGAACGTCGCCGAGCGCGTGACGTTCCTCGTCGAGAAGTCGGGCAAGAGCGTGAAGGTCGCGATCAAGGGAAGGCCGGACACCGAGGAGGTGCTGAACCCCGACTTGATCAAGGTCTCGATCAACAAGGCGGCGCTGGATTACACCGATCGGCACCTCGGGCCGCGTGAGGTCGTCGGGAACAAGGCGGGCTCATTGGCAAACCGTCTACGCGCCTCGCTCAAGTAGGAGGCGAGCATGGGATACGCGCACGTGCTCTGGATCTACGAAGACGCCGTGAGACACTCCGACAACGAGTCCGAGGACCGCCTGGCCATGGAGGTCGGGCGCGCCGTTCTAGCCGCGTGTCGCGAGCGACGAGGTGGCACGACGCCTCGGCCGTTCTCGGTGTTCGGCTTCAGCAACGCGGTCAACTGGGTCGACAGGGTCGACGCTGGGGAGCGGACCGTCTACGCCTGGTCGGGGAACCGGCTGGCACCGATGGAACACCTCGATGCTGCGGAGCGAGAGGCGCTGACCGCGTCGCTCGGCGACGATCCCGCCTCCGCGCCGGAAGACGACACCGCCGTCCCGCGCGACGGGAGCCACGACGTGAACCCCGGCGACAAGGTCATGATCCGCTACAACCCCCATCGTGAAGACGCCAGCCACATCGTCGGCACCGTCGAGCGCGTCGAGCACGGGACCGGCTTCGGCGGCTGCGACCTGGTATACGTGCGATACGTCGAGCCGTGGTCAGGCGAGGAGGAGATGATGCCGTTCGCGCCGGGCAACCTCGTCTTCGGTGGGGCGCCGAGGCTCGTCGAAATCGCGGAGCGGTTGGAGCGGCAGGGGGCGATGTTGAGGGAGATGGTCCACACGGGCTGATTGGCGACGAGCACTCG
>CBDCYW010000020.1:0-18572 GCA_965224245.1 Candidatus Eiseniibacteriota bacterium | reverse complement strand
ACGGTCTCGCCTCTTTGAATCTGCAGACTGATGTTGCTGAACAGCTCCAGCATCCCGGCTTGCGTGTCGAATCGTTTTGCGACATCTTGAGCAGATAATATGATCTCTGAAACAGGCCCATTCATGTTACGTATTCTCGTCCTTACATGGCTCTTCATTTTTGCCCCGCTCAGCCAGGCGACCACGCTGCTGGTACTGGGGGACAGCCTTTCCGCTGCCTACGGTATCGCCCCCGAAAACGGTTGGGTGGCGTTGCTGGATAAGCGCCTGCAGCAGCAGGGGTACGCTGTGTCCGTGGTTAACGCCAGTATCAGCGGTGAAACCACCCAGGGTGGCTTGAGCCGCCTGCCTCGGTTGCTGGAACAGCACCAACCGGACATCGTATTGCTGGAGTTGGGGGCCAACGACGGTTTACGTGGTACGTTTCCGCCGGTGATTCGGAGCAATCTGGATCGTCTGACCCAGCTCTCGAAACAGCAAGGTGCCCGGGTGCTGGTGCTGGGTATGCAGCTGCCGCCGAATTACGGTCCCGCCTACACCCGCCGCTTTGCGGAGGTGTTCAGTGGGGTTGCTGAAACCCATGATACCGCCCTGGTACCGTTCTTTATGGAGAAGGTGGCGCTGGAGCCGTCACTGATGCAGAGCGACGGCCTGCACCCTAATGCAGCTGGACAGCCTTTTCTGCTGGATACGGTGTGGCCGGCGTTAGTACCGTTGCTGCCTCAGCCGTAACCGGCAGCGGGATGGTCACATCCACCCAGGTGCCTGAGCCGGGGGCGCTCTGAATCTGGAACTGGCCGCCGAGTGCGTTCACACGTTCGCGCATGCCGATCAGGCCAAAGCCACCTTTACTTTCTCCATGCTGGCTAAAACCATGACCGTTATCGCGGATGGAAAGTTCCAGATAATCCTCATCTTCCTGCTGCCGGCGGTGCAATTCCAGGGTGATATGGCTGGCCGAGGCGTGGCGCACGATGTTGGTGAGGGACTCCTGTACCAGGCGGTAGAGGGTGATGTTGTAGGTTTCGGTCATCTCGTTGAGCGGGCCGCTGAAGCGCGTCTCCAGATGCAGGCCTTGCTCATGCAAACGCAGGTTGGAGATACATTCGTGCAGGGCGTCCACCAGACCCAGGTCATCCAGCGCGGTGGGGCGCAGGTAGCGCATCAGGTCGTAGGTGACCGCGTAGATATGGCGCGCGATGGCATCGATGGAATCGGCGCTCTGGTGCACGGCACTGGTCTCGTTGGGGTGCAAGCGCTTGAGCATGCTGGCATCGGTACGGATGGCGGTGAGGGACTGGCCCAACTCGTCGTGCAGTTCCCGTGCCAGGTGGCGGCGCTCGGTTTCCTGCACCTCCATCACCTTATGGGCCAGGCGCTGATTTTCCCACAGCTGTGCGTTCAATTCGCGGGTGCGCTGGGATACGCGGTCTTCCAACTGGTTACGTTCACTTTCCAGCTGCTGCAGTACTTCTTCGCGCTGACGCTGACTGGCGGATTTCTGCTCGTGGTAGGCCTGGGCCAGTTTCAGTAATGCCAGGGAGAATAGCATCGCCCCCAGCATCAGCATCCAGTTGATGTCACTCCAGACCATACTGCGGGAGAGCTGCACCTGCAGGGGCTGACCAAAACGGTTGAGCTTCTGGGTCACCGACAGGGTCGGCAGCCAGCTGTTTGAGGCTAGCTGGCCGCTCTGGACCAGCAGGTCACCGTGGGCATCCAGCAGCGCCACCTTGGTGTAGCTGTCCTTGGCGGGTGCGGTAGGCAGTAGACCCTCGTAGGTAATAACCAGCGAGGCGACCTGGAGGTTATCCAGTGAGTCGTTGCTACTGTGAGGTACAACCGCCTGATAGAGGGTATACGCCGCGCGGCCATCATCCAGGGTGAACGGTGTCGTCGCCACCGGGCGGCGGTAATACACGCTGTCGAGGAAGGAGGAGGCGAACTGGGCGTCGGTGCTCATATCCAGCCCCAGAAAACGGCGGGTTTCTGAGTTGAACGGCTCGATAAAGGTAAACGGGAAGAACACCCGTTCGCCGTTGCTGCCGATCAGCTCGGGACGGTCGTTTTTCAGGCGGATACTGAAGTAGGTGTATCCGCGCGCATGCATGCCCTTTTCAAAACGACGTTGCTGGCTGACGGATACCCGCTCCTGCAGCTGCAGGCGAGCGATGTGTGGATTGCGGGCGCGCATGCTCGTGGCAAAACGGCGCAGGGCCTGATGGTCGTCCGGTTGGGCATCCACCAGGGTGGTAAAACTCTGCAGCAGCAGTTCGTTCAGGCGGGTACGGTCGTAGATGTTGTCGTAGAGGTAGCTGGCCTCTTCGCTGACCTGCTGCTGGATACGGGTGTAGTCGAGATTGATCAGAACCAGCTGGAGGCAGCTGGCCAGGATGAGCCACAGAGTGGGCAAAGTCCATTTGTTCAGTGTGGTTTTCACTGTCAGACATCCTGTCTTTGGGTTAGTGGGCGATCGATCTTGATGAGTTGGTCAAATATTACTCTATTCGCTGGAATTTGACGAGCCCGCCCTCCGCCGGTTCCATCCGGGGAAAGCACAAGGCACCCCGTGGGGTGCCCTGATCAAGATGTCGGTTGATTCCGTGTGAATCAGCCTGCCAGGTTTTCGTTAACGAAGTCCCAGTTTACCAGGTTCCAGAACGCTGCCAGGTAGTCCGGGCGTACGTTGCGGTAGTCGATGTAATAGGCGTGTTCCCACAGATCGACGGTCAGCAGTGCGGTCTGGCCCGCGGTCATTGGAGTACCGGCGTTGCTGGTGTTTACGATCTCCAGGGAGCCGTCAGGGTTTTTCACCAACCAGGTCCAGCTGGAGCCGAAGTTGTTAACCGCTTTATCGTTCCACTCTTCCTTGAACGCTTCGAATGATCCCCATTTCGCGTTGATCGCATCCGCAATTGCGCCGCTTGGTGCACCGCCACCGTTCGGTGACAGGGAGTGCCAGTAGAAAGTGTGGTTCCAGATCTGAGCTGCGTTGTTGAACACGCCGCCTGCAGGGGCAGACATGATGATCTCTTCCAGCGTTTTACCTTCAAATTCGGAGCCTGGGACCAGACCGTTCAGTTTCACCACATAAGTGTTGTGGTGTTTACCGTGGTGGTAATCCAGGGTTTCAGCAGAGATGTGCGGTTCCAGCGCATCACGCGCGTAAGGCAGTGCTGGCAATTCAAAGCTCATGAGTATTTACCTCCATAGTAGTTACAACCATACTGCGATCTTTCCTGTGACCTCAGCGCAGTAGAGCTGCGTAAGTGCTTTGAGAATAGCACCGCCTTTCGGGGTTTTCATGGGACAAAACGTAAGGTTTTTTTGAATGGAAATACGCTGGTTGCGACTAAAGTCAGCTGTAAGACCTGTGGTGAAGGCCTAGAATGGGGCTTCATAACAATAATCAGAACAAAGTGTTTACAAAAAAATGGGTAAGATTTTTCTCTGGATCGGAGCGGTATCACTGGCAATCTACCTGGTCAAAACTCAGCTGTGGTCGTCCAAGACGTACGGACCTTTTGTTGAGGCGTGTATGACCGGTGAAAATGTGACACAGGAGCGTTGTGAGTGCCTGGGTAAATATGTACACAAGCACTTCAGCGATAATGAAGTCCGCGCCATTATGGCGCAGCGTTTGGATGGTGCGTTTGGTGAGAAAGTAAAAGAGGTGGTGGCAGCAGGTTCACAGGCCTGTTTGAATCCTTAACCTTTTCCTTTAGCCTTCAGATTGCGCTGTTCAGCGCGTGCAGCGGGAAGTTCGGGTCACCCACCACGTAAAAGAACGGGTTGGTCAGGTCTTCCCGCTGGTTATATCTCAGCGGTTCCAATGTGTCCGCATTCACCAGTTTCCCGCCTGCTGCTTCCACAATGGCCTGAGCCGCTGCCGTATCCCACTCCGAAGTCGGGAACAGACGCGGGTATAGGTCGGCCTTGCCTTCAGCGATCAGACACATCTTCAGTGAGCTGCCACTGGCAAGGTTCTCGACCTGATCAAAATCCCCGGCCAGCTTGTCCAGCAGCTTGTCGTTCTGCTCCTGACCGTGGCGTCGGCTGGCGGTGACCACCAGGGTATTGCCCAAAGGGCGACTCTGAATCGAGTGTACGCTGCCGTCCGCTTCCTGTTTCCAGGCACCGATGCGGGAACCGCCCCAGTAAGTTTCGCGGGTTGGTGGCAGATGGATAATGCCGAGAATCGGCGTGCCGTCCTGAATCAGGGCGATGTTGACGGTGAACTCGTCGTTACGGCGGATGAACTCCTTGGTGCCGTCGAGTGGATCGATACACCAGAACAGCTCCCAGTGGCTGCGGGTGGCAAAGCTGATATCGTCGGCTTCCTCGCTCAGCTGTGGGATGGTGGGGTTGAGCTGGTTCAGGCCCTTCTCAATCACCCGGTGGGCCGCCAGGTCGGCGGCGGTGACCGGCGAGTCGTCGCCTTTGGCCTGTACATCAAAGTCGTCGCGCTGGTAGACCTCCATGATCGCTTCGCCCGCCTCTTGGCAGATGCGGCGTAGGTCGGGGATAAACAGATCTATATCCATCAGCGGTTACTCTCGTTGGCCAGGAAGGTGCGGGTCATATAAAGGGCGGCGATGGCACGGCCTTCACTGAACTCCTCCTGCAGCACCAGGTTCTCCAGATCGTCCAGCGGCCAGCTCACCACTTCCAGCTCTTCCGGTTCGTCACCTTCCAGGCGGCATGGATAGAGGTCACGGGCGATGATCACGTTGATGGTGTGTCCCATATAGTTGGGGGCGGATGACATCACTTTGAGGCTGTTCAGGCGCTCGGCACCGAAACCCGCTTCCTCTTTCAGCTCACGGTCGGCGGCCTGGTGGGCGGTCTCACCCGGGTCGATCAGGCCCTTGGGCAGGGTGAGGGTGTAGTCTTCCAGACCGGCGGCGTATTCGCGGATCAGCAACACGTTGCCGTCGGCGGTAATCGGCACGATCATCACCGCACCGTGGCCGCGGGTGGCCAGGCGTTCATAGATCCGTTCGGCGCCATTGGAAAAGCGCAGGCTCAGCTCCTCGACCTGAAACAGGCGGCTGCTGGCGGTTTGGGTGACCTTCAAAATTTCCGGTTTAGCGGGCATACTGTAATCACTCTCATTTGGCTTATCTCCCGGCGCATAACTTCCATGATTGACTGGTCCCAAATCGATACTGTCCTGTTGGATATGGACGGCACGTTGCTCGATCTGCACTTTGACTCACACTTCTGGCTGGAGTTTCTGCCCCAGCACTATGCGCAGGTGCATGCGATGGAACCCGGCGCGGCGCGGGCGTGGTTGCATCAGCGTATCATACAGGAGCAGGGCACACTAAATTGGTACTGCCTGGATTTCTGGAGCCGCGAGCTGGGTATGGACGTACCTGAGCTGAAGAAGGAAGTGGCCGACAGAATTGCCTTCCGGCCGCATGTGCAGGACTTCCTTGCACGTCTGCGCCAGGAAAATATCCGCACCGTGATTGTAACCAATGCCCACTACGGCAGTCTTAACCTTAAGAAGGAACGCACCGAGATCCACACGCTGGTGGATGAGGTGATCTGTTCCCACGATTTCCAGTTGCCGAAAGAGGATGTGCGTTTCTGGGATAAGCTGCACGAGGTGGAGCCGTTTAATCCGCAGCGCACCCTGCTGGTGGATGACAGCCTGCCGGTGCTGCGTTCGGCGCAGCAGTACGGTATCCGTTACCTGCTGTCGATCTACCAGCCCGACAGCCAGGCGCCGCGCCGCGAGATCGATGAGTTCAATGCCATCGACCATTTTGATGAAATTATGCCGAAGAAGTCCGATTCATGAGTGAACAACAGGGTGACAAGGTCCGCCTCGACAAATGGTTGTGGGCCGCCCGCTTTTATAAGACCCGTGCCATCGCCAAGCAGATGATCGACGGGGGTAAGGTGCACTACAACGGTCAACGCACCAAGTGCAGCCGACATGTTGAGATAGGGGCCACCATTCAGATCCGCCAGGGGTTTGATGAGAAGGTGGTCATTGTAATGGCGCTGTCCGATACCCGCCGAGGTGCGCCGGAAGCGCAAAAGCTGTACCGCGAAACCGAGGAGAGTATCGCTAAGCGTGAGGAACATGCCGCGCAGCGTAAGGCGATGGGCTCCAGCCTCAACCCGCGTAACCGTCCAAACAAGAAAGACCGCCGTCTGATCCGTGGATTTAAAGATCAGGTGGTCGACTAGACAACCCCGCAGAAGATAGCGCCCGTTCACAACCGTTTATGGTAAGATGGCGGGCAGATTAACAACCTCGTCTAATTACTACCCTCACATGAGCAATTCCGATCAGATTCAACGTGTCCTGTTCGATGAACTGGATATCCGTGGTGTCTTGGTGGGCCTCGAAACGAGCTACCAGCAAGCCCTCGAAAAGCACAACTATCCCAAAGTGATCCGCCGCGTACTGGGCGAGATGATGGCGGCAGCCAGTGTACTGGCGGCCAACCTGAAGTTTGAGGGACGTCTGATCCTGCAGGCGCAGGGTGAAGGTGACGTGACCCTGCTGATGGCGGAGTGTAACCACAATCAGGAGCTGCGTGCGATCGCCCGCTTTGAAGGTGAACTGCCGGAAGAAGCACGTTTCATCGATCTGCTGGAAAAAGGCCGCATGGCGATCACCATCGATCCATTGAAGGGCCAGCGCTACCAGGGCGTTGTGCCACTGGAAGGCGATACCCTGGGCCAGTGTCTGGAAGCCTACTTTGGCCAGTCCGAACAGCTGCCAACCCAGATGCACTTCTGCGCCGATGATGAACGTGCAGCCGGGTTCCTGCTGCAGGTGCTGCCGGCAGAAGGCACTGCCGAGGAAGACTGGGGCCGTATCAGCCACCTGGCGTCCACCCTGAAGGATGAGGAACTGCTGGAGCTGGATAACCAAACCCTGCTCTACCGTCTGTTCCACGAAGAGAACTGCCGCCTGTTCGAAGCGGACACAATTCAGTTCCGTTGCGACTGCTCTCGCGAGCGCAGCCTGAACACCCTGAAATTTATGACCAAGGAAGAGTTGCAGGGCATTCTGGATGAGCAGGGTAACATCGATGTCGCCTGTCAGTTCTGCAGCGAGCAGTACCACTTCGACCAGGCCGATCTGGACTATCTGTTCTCCGATTCATCCGGTGCTCCGGGCTCTGATTCCGTGCACTGAATGGAAAAAATCTTCAGGGGTCAAACAATTAGCTGATCCCTGAATGAGAACCGTTTTTGAAATGGCGTTGATGCCACTTTTTGTGCAATAATACGCCTCCTTTTTATATAACTATGACAATAAACTGCCCCTAATACCTAGGTGCAGAACGTCTAATTGCTTATCAGGTAACGTTATTGGCGCCTACGCCAAGGGAACCCAGTAATGACCAAAGAATCTGTGAATACCGTAAACATTAACCTGAGCCCGGCTCAGCTCGTAGAAAAAGCTATTCAGGCTGGCGAAGGCCGCCTGGCTGATACCGGTGCCCTTGTTGTGGAAACCGGTAAACGCACCGGCCGTTCTCCGATGGACCGTTTCATCGTAGAAGAGCCAAGCACCGCTGACGCAATCGATTGGGGCAACGTAAACCGCCCATTCGATTCCGACAAATTTGACGCGCTGTGGGTGCGTGTTGAGGAATACCTGGCAGACAAGGAATCTTATGTCGCCAATGTTCACGTAGGCTCCGATCCTAACCACTATCTGCCGGTTAAGATGACTACACAGACTGCATGGCAGAACCTGTTTGGTCAGAACCTGTTCATCCGCCCTGAGGAATTCAACCCGAAGAGCAAGGAAGAATGGCAGATCCTGAACGTTGCAGGTTTCGAATGTGTACCTGAGCGTGACGGCACCAACAGCGATGGCTGTGTGATCATCAACTTCGCTAAGCGCAAAGTCCTGCTGGCAGGTATGCGTTATGCGGGTGAGATGAAGAAAGCTATGTTCTCTGTGCAGAACTTCCTGCTGCCAGAGAAAGACGTGCTGCCAATGCACTGCTCCGCAAACGTGGGCGAAGACGAGAGCACTACCCTGTTCTTCGGTCTGTCCGGTACCGGTAAAACGACTCTGTCCGCAGATCCAGAGCGTTACCTGGTCGGTGACGACGAGCACGGTTGGGGCAAAGGTGTTGTCTTCAACCTGGAAGGTGGTTGCTACGCGAAGACCATCAACCTGTCGAAGAAAAACGAGCCAATCATCTGGGACGCGATCCGTTTCGGTGCAATCGTTGAGAACGTTAAGCTGGACGATGCACGCACTGCAGACTACAACGACACTTCCCTGACTGAGAACGGCCGTTGCGCATACCCGCTGCAGCACGTTGAAAAGCGTACTGAAACCAACATGGGTGGCGAGCCACAGGCGATCGTATTCCTGACCTGTGACCTGACCGGCGTACTGCCGCCAGTATCCATCCTGTCCAAAGAAGCTGCGGCTTACCACTTCCTGTCCGGTTACACCGCGCTGGTAGGTTCTACCGAAATGGGTTCCGGTGGTGGTATCAAGTCTACCTTCTCCACCTGCTTCGGTGCGCCATTCTTCCCACGCCCAGCGGCGGTATACGCTGAGCTGCTGATGAAGCGTATCGAAGAGTTCGGTTCTCAGGTTTACCTGGTAAACACTGGCTGGACCGGTGGTTCTTTCGGTACTGGCGAACGCTTCAGCATCCCAACTACCCGTGGCATCATCGCAGCAATCCAGAGCGGTGCGCTGAAAGATGTTGAAACCCAGCACCTGGAAGGTATCAACCTGACTGTACCAACGTCCGTACCGGGTGTTGAAGCAGCACTGCTGAACCCACGTGAGACTTGGGCTGACAAAGGTGCGTACGACGCAACTGCTAAAGACCTGATCGGTCAGTTCACCAGCAACTTTGAGAAGTTCTCCGGTGTATCTGAAGAGATCATCAGTGCAGGTCCTCAGCTGTAAACACAGTTTTAGACCCGCAATAAAAAACGCCCTCATTTGAGGGCGTTTTTTTTGTTCATCGCGTATAGATTGCATGATGAGTGTTTGATTTGTAGGGTAGCCTTCAGGCTACCGGCAGCCTGAAGGCTGCCCTACAGGAAGGTTATTGAGACTATTCGACCTCAAGGCTGTAGTCGATCACCTTCAGGTAGTCGGCTTCCTGCTGCAGGTCGGCTGCGGTTAGTGGGTTATGCTGCAGCCAACCCTCCGGGAAGCGCAGGTGCAGCTGCTTTCCGTCGGCGCGGAAGATAATCGCCGGCAGACGCAGGTTGCTCTCACTGCGGTTCAGCAGTACGGCGATTCGCAGCAGAATACACAAACGCTTATATGGTTCCTGCAGGTGCTTCTGCAGCTTCTTGAACTCATCTTTCGGGAACTTGCGGCGGTGGCCGCGCGCCAGGGTCGCAACCAGCTGCTGATCGCGGTTGGTAAAGCCCGGCAGGTCGGAGTTGTGCAATAGATAAGCGCTGTGCTTGTGGAACTGGCTGTGGGAAATCGTCAACCCGATGGTGTGGGTGCGTGACGCCCAGCTCAGCATATCGTGGAAGACCGGGCGCTCCAGGCCCCAGTCATCCTTGACCTGCGCCCAGCCCAGTAATGCCGTATTTTCGATCCGTTGGGTCAGTTCGGTATCCACGTGGTAACGCTCAGCCAATGCGTTGATAGTGCGTTCTCGCACATCTTCGTGAGCTAAGCGGCCTATAGTGTCGTACAGCAGACCTTCACGCAGGGCGCCGGTGGAGTAGTGCAGCTTGTCGATATTCAGCGACTCGAAGATACCGGACAGGATCGCGATACCTGCAGGCAGCACCATGCGGCGCTCCGGTTTGATGCTTTCCAGATCGATATCGTCCACGGTCTCAAATGTCAGCAGCTTCTGCTGCAGGTGATACAGCCCCTGGGCGGTAATCGCATCGTCACTCAGGCCACTGCTGACCAGCGCGTTACGGATCGCCTTAATGGTGCCGGAGGAGCCCACACAACTGCTCCAGCCCAGTTCGCGATAGCGTGCCCGGATTGACAGCAGTTCCTGCATGGCTGCAGTTTTCGCCTGCTGGAAACGTTGGGCGGTTATTACACCATCCGGGAAGAAACGTTTGGTGTAGCTGACACAACCCATGTGCAGGCTTTCCAGTTCCTGTGGTTCGAAGCGCTCGCCGATGACAAATTCGGTACTGCCGCCACCGATGTCGATCACCAGGCGTTTACCCAGATCATCTGCCAGTGTGTGGGATACACCCAGGTAGATCAGGCGGGCTTCTTCGCGCCCGGCGATCACTTCCAGATCGGTCCCCAGGATTTTTTCGGCCTGTTCCATAAACTCCGCAGAGTTCTTGGCTTCGCGTAGGGCATTGGTCCCCACAATGCGCACCGCACTGCGTGGCAGGGAGACAATACGTTGCGCAAATCGGCTCAGGCATTCCAGGCCGCGCTCCTGCGCGGCTTCGGTCAGCTTCTTGTTCTTGTCCAAGCCTGCTGCCAGCTGCACTTTTTCGGACAAGACATCAATCGGTTTCAATTCGCCGTGAGCCAGGCGGGCGACCATCATATGGAAACTATTGGAGCCAAGGTCGATTGCAGCCAGGAGGGTGGAGTCCTGGTTGTTGTCGCCGGCTATCTCCTGCTGGGGCATACGATAAAAAGCCTCAAGATCAAAAGAGCTACACAAAAAGCTACACGTTGTGGTGCAACTGTATATACACGTTACTCTTAAGGTTACCAGAAGAGTCATTACAGAACATAGATCCCAGACCGGATCGGGTTATACCGATATAAGAAATTGGTCTGGTTTCGGGCTCTCCGGCTGTCGTTAATTGGATGCAACGATGGTGTAAGTTGGTTACCAAATGGCTACCGACGGTGTTATCATCGGGCGTCTTACAATTTATGCACCAGGTACATTGGAGAAAGTATCCCATGAGCGAGAACATCGTAAACGTTACCGATGCCTCTTTTGAAGAGGACGTCCTGAAAGCAGAGGGCGCTGTACTGGTAGATTACTGGGCAGAGTGGTGCGGTCCATGCAAAATGATTGCGCCTGTGCTCGAAGAGATCGCCAAGGAATACGAAGGCAAGCTGAAAGTTTGCAAGCTGAACATCGATGAGAACAACGAAACTCCACCTAAATTCGGTATCCGCGGTATCCCTACCCTGATGCTGTTCAAAGGTGGCAACGTTGAAGCGACTAAAGTTGGCGCACTGTCCAAGTCCCAGCTGGCTGCTTTCATCGAAGCAAACCTGTAATTCCGGGTACGAAAATGTGGTGGCCGTACGGCCGCCTCAACGGTTTAAGCGCCCACGGGCCTGATTAAGGCTTGTACACCACATTTTCATCTCTATGCTATAGACAGCGTAGAAACAACCTTTTATAGTGACCTCTATCGACAGCCCGTTTCTCTATTAGCGGTGCTCCTGTCAAAGAATTCCAATTTTCTTCCCAAAACTTATCCATTCATTTCGACGCAGGCTTTTGCCGCGCTCTCATAGCTTATGAATCTTACTGAACTGAAAACGAAAAGCGTTCCCGAACTGCTGGACATCGCTAAAGGCATGGGCATGGACAATCTTGCCCGCTCACGCAAACAGGACGTTATCTTTGCGATCCTGAAACGTCACGCCAAAGGTGGTGAAGACATCTACGGCGATGGTGTACTGGAAATCCTGCAGGACGGATTCGGCTTTTTGCGTTCCGCAGACTCCTCCTACCTGGCCGGCCCTGACGACATCTATGTATCTCCAAGTCAGATCCGCCGCTTTAACCTGCGTACTGGCGATACCATTGCCGGTAAGATTCGTCCGCCAAAAGAGGGCGAGCGTTACTTTGCCCTGCTGAAAGTTAACGAGATTAACTACGACAAGCCGGAAAACGCCAAGAACAAGATCCTGTTCGAAAACCTGACGCCGCTGTTTGCGCAGGACCGACTGCGTCTTGAAATGGGTAACGGTAGTACCGAAGACCTGACCGCACGTGTGATCGACCTGGTGTGTCCGATGGGTAAGGGACAGCGTGCACTGGTGGTATCCCCACCTAAAGCCGGTAAGACCCTGATGCTGCAGAACATCGCCAACAGCATCACCCGCAACAACCCGGAAACCCACCTGATCGTACTGCTGATCGACGAGCGCCCGGAGGAGGTGACCGAGATGCAGCGTACCGTACGTGGTGAAGTGGTGGCGTCCACCTTCGACGAGCCGCCTTCCCGACACGTACAGGTAGCCGAGATGGTGCTGGAAAAAGCCAAGCGTCTGACCGAGCACAAGAAAGATGTCGTAATCCTGCTGGATTCCATCACCCGTCTGGCGCGTGCGTACAACACCGTGATCCCGTCTTCCGGTAAAGTACTGACCGGTGGTGTGGATGCACACGCACTGGAGCGTCCGAAGCGTTTCTTCGGTGCGGCGCGTAACATCGAAGAGGGCGGCAGCCTGACCATCATCGCAACGGCGCTGGTTGATACCGGTTCCAAGATGGATGAGGTTATCTTCGAGGAATTTAAAGGTACCGGTAACTCCGAAGTTCACCTGGACCGCAAAGTGGCAGAGAAGCGTGTATACCCGGCGATCAACATCCGCCGTTCCGGTACCCGTCGCGAAGACCTGCTGACCACGGAAGATGAGCTGCAGCGTATGTGGATTCTGCGTAAACTGCTGGACCCGATGGAAGACTCCGCAGCGATCGAGTTCGTACTCGACAAGCTGAAAGACTTCAAAACCAACGACGAATTCTTCCTGTCGATGAAACGGAAATAACACCGTTTTCGTAGAAAAGGGGTAAGCATTCGCTTGCCCTTTTTTATTGCTGATAGATTGGTTGTTTGCATGTCTACACCTAAGTACAAAGACCTGCGTGATTTTATCCAGATGCTGGAAGCACGTGGTGAGTTAAAACGTATCAAGCAAGAGATTGATCCCAATCTCGAGATGACCGAAATTGCCGACCGCACCCTGCGAGCCGGTGGTCCAGCGCTGCTGTTCGAAAATCCCAAAGGTTACGATTACCCGGTCCTGGCCAACCTGTTCGGTACGCCGGAGCGTGTGGCGATGGGCATGGGCGAAGAGACTGTCGAGGCGGGCTGCCCGCCAGGCGGGGAACAGGGGCGCCAGGAAGGAAAGCACCAGGGCCATGGCCACGACCTGCACCACTTCTACAGGATCGACCCGTGCCGGTAGGGTGGAGAGAAAATAGATCTCAGCCGGAAAAAGCTCGCTGCCGGTGAGCTTTTGCAGGCCCTGGCGCACGTATTCGATGTTGTCAGTGAAGACCAGGCCCAGAACCAGTCCGAGAATCGTACCCACGACACCGATGCTGGCGCCGGTCAGGAAAAAGACCCGCATGATAGAGCCGCGGCCCGCCCCCATGGTCCGCAGGATGGCAATGTCCCTGCCCTTGTCCTTGACCAGCATGTACTGGCCGGAAAGCACGTTGAAGGCCGCCACCAGAATGATAAGCGACAGGATCAGGAACATAACGTTGCGTTCCACCTGGACGGCACCGAAAAAGCTGGCATTGCGCTGTTGCCAATCGACCAGGCGGAAACCCGGCCCCAGTTCCGCCGAAATGTCCCCGACTGCCTGGCGGGTCAGATCTGCATTCTCCAGAAAGACCTCGACCTGGTGAACCCGGTCTTTGACCTTGAAGAAGAGTTGTGCAGCCCCTAGTGGGATGTAAATAAAGGAACTGTCGTATTCGTGCATGCCGACCTTGAAGGTCGCGATTACCCGATAGGACTTCATCCGCGGCACCGGAAGACCGATGGCGGTGGTCATGGCCTCCGGGGCTACCAGTGTCACCACGTCGTCGACGCGCAAGCCTAGTTGCGCGGCCAGCTTGTAACCGATCACTGCAACGTTCTGATCGCCGTCGGGCCCGTCCGGAAAGTCTGCTAGTGACCCGGTCTCCAGATTGTCCGCAATAAGGGCGCGCGACTTGATGTCCTTGCCGGCCATGCCGCGCACCAACCCGCCGGAGGCATTGCGCCGGTTGGTGACCATGACCTGGCCCTGAATTTGTGGAGTTGCCGCTTCGACGCCTTCCAATTTGGCAATGCGCGCAGCAATGTCCTCGTAGCTCGCCATGCCGCCATTGGTCGCGAGCACCGCCAGATGTCCGTTGACGCCGAGAATTCGTCCCAAAAGATCGTGGCGAAATCCGTTCATCACCGCCATGACGATGATAAGCGTTGCCACACCGAGCATAATGCCCAGAAGCGAAAAGACCGCGATGACGGAAATGAAACCTTCCTGGCGCCGGGCGCGCAGGTAGCGGAAGGCCACCATCCTCTCGAAGGCGCTGAAAAACATGGCCGCGCTCAGGCCTGCAGCTTGTTCAAGGCGGCCTCCAGGGTCAACTCCTCCCGGGCGTCATCCTTACGTCGCTTCACCTCGACCAGGCCCTTCTCCAGGCCCCGCGGGCCGATAATCAGTTGCCAGGGAAGGCCGACCAGGTCCATGTCCGCGAATTTGGTGCCCGGACGTTCATCCCGGTCGTCGTAGAGCACCTCCACACCGGCGGCCGTCAGCTTGGCGTAGGCATCGTCACAGGCCGCCTGGCAGGCGCCATCGGCGACCTTAAGATTGATCAGGCCGATCTTGAAAGGCGCAACCGGCTCCGGCCAGATGATGCCGCGCTCGTCATGGCTCGCCTCGATGACTCCACCCACCAGCCTGGAGACGCCGATCCCGTATGATCCCATGTGAATTGCCCGGCTCTCACCCTCCTGGTCCACCACCAGCGCGCCCAGGGGTTCGGAATACTTGGTGCCGAAATAGAAGATATGCCCCACTTCGATGCCGCGCTTTTGGATCTGCTTGCCTTCGGGCACTTCGGCTTCAAAGCGTTCGGGCTCGTGCTTGTCATCGGTGCGGGCATAGATGCTGGTCCAACGCTTGACGATGGGCGAAAGATCGCTCTCGTAATCGATCTCCTCGGTGAGCACGTCGAAATCCACCAGATCCTGGTGGCAGAAGACTTCGGTTTCGCCGGTATCCGCCAAGACAATGAACTCGTGGGAGAGATTGCCGCCGATGGGCCCCGTCTCCGCTTCGAGAGGGATCGCCTTCAGACCCATGCGCGCAAAGGTACGCAGGTAGGAAACGAACATCTTGTTGTAGGAACGCCGGGCCCCTTCCTGATCCAGGTCAAAGGAATAGTTGTCCTTCATCAGAAACTCGCGGCCACGCATAACGCCAAAACGCGGACGTACCTCGTCCCGGAATTTCCACTGGATGTGGTAGAGCATCTGCGGCAGGTGCCGGTAGCTCTTGACCGATTGCCGGAAGATATCGGTGATCAATTCTTCGTTGGTCGGCCCGTAGAGTATTTCCCGGTCGTGCCGGTCCCGAATCCGGAGCATTTCCTTTCCGTAATCGTCATAGCGCCCGGACTGAATCCAAAGATCCGCCGACTGGATGGTCGGCATCAGAACCTCCTGGGCACCCGCTCGGTCCTGTTCCTCGCGCACGATTTGCTCGATTTTCTTGAGCACGCGAAAGCCCAGGGGCAGCCAGGAGTAGATGCCCGCGCTGGCCTGCCGCACCATCCCGGCCCGTAGCATCAGACGGTGGGAAACGATCTGTGCCTCTGCCGGTGTCTCCTTCAGCGTCGGCATGAAGTATTTTGAAAGCCGCAAAGTCCTGGCCCTATTTATCTGGTGAATCGAGGCTCTTAAGCCGTTCGCCTGTATAGGTTATGACCTGGGCCTTGTCCATGGCGGCAGTAAGGCAACGCTCCGGGCTTGTACCGCTGCAGATCTGCTGCCATATGCTGGAGGTGTAACGCGCCGCACCACGTTCCTTTTTCTTTGTCAAGAACGGAAAGCTCACTCACATCATGTCTCCAGGTAAGCGTCTGCGTCTTGCCCTAATTGGTCTCGCACTGGCGGCAATTCTTGCGGCGGGCTACGGCTATTATCGAAACGCCCAGCGCATGGGCGCACCGGCTATTCCGGAAAGCGCCACAACACGGGCGGAAGTGGGCGGGCCCTTTACGCTTACGGACCACAACGGGCGCAGGGTCACGGAAAAGGACTTCGCCGGGAAATACCTTCTGATTTTCTTCGGCTACAGCTTTTGCCCGGATATCTGTCCGACGACGCTCACACGGATCACCGGTAGCCTCGAGATCCTCGGCAACAAGGTCGAAACCCTGCAGCCGCTCTTCATCACCATCGACCCACAGCGTGATACCGCGGAAATCCTGCGGGATTATCTCTCCAACTTCCACCCGGCCATTCTGGGACTGACCGGAACGGCCGAGGAAATCGACCGGGTCGCGAAAGCTTACAAGGTTTTTTACGGCAAGGCGGAGGTCGAAGGATCATCCGTCGATGACCAGGATTATCTCATGGATCACAGCGGCTTCGTCTATCTCATGGATCCTGACGGCAACCTGGCCGAGGTCTTCTTCCACGACGCTTCGGCCGATACCATGGCGGAATCGATTTCCGCGCGCCTGTGATGCGTCCTAACCTTTAGCGCTGGTGGCTGTCAGCCGCCCTCAAGGCTTCCGCGACCAAGGCAATCCCGGTTCTATTCGTTCCTTTTTCAGTACCGAAAAGCCCAGGCGAAAGTTGTTCTTGCGGATCTTCTTGCCGTGGAAAAAGAGTGAACCCGGCTCAATCAGAACCCCTCTTTGCTTGAGATCACGGGCCAAGAGGTCCGCGTCAAGTCCCTTCGGCCCCTGAATCCAGAAACTGGTGCCCCCGAAGGACGGTGTCTGAAGGTATTCCGGCAGGTGCCTGCGCAGAGCTTCGCCCATGGCGGACCAGCGCTCCCGATAGGTGCGCTGCAGGCGATAGACCAGCGAATCGTAATAGCCGCTGGCAATGAAGATGGCGACGGTCCGCTGGACGTTAGCCGGCGGATGACGAAACATTAGGCGCCGCAAGTGCCTGGCTTCCGCAATCAGTTCCTTGGCCCCGACCATGTAGCCGATGCGCAATCCCGGCGCTAGGGACTTGGAGAAGGATCCGATGTAGATCACCAGTTGGTCCCGGTCCATGGATTTCAAGGCCGAAGTTGGCGAGCCGACGAAATTGGTCTCGGCTTCGTAGTCGTCCTCGACCAGGCAGAAACCGTTGCGCTGGGCCATGTCCAGAAGCTCGACACGGCGCGCCATGGGCATGGTCACTGTCGTCGGCGACTGGTGGCTTGGCGTCAGGTAGATTAGGTCGCAGCCGGCGAGCTTGCGATTGACGACCAGGCCTGCCGAATCCACGGGCAAGGGCAGGATTTCGGCGCCCGAAAGGGCAAAGATGTTGCGGGCATCGGGATAGCCCGGATCCTCCATGCCAACCCGGGTCTTGGCGTCGATCAGCAGCTGCGCGGTCAGGTAAAGGGCGTTCTGGGCCCCCAGCGTAATCAGAATTTCCTCCGGTTCGGCGCGCACGCCGCGCCGCGCCAGGACGGACGTTCGGATTTCCTCAACCAGTTCCGGATCATCCTCATAGAAGCGGTCCTGGGCCCAGGAATGAATGGCGTTGAGCGAAAGTGCCTGGCGTTGAGGCGATACGCCAGTTGGTAACGGGAAAGAGCTCGGGATCCGCCTGCCCGTAGACGAACGGATAGGGGTAATCGCGCCAGTTCTCGACCAGCTTGAGCAACCTTTGCTGTGCCGGATGGAGCTTGAATCGGCCGAACCAGTCCCATTCCTTTTTGGCCTCCTTGGAAGGCGCCGGCGCTTGCGGCAAATCGACCTTGGCGGATACCTTCACCTGCTCTTCGTTGACAAAAAAGCCGACGCGTTCTCTCGAGATGAGAAAGCCTTCATCGGTCAGGGCTTGGTATGTTAGAACCACTGTGTTTCGGGATACACCGAGCATCTGCGCCAGCCTGCGGCAGGAGGGCAGAGGCTCGCGCGAAGACAAACGACCGTCTACGATGGCGCGAATCAAATGGGCCCGCAGCTGTTTTTGCAGCCCGGTGGTCCCGTCGTGACGCAGCGGAAAGAGAAGGTCCCGCATCGGTGATTTGCTTTGGCCTCACCGCAAGATAACATCTGGCCCTATGACGCTAACATGGGGACAAACTAGGATCCAGCGCTTCCTTTGACTGCATGAGTGGGGCGCAATCTGGACTCGGGAGGAACCGGCAGGGATGACAACCAAAACGGGGGAAACAACGTCCGGGAACGGACGCCGTTTTGCATGGCGAAACGCCGGTCGAAAAGTCGCCCCCGGTGTCCGAAAGAATTGCCCACACGACCTGTTACAATGTGTGCCTGCCGCTGCGGCAATCAACGTTCACCTGGTGGGTGACAGGGTTCGCTACATCGAGGGCAACCCCAATCATCCGGTCAATCGCGGTGTTCTCTGCGCCAAGGGATCCGCAGGGATCATGCAGCACTACTCGCCGGCGCGCCTGACCAAGCCGCTGCGCCGGGCAGGAGAGCGGGGCGAAGGAAAATTCGAGGAGATTTCCTGGGAGGAAGCTCTCGAAACCGCAACCCGGTGGCTGGGTGACATTCGCAAGACCGACCCGCGAAAGCTCGCCTTTTTCACCGGTCGTGATCAGAGCCAAGCCCTCACCGGCTGGTGGGCCAGCCAGTTCGGCACCCCCAACTACGCCGCCCATGGCGGCTTCTGCTCCGTCAACATGGCGGCGGCAGGACTCTATACCA
>CBDCYW010000019.1:0-2839 GCA_965224245.1 Candidatus Eiseniibacteriota bacterium | reverse complement strand
CGTGCCCTGGAGAAGTTGCCGTGACGCCGCCCAGCCACGAGTCCCCGCGTCAGGCACGGACGCCGTCGGCGTCCCGAGAGGGCCACCAGCCGCAGGGGCAACCAGCCCCTCAGCGAGGAGGCGACCAGGCCGGGCCTCGCCTGTCCGAGATCGTACGGCCTGGCCACCCGATCACGATCCGGAGCGGTCTCCTGGACCAGGACATCGTGGTCTTCGCCGACGGCGATCCCGGGCAGCCTGACGACGCCTACTCCGTGTCCGAGCTCGCCATCCTGCTCGCCGTCGCCGGCACGCCGGAGTTCTTCCGAACCCTGCACACCATCCGGAAGGCGCTCGGTCCGTTCGATCAGGTGGCCCTGGAGCTGGACCCTCGCCCCGACCTCGCGGACACCGATCTGTGGTGCCAAGCCCTGACGATCGCCCACCTGACTGAGCAAGGCCCGCTCTACGCCGTCCTCCATGGCGCGAGAACGATCGGGGCGAACATGACGCGAGCGCGCGGCAAGTGGCACCTCTCGTTCTACGCAGATGCCGCGGATGCCGCCGACATCAAGCATCTGCGCACGCGCTGGCTGCAGCCCATGTGGGATGAGATCACGTCTCTGTTCGACCAGGCGTCGTACGTTTGCCGTGGAGACCGCCCGTGACGACGTCGCCAGCCATCCAGCAACTTGCGGGTCCATTCGCCCGCGCCTACGTCCGCCTCATCACCGGCGACGAACGACTTGATGTCCCCCCCGCCGCGAGCGTCCATGTCCCCACGGTTGACACCCCGAGAGAGGAGGACGCGTGAGCCTGGACCTGGATCGAGAGCTGGAAACGCTCCGGGGCATGACGGTCGCCGAGCTCCAGCGGCGCTACCGGGAGGTGTGGGGCGAGGAGACGCGCACGCACTCGAAGGCGCACTTGGTGAAGCGGATCGCCTGGCGGCTCCAGGCCGACGCCGAGGGCTTCTCGGGGCACCCGGAGGCCGTGATGGCCAGGGCCCGGGAGCTGGCCGACTTCGCCTTCCTACGCACGCGACCGCCATCTGACGCCGAGGCTGGCGCTGACACATCGCCACGCGTCCGCAAGCGTCTGCAATCACGTGATCTCAACCTCCCGCCCGTCGGCACCGTGCTGCGCCGCGAGTACCGGGGCCGCGTCCTGGAGTGCCGTGTCCTGGAGCACGGTGGCTTCGAGTTCGACGGCGAGACGTATCGGTCGCTCAGCGGCGCGGCGAGGGCGGCGACGGGCGTGAACTGGAACGGCAAGGTGTTCTGGCAGCTCAAGGGAGCGAGAGACTGACGATGGCCGTCCTGTCGACGACATCCCGCAACGGCAATCGCCACGACCCCGTCGTCGTTCGCTGTGCCGTCTACACTCGCGTCTCCGTCGACGACGCCCCGGACCAGGCCCTCAGCTCCACCGAGGCGCAGCGGGAGGCCGTCGTCGCCTACATCGCGAGCCAGCGCCACGCGGGCTGGACGGCGCTCCCCGACGTCTACGAGGACCGCGGCTTCTCCGGCGGCGACACGCGTCGGCCCGCGTTTCAGCGTCTGCTCCGCGACGTCGAGGCCGGCGAGGTCGACCGCATCGTCGTGCACCGCATCGATCGCCTCAGCCGTAGCCTCGCCGACTTCGTGAGGATCATGGAGACGCTCGACCGCCACGGCGTCGGGCTCGTCAGCGTGACCCAGCAGCTCGACACGACGAGTTCGATGGGCAAGCTGACGATGAACCTCTTGTTCTCGTTCGCCGAATTCGAAAGGTCCATGATCTGTGAGCGGACTCGGGACAAGATGAGGGCCGCGCGTCGTCGGGGTCAGTGGACCGGCGGCGTCCCGGTGTTGGGCTACGCCATCGCGGAGGGTGGCGGGCGGCTCGTCGTGAACGAGGGCGAGGCCGAGCGGGTGCGCGCGATCTTCGAGACCTACCTGGAGACGAAGTCGCTGTCCGCAGCCGTCGCTGAAGCCAAACGGCGCGGTTGGACGACGAAGCGCTGGACGTCCGCTGCCGGCATCGCGCGCGGCGGCACCCCGTTCACGAAGTCCACGCTCTCGCTGCTCTTGCGGAACCCGTTGTACGTCGGCCGCATCCGCTGCGGCGATGACGTCGTCGACGCCGAGCACGAGGCCATCGTGGACGTCGAGACCTTCGAGGCGGCCGAGGCGTGTCTGGCCGGCAACCGGGTCACGACCGGCTCGGTGCCCAAGACCAAGCGCGTCGCCCTCCTCGCCGGACTCCTCCGCTGCTCGTCCTGCGACGCCGCCATGACCCGGACCGCGACGGTGAAACGTGGTCGCCGCTACGGTTACTACACCTGTGTCCGCCGCCAGAAGGAAGGCGCCCACGTTTGCGGAACTGCCCCCGTCGCCGCCAGCGAGATCGAGGCGTTCGTGATCGACCAGATCCGCGGCATCGGCAGCGACCCGAAGCTGATCGCCGCCACCGTCGCCTCAGCGAAGGCCCAGGCAAAGGCACGCGCGAAGGAGCTGGCCAACGACGTCCGCATGCTCGACGCCGAGATCAAGCAGATGCGTGGAGAACTCAACCGCGCTCGTGGCGACGCCGACGACGATCGGATCACCGAGATCACGCGACGCATCAAGACGACCGAGCGCCGCCGCCGTGTGGCCCAGGAGACGCTCACCGCCGTCCGTAGCCGCACGATCAACCGCACGGGAGTGTCGGAAGCCCTCTCGGAGTTCGATGGGCTCTGGGAGCGTCTGACGGCGCGTGAGAAGGCTGACGCGCTGGCGCTCCTCGTCGAGCGTGTCGAGTACGATGGCGCATCGGGCGAGGTGGCGATCACGTTCCGCGACGAAGCGGCCTCGCTTCTGCCCGGAGGTCACCCATG
>CBDCYW010000018.1:0-10009 GCA_965224245.1 Candidatus Eiseniibacteriota bacterium | reverse complement strand
AGTATCTACCCGGTATCCCCGCCCTGACCGCGTCCCTTGAGGGACGGTATTACCCGCCAAACCCGCCAAACCCGCTTCACCCGCGTTCGGAAACAGTAGGCGAGCTTCCGTAGGTTTCGTGCGAAGACTCAGAACTTCGCCCACGAACGCTAACGGAGGATACATCCATGGAAACCAGGTCGAGTCGCGAGCCGCTCATACCCCTCGCCGAGTTTCGGCGATCGGGCCGGTGCCCTGTGTCGCTCTATCACCTCCTGTTCAACGAGAAAGGGGCTCTCATCGCCTCGGGCGCTTTGGTCCCGTTCGGCCGCCGTTACCTCGTCGATGAGGGCCTGTTCTTTCGATACTTGCGCGAGCGGAGTCGGGATGCTCAGCAACGTGACGGGCGTTGAGGTGCATGCTGGCCTGCCGCCGCGATCTCTGGACGCAGAGCTGGCGGTCCTGGGCGCGGCATGGAAGCTATGACACCCCAAGTGATCGCGCAACGCGCGACGGCCGCGCCGCACGGCAGCGTCGAGACCTTCCGAGACGAACCCTCGGAGTGGCGCGTCGCCATCGCGTTCGCGTTCTATCCCGAGAAGCTGGCCAGGATCACCGACAATCACCCGATCACCGAGGATCTATTCGCGACGGCCGCGCCACGAGCGGTCGTGATTGCGGCGCGTTCAATTCGAGACGCTGGGGGGACCGTCGGTAACTGGCAGTCTATCCGAGATCGCGTCGACCGTGACGAGATCGTCACCGGGCATCGCGACAATCCCGGTGGCTTCGTCGTGCAGCTCTTGGAAGCGTACAGTGAGCAATCCGACGACATTCAGCGCGGACAGGTTTCAGCCGCATGGCGTCGCGTGCTCGACGCGCACGCACTTCGATTGCTCACGCGGGACACGGCCGAGACTTTGGACCGATTGTCGAGCGTCTGTCCCGGAAACGTCGATGTCGGCGCGATCATAGACGTCGAACTCGACAGGTGGCGCATAGCCCTCGACGCAGTTGAGGCGGCCAAAGGAGGCACGACCGCTCCGCGTGGCGTGGTCACCGTGGCGCGACTCGACGCGTTTACGCGGGAGTTCACCGACTACCCCACGGCCGCGTTTGTGGGGGAGTACATGCGCACGATCGAGGGCACGACCGCCGCGCCGAAGATGTTCCATCTCATGGCCGCGCTGACGCTGCTGTCGGCGTGCTTAGGGCGGGCGTTTGGCGTTGGGTGGTACGGGCGACGCCCGGTTTTTCCGTCACTCTGGATCGCGATCGTCGCGCCATCGACGAACTACCACAAGAGCACAGCGACCGGTCGCGCGTCGCGAATGGTCCGCCGAGCGGCACCGGGCAGGGTGCTTCCTGGCGATATCTCACCCGTCGGGTTCATCAAGTCGCTTGTCGAGGCGCCAAACAACGTCGGGCTTCTGGGTCCAGGATGAACTCACACGTCTGTTTAAAGTGCTCCAACGCGACTCACACGCGGGACTTCAACAGGAACTTGCGAGCGCGTTCGACGGTGGACCGATCGGCCGGCGAACAGGAACCGATGCCGTCAGCGTCGATGACTCGCTCGTGTCGATCATCGGGAATGCGCCATTCGGGTGGTTTCGCGACAGCTTGACCGAAGCGCACTTCGGGCAGGGGTTTGCAGATCGGTTCCTGTACGTGCTGCCGACCCCGCGACAACCCGAGCCCGAGCTATGGAGCCTGCCCGAGCCGGATCAGGCCGCCGAAGATCGACTCGAAAGCTACGCGGCTGAGTTGTTCACGCTCACGAGTGGGATGACGAAGCCGTGCGTTTGGAGGATGACGAAAGAGGTTGGCGAGCACTTCGAGGCGTGGCGGATCGAGCACCACGCACGCCTGGCGCGCAGCGCCAACCCCGAGCTTTTCGGTGCCATCTTTGGACGCATGGAAAGCTACGTGTGGAAGATCGCGATCCTATTCGCGATTGCCAGCGAGTACCCCGACATGCCCGATCCCAACGCGTTCACGATCGACCGAGAGCACGTCCGAACCGCGTGCAAGCTCGTCTCGTTCATCCGAGACCTATTCCTCGAACACGCGGATCGGCTGATCGGGACAGCCGATCCGCGCGACTTGACGGCGAAGCGTCGCGCGTCACTACGGGGTTTCCTGGGGCGAAACCCAGGGGCCGGAGCAACGGCGCTCTATCAGGGGCTGAAATGGGCTGACGCGCGGACTCTGCCACCGATCCTCGATGTCGAAATCGAGGCGGGCGAAGTCAAGGCCGGCCTGCCGGACTGGCGAGGTGCCGGCGGACACGGTATCCGGCGCGGGGTGAGGTTCTGGCCGACGAGGTAACGCCGAGCCCGTCGGGCGCCGGAGTAGACCAACTGCTAGACAGCGACCGTCTAGCCTCTAACGCTATGCGCCTGAACGAGATGGGTCCCCGACTAGACACTAGACCACAGTAGACCCTCTCCCGCCCACTCGTTGCATCCGCCCTTGCCCCACGTCTATCGTCTAGTCCTCCTGTCTTCCTTCTATATAAATATATATATTATAAAGAGTTACAGAGGTCGAGGATACTAGACCGAAGGCTAGGCAGGTCGGTCTAGCCTTCTATTGTGGCCGCGCGATAGACTCTGCGGGAGTTCAACAAAACATTGGAGTGAGGTCGATGAGTTCCAAGTCTATCGTCTGGATCACCGTTGGCGTGCTCACCCTGCCCACGCCCATCATGGCTGCTGATGAGTTCCCGTATACGCTGGATCTGCACTTCACGGAGCCGTCGTATCTCGGGTGCACCGAAGGAACCGTGTCGGACGGCGCTCTGAGGTGCTGGGTTCTCAATCCCAACGGGATCGACGTGGGTGAGTTCGAGCCGAACTTCGCCTGGGTCGTCATTGGCGGCGTTCCGGATGGCTCAGGCCCTGGCGCTCCCGGCGGCATCGGTGGTCTTCAGTTTGGAATCGAGTACGACTCCACCGTTGACATGACTTGGTTTCTCTGCACCGGCGGCACCGAGAGCCCCCAGGCCGACCCAATTGATGGCGTCTGGCCGGACACCGGCACAGGCAACGATGTGAGGTGGCCCGGCGGGTGCTACCTCGTCACGGACAACCCTGATGGCGTCACGAAGGTCGGCCTCTTCATCCTCACCCAAGGCTCGGCGGGACTCATCCGCGTTGTCGAAGACCCACGCATCGGCCAGGCGCATGCAACTGCCTGCGACGAGTCGATCTCCCGGATATGCCGTCAGGCGATGGGCATCGGTGACGCGACGATCGGCGGTGGTATGGGCGTGGCGACGTGCGGCTATCTCTGTGCCGTCCCAGTCAAGGAGGGTAGCTGGGGCTCGATCAGGAATATCTACTCCGCCGACTGAAGGATCTCCCCTGGAGTGGCAGTTTCCTTCGCGCTGTGGGGCCTCCCCCGCAGGGCGCGGCCAGCCCCAAAGGGGGGCTCTTGTCACTGTCACGCTTAGGGGGGCGGGCCGCCCGGCGGCGTGATTGGCGTCCCCGAGCCACCAGCAGGCGCGCCAGGGTGCCTACCCCGTCTCATTGATGAACTGTTACGACGTTCTTAAGCGCCACGGCGAAGAACCCCCGGAGGACCAATGGTCGTACTGCTAGCAGCAATCGGCGTACTGTTCGCGTTCGGCGGGTTGGTGTCGATGAGCGCCGCCACCGCAGGCCCGACCCTTGTGGGGCTGGCATGCTGGTTCGCCATAAACGCGCGACTCGCGCAGGCGGCGCTACACCGGTCGGCGGATGCCAAGGTCACACCTCCACCGACTTAGTCGGGGGCCCACGGCGATGGCTGTCAGCATGCGCGCCGGGCGCTCAGAGCGACGTTCGTGGGTCAACGTGACCCGTAGGTCGGATCGGCCCGCGTTTATGCGCTCTCGGCGTCCCGCGCCGGCCCGCTAGTTTGAACGGGCCTGGCAGGGGATCGGCGGTAGACTCACCGGACCACTCCAAACCAAAGGGGAAGCGATGCGCTGGTCCGCCAGGTCTCTCGCGGTTGCCGTGGGCGTGCTCGCCCTGGTGACACCGGCCACGTCGATCGCTGGCCGAGTCGATTTGCAGAGTCCCTCGGGGCTGGTTGCCAAGTCCCACATACCGGGCCAAGAGGATTGGCCGGTGTACCTCGACCTGAATGGACGCATCTGGCAGCAGTTGTACTCGGGTTGGATCGAACTCGACATACCCGGATACGGATGGCCTGTCGCCGTCTCTGAGATGGAGTACTGGACGATGCTGGCCATTCTGACGACCGATGGAGTCGGTTGGAGGATCGGCACGTATGGCCCCGGGGACTGGACAAACATGGGCGCCTATCCGGGTTATCCGATTGGCGTCCCATCGTCGCCACCGGCGAGCGGTGAACGTGGCCTAGCGGTTCCCAACCCGTTCGCACAATCCACACGGATCGACTTCGAGACCGGTCAGGCGCTCCGAGACGCGGCCGTCTCGATCTACTCGACCGACGGCCGGCTCGTGCGAGAGATCCGAGTCGGCACCGTCGCCGTCGATCATTTCGCCGTGACGTGGGACGGACGCGACGCCGACGGCGGGCTTGTCGCTCCGGGCGTGTACCTGGCGACGCTTCGAGCGGATGATGGCTTCGAGGCGACGGCCAAGGTCACGCTGGCTCCTTAGCCGTTGTCGGAACACCAGACTGAGGAAGGCGAGGTTGGAGTTGACCCGCTTCCGTGGACGGTTTTCAACTAGGGATCGCCTCCCGGCTCTCCCGTTCGAAGCGTGACGGTGAGCGATACCCGAGCGCCGAGTGTCGACGATGTCGATTGTACCACCCCTCGATGAACTGGAAGAGCTCGCGGCGCGCATCGGTCCGGTTGCGGAAGGTCGTCCGCTCCAGGAGCTCACACTCCAGCGTGGCAAAGAAGCTCTCACACATGGCGTTGTCGTAGCAGTCCCCGACCGATCCCATCGACGGCCGAACGCCGGCCTCGCGGCACCGCCGCCCGAAGGCGTAGGACGTGTACTGACACCCCTGATCGGAGTGATGGATCACGTTCTCTGGCCGCCGCCGGTGAAGCGCCATTTCGAGCGCCTCGAGCACGAGTTCGGTGCGGAGATGGTTAGCCATCGCCCAGCCCACGATCCGGCGACTCCAGGCGTCGAGAACCACGGCCAGGAACAGGAAGCCGGCCCACGTGGGGATGTACGTGATGTCCGCCACCCAGAGCTCGTCCGGTCCGGTCGCCTCGAACCTGCGCTGCACCAGATCGAGCGATGGCGACCCGTCGCCGCGCACCGTCGTCCGACGTCGTGCCCGCCGGCTCACGCCTCGCAGGCCCTTCACCAGCATCAGTCGACGGATGCGCTTGCGGCCCACGGCACGACCATTGTCGGTGAGCTCGGCATGGATGCGGGGAACGCCGTAGGTTCCTTTCGACATCGTGTGAACGGCCTCGATCTCCGCCAGGAGTTCTTGATCTTCGAGCGACCGACGACTCGGCGACCGCTTCTTCCACGCGTAGTACCCGCTGGTGGAGACTTCCAGCACCCGACACATCGTGGCCACCGCATGATCGGCCCGGTTCGCCTTCACGAACGTGAACGCTTCGACGGGTTCGACTCGGTCTCCCGAGCGAACCAGGCCGCGGCTTTTTTTAGGATCTCTCGCTCTTCGCGAAGCTCACGGTTCTCGCGGCGCAAGCGAGAGAGCTCTTCGCGCTCCTCGGACGTCAGGCCGTCGTGGCGACGACCCTCGTCGAGGTCGGCCTGCTTGGCCCAGTTCCGGATGGCCGCCGCGGAGGGCTCATACTCCTCCGCCAGCGACTCGGGACTCCGCCCCGATCGGACGAGTGCGACCATCTGCTCGCGGAACTCTGGCGGGTACGATCGACGGGATCTTGGCATCGGGACCTCCTGGCCACATTGTAGTGGTTCGGTGTCCACGAAACCGGGTCAACTCCAAGGTTGCCTTGGCAGAACCCACGGCAGACGTGCGTGATCGAGTGTTGGCGGTCTTCCTGCCGCGCTACAACGCACTTCACAGCACGAGCTTTCGAGCGGACAGCGTCACTGAAATCCGCAATCACATCGCGGATTGGGAAGTCGCGTCGGATGACGGGAGATCACTTCAAGTTCAGCACGTGCGAGCGGAGTCTGGCGATGAACGAGAGCGGCGGGCGAGAGCCTTTCTCGACGATTGCCGCAGTGCCATCGAGCGCGATCTTGCCGAGATGGGCCACGGTGGGCACTACATTCAGTTCCGCCTGCTAGAACTGCCGGGTTCCAAAGGCAAGCAAACAGCAAAGGCACGGCTTTGCGAAGCCACGCAATTCGCAATACAACGTACGGCGACACCACAGACTATGTCAGCCAAGCTCCTACACGACACCGAAGATGCAAGGTTTATCGATGGGCTGCTCCGGCCCGCGTTTTCGCAGCTTCGAGTCTACGGGTTGCGTGATCTCACTCTGCCGAACGACGTCACCTGGTCGTTTGGGTGCGGCGGCAAAGGCGTCGTCCGCACCGAAGTTCGAGTTCTTGCGACGATACGCAAGAAGATCGAAAGCTATGGTCCAGCGTCCGGCGTAGTGCTGCTAGTGCACTGTGACAATTCTGACTACGACGATGGCGTTTTGGCTCGCATCAAAACAGGACTAATCGAGACTCGGCCGAGCTTCGATGAGATATGGGTTGCGCAGTACCATCCAATGGACGCGAGGGCGGACCGTCTCTGGCCGTCGACCGCTGAGCCTTCTGCCCAATAGCGCGGCCAGTAGTTCGGTTTTGGGCGCTGCCCCGACGGGGATTGCGATTGTGCCGATTGGTCGCTTGACCTTCGATTTGTCGCGCTTCTCGTGGACGAGACTCGTGCCATCAGCTTGAGGGGTTGTGTTACCTACCCGAAGTGCGTGGTAACTGTTCTAGGCCGTCGATTTGTTTGTCGTGTTACGGGAGCCCCAAGACAGTGTAGACAGGATCGGAGGATCGCATGGCCCCGTTGAAGTACTCGAAACCAGAACGCATTTGGTTGAAGGCTCATCCGGAGCTAGATGAGAGATGGCTTCAAGACCGGATCGGTGAAGATCCGGGGCTGCTCGGTCTTGGAGATCTGGTTCTCAAGGACCGAGAGAGGCCGCAGCCGCGAGCTGGTCGGCTTGATCTTCTCCTTCAAGACGCAGAAACGGACAAGCGCTACGAGGTCGAGGTTCAACTCGGCAAGACGGACGAGTCGCACATTATTCGTACGATCGAATACTGGGACCTGGAACGGAAGCGCTACCCTCAATACGATCACACGGCAGTGATCGTGGCTGAGGACATCACGAGCCGCTTCCTCAACGTCATCGGTCTTTTCAATGGCGCAATCCCGCTCGTCGCCATCCAACTGAGCGCGATCCGGCTGGGCGACACCGTTTCGCTCATCTGCTCGACGGTGCTCGATGAGTTGAAGCTCGGCCTCGTGGATGATGATGAGGAAGTCCAAGCGGTGACGGACCGGGCCTACTGGGAAGGGCGCGCGAGCAAGCACACCTTGGCAATGACCGACGAGATGCTCGAAGTCGTCCGTGGCCTCGACCCCGACCTAGAGCTGAAGTACAACAAGTTCTACATTGGTCTCGCGAAGAACGGACATCCGAACAACTTCGTCGTTTTCCGCCCGAAGAAAGACTGGCTTCGGCTGGAGGTACGGCTGGAACGCTCGGATGAGACGCAGGCGCGTCTGGACGACGCTGGCCTGGATGTGATGGACTACGACTCCCGTTGGGGACGCTACAGAATTCGTCTCGCGAAGGGCGAGACGATGAGGCAGAAAGACGTCCTCGTGGAGCTATTGACGAAGGCGTTCGCAAGGCCAGCGTGACTGTAGTCCGACCGCCGCGCCCTGCTATTGCCTGCATTCACGGTGCCGATTGTTCCGATTGCTCCGATTGTCTCCGTTTAGTAGTCTTTTGCCTATGTACCCAACAGGGGACCGACGATGAAGCGAACGCTCAAGACCGAGACGCTCACGACACGAGAAGTGGCCGAACTCCTCGGCGTGTCCCAGCGATACGTGCGACGCCTGTGTGAGCGGGGAGTGCTACTAGGTTTCCAGCCGACCGGGCCGCGCGGGGACTGGCGAGTGTCCCGATCATTCGTCTCGGCGATCATCGATATGGCCCGCGCGTTCAATGGTGATCTGGGCACGGACGCTGGGAGGCCGACTCCATGACACTCTCTGAGGCCATGCGCGCCGCGCTCGACGAAGTGACCGAAGACGGCCACACGTACGCCCAGCGGATCGCCCGAAAACCTCGTCCGGCTGGCTAGTGCGACGCACCCACAGACGGGGCTGCCGTTACCGGGAGCGCTTCCGGCAATCGCACTGTTGCGCGATACGGCCTACGGCCGGCCGTCCCAGCAGGTTCACCAGACAGGGATAGCCCATGTCGTCATCGAGTACGACCGAAACGCGCTTGACGCTTCTTCACCCGATCGTCTGGCAGCGGATCGTCTTGAACTGGCGGCCCTACTGTCCGGGGAAGCGGCGGAAGCGGGTTCGGCGCCTTCGGGGCTCGCCGGCATCGATTGAGAAACAAACGGGAACCGATTTGACCTAATGGGAGTATTATAGCTAGTATTCCCCTAGGGTCGCCAACAAAGGGGTTCCCGATGTCGCTTACCACCGTCACCGATATCGCTCTTGCACTCCCGTCCCGCGATACGCTCGTGGCCGCGTTCCTGGCCGGACGCACCAAGGCGACCCGCCGCGCCTATCATTCAGACTTGCTCGATTTCGCCCGGTTCGTCGACGCTCCCGATCCGGACGCGGCCGTCGGCGCGCTTCTCTCCCGTGGGCACGGTGCGGCGAACGCAGTTGCGCACGCTTGGCGCGCTCACATGATCGAGACTGGGCTCTCGCCGGCGACAATCAACCGCCGGCTCGCAGCGCTCCGCTCGGTCGTCAAGCTTGCCCGCACGGTGGGCGTGGTCTCGTGGGCGCTCGACGTCGAGAGCGTGAAGTCTCAGAAGTACCGAGACACGCGCGGACCGGGCGTCTCGGGCTTCCGGGCGATGCTCACAGCCCTGGATGGGATGTCCGACAGGCCGCTCGTGCGTCGTGACCGGGCTATCCTGCGCTTGCTGTTCGACCTCGGGCTGCGCCGCGCCGAGGTGACGCGCCTCGATCGCGCCGATATCGACCTCGAAGCGGGCACCGTGGCCGTGCTCGGCAAGGGCCGCACCGAGCGCCAGACCCTCACGCTCCCCGCTCCGACCATCGCCGCGCTCGCCGCGTGGTTCGACGTACACGAGGCCGAGGGGGCCGCGTTCATCGCCCTCGATCGCGCGAGCCGGGGCATGCGGCTTTCGGGGAAGAGCGTTGCGGCGCTCGTGGCCCGCGTGGCCAAGGCCGCCGGGCTCGGCAAGGTTCGGCCTCACGGACTCCGGCATGCCGCGATCACGGCCGCGCTCGACGTCACCGGGGGAAACGTCAGGAACGTCGCGGTCTTTTCCCGCCATCGCGACGTGCGGACCGTGGCCATCTACGACGACAACCGGACCGATCTGGGGGGGGCCGTCGCAGCGCTCGTGGCCGGGGAGGCGTCCTGATGGCGAAGGGGAAGAGAGTAGCCGAGCCGGCCCGGCCGGCCAGGGAGCGGTTCACCGCTCAACTCGACCGGGATCTCATCGAGCGCGTCCGGCGGACGGTGATTTCGCTCCAGGGTCCGCCCGAGTTCGCTACCATTTCAGGGTTCGCAGCGGAGGCGCTCGCGCGGGAGTGCGCGCGGCTCGAACGGAAGCACAACTCCGGCGAGCCGTTCCCGGACCACGGCGTTCGGCCGAGGCCGGGGAGACCGCCGAAGCGCTGAGGCGAGCAGCACCGTGGTACACCGATGGGTGCGCAAAGCCGCCTTATCGCACCCTCCCGAACTCCCAATAAGTCCACTATACTGTCTGGCTGGGCCTTGATGTAGGTGGGCTGTGGGCGTCCTCGGCGAACGGGTTTCGCCGCCCGCATGCTCCCCGTTTGGAGCAATCATCCAAGGCTGGAAGAACGTGATGCCAACCATGGGGGGCAGAATGCGCGGCAA
>CBDCYW010000017.1:0-16387 GCA_965224245.1 Candidatus Eiseniibacteriota bacterium | reverse complement strand
CACGCGTCTCGGGCACCGTGCTAGGACTCGAAGGCATCGACGGCCCTCCTCTCGCGGATGCGCTCGATGAGCCGGTGCTCGGGGTCGACGGCGACGACGAGAAGCTCGCGATTACGGGCGCGGGTGTCAGCTCGGGCGACCGACGCCTTGTGAGCGTAGGGCACCTCGATCAGCCGGGTCTCGCGACCGAACGCCGCGACCCGGTCTTCGAGGTCGGCGCCGGACAGCTCGGCGTTGCCGTAGCTCACGAGCCAGACCGGAATGTGCAGCGCCGACTCGAAGAGCGCATCGAGGAGATCGACCGACTCGCTGAACCGGCTGACCGGCTTGGCCTCACCGGCGAAGATTTCGTCGAGGATGCGATACTCCTTTTCGTAACTCGATGTCGACGCGTACGGCGGATCGAGATACGCGACGTCCGCCTTCAGCGTCGGCAGGACGTCGATCGCACTGCCCTTCGTGACCTCACCCTCGCCGGTGATGACGCCGCCGTTGATCGCGTGCATCATGGAGCGGAGCTTCTCGGGACTCGTGAGCCGCTTCGCATCGATGTACACCTTCACGCAGCTCTCGGTGATCGCCTCCAGCTCTCCTGTCACGACGCGGTGGGCCGTACCAGGTCGGACTTGCGCCATTGGATGACTCGCCATCGCCACCTTCATCGCTAGGAGTTTGATGAGGTTCGCCTTCGCACCATCGGCGGTCGCCTCGGCGGAGGCGAGCGCACGGTCGAGCCATCGCGCGACGTTCGCCGGGAACACGCTCGGGGCGTAGAGCGCCTCGATGGGTCCGGGGCTCCGGATCTCCGCGCTGGCGATGCGGAGCAGATCGGCCTCGGTGAGATGCACGCGACCATTCGCGATCAACGCCCGGGCCACGATCACCGACCGCTCGGCGACGTCGATGGCGTGGACGTGAAGGAAGCCTTGGGCCTTCGCGTAGAGCGAGACCGAGCAGCCGCCGGCGAACGCGTCGACGAAGCGCGCGCCACCCCCACAGGCGGCGTGGGAGGGCACGGTCGAGTTCGCGGAACACCAACGGCGCCAACCGGCGCTTGCCGCCAAGATACGGCGGCAGTGCGTCGTAGATCCGTCGTCGTTTGCTAGGCGGCATTGCGTCGCCTCCGAGCAATCGGCGCTGTCGCCGGCGACAGTCCCGAGAAACGCGCACACGTCGGCTCGAACACGAGTGGCACATCCCCGGTCGGACCGTTGCGATGCTTGGCCACGATCAGCGTCGTCTTTCGAAGCTCGTCAACGGTCGCCTTCTCCTTGTCCTTGTGGGGTCGGTGGATGAAGCACACGATGTCGGCGTTCTGCTCGATCGCACCCGACTCACGAAGATCCGCTAGCACGGGACGAGACGAGGCGCGGTTCTCGACCTGCCGGTTCAGTTGCGCTCCGACGATCACCGGTACACCCAGGTCCTTCGCCAGCGCTTTGAGTTCACGCGATGCTCCGCCGACTTCCTGCTCACGAGTCTGGGCGTTCGGCTGGCCGGCCACGAGCTGGAGATAGTCGACCACGATCAGCCGGAGCCCGTGACGAGCCTTGAGGCGCTTCGCATGTCGCCGGATCTCGGACACCCGCGGAGCGCTCGCGTCGGCGATGTAGAGCGGAACCGTCTTGAGCGCGCTCAGCGCGTCTCCGAAGGAACGTCGCTCCGCCTGGTCGAGCCGCCCCCCAATGGCACGCTGGAGGTCGACCCCGGAGAGCTGAGCAGCGACCCGGTACAGGATCGACTTTGTCGGCATCTCCAGGCTGAAGAAGGCGACCGGTAGCCCGTGCCGGACGGCGGGCATTGCCGCGAACCCGAGCTGAAGCGCCGTCTTGCCCACCGACGGGCGGGCACCGATCACGATCAGCTCGCCAGGGCGCCAGCCGCCGATCTGCCGATCGACGTCTCCGAGCTCGCTGAGAACGACGTCCGCGTTGGCGAGCACCGGATCGTCGAGTTCCTTGATCGCTTGCGGTACGACTTCGCCGGCCAGGACGAGTCCGCGCTCTCGTGGAGCGCCGACCTCCACCAGGCGCGTCATCAGTCCATCGATGGTCTCGTTGACCGGAGACGTGAAGTCCACGACCTCGACGGATGCCCAGTCACACGCGGATCGGACCAGGCGACGAACGGCGGCGTTGCGCACGCGCTCGATCATGGCTGGGGCTGTGGCCGTCGAGCAGCCGATGCTGTCCACCAGGTCTACGAGATAGCTCACACCCCCGACCAGATCGATCTTCCCGGACTGTTCGAGACGCCCTTTCACGAGCGACAAGTCGATCGGGTAGCCATCAGCTTCGAGAGAGCAGATCGCATCGTAGATGGCTCGGTGGCTTTCATAGTGGAACCAGGTGGCGTTGAAGTCCTCCAGTCCATCGATATCCACGCCGGCGAGGAACATGGCGCCAAGGAGCGCCCGTTCGGCGTCGAGATCACACAGGAGGTCCTGACGGGTCATGGCACCACCTCCGCGTCCCCTTCGACCTCCGGGGCGGGCGACTCCTCGTTCGGCCTCCCACGAACCCGCCTATCTTTTGTATCTCTATATATCTTTGTAGTGTTGACTCCCAGGTCAACACTACCGTTGACTTCCAGGTCAACACCCCTGTTGACTCCCAGGTCAACACTCCCAGCGGGCGAAGTGTTGACTCCCAGGTCAACACTCTCGCCATCCTCCATCTTCGGCTTCCAGACCGACTGCGGCAGTTTCCTGGGCTTCCGAGGTGCTGGCGGTTGCCACAATCGCACCTGCTCGACGATCCGTATCGACGCTTGCTGCCCTCGCATCGCATGCTCCTTCTGGACAACGCGGCGTTCTTCGAGACTCCGGATGACCCGGCTCACCGTGCTCGGGTGCATCTGGCACGTGGCGGCGATCTGCCGGACTCCACACCTGCTCGCGACTTGATGGAACCCCCACGAGTGCCGCGCAATCGCGAGCAGGACGCGGGTCTGGGAGCCCGTGAACCAGCCCCTTGCGATCACTTCGAGGACCTCGTGGGGTACGCGTGTGTAAGGGCTCGTCGGTGTCCATGGCTCACTCACCGTGACCCGCCTCGCGCGGCGGCCACCCCACCATTCGGGACCTGTCCGCTGGCGGGGGTGCCGCCGGCATGCCTGCCTCCTTGCTATTGAGTGGCCACGGACCATGTGGCCCTCACCCGGTACGGACAGCACCAGCGCGATTTACAAGTCGCGAAAGGCAGAAAGGTCGCGGGCTACGGAACGGGACCCTAAGTTGCTTCAGGACAGGCCGTTAGGCCGGCTGGAAAGAAAAACGATCCCGGGGCTTGTAGGATGGACCGGTGGCGTCCGTACCGGGTAGAGCGTGGACCCTCCACGCGCGGCCCGAACCGGGAGGCAGGTGATGGAACGGCTCAGATTCGACGACCCGGACAGCACGTCATGCATCGGCTACATCGAAGCGGACGCATTGCCCATCGCACTCTCGGCCTGCGGCGACTCCGCTGCGGAAACCGTCCGCCTCATCATGCCGGACGCTGAGTCCGCCAGATGCCCGGTCGAGACGGCCGTTCTGCGGCACATGCGGCGCCGTGGAACCGTGGACCTAGAGATGGCTGATCCGTTTCTTGCGTCGCTGGGATCGCGGGTCGTCCCCCTGCGCGAGCGGATGTTCGAGCCAGCAACGCTGCTGCATTCGCCGACGCTCTGCGCGGCATTGAGGCTCTCTCGCTCTACCGGAGCTTCTCTTTGGGAGCAGATCGCCGAACTCGGCGGACCGGTGACAGACGACGGTAACGTGTTGCTCGCGAGGGCTCGACGCGACGACCCGGAGATCCGACTACGAGTCCCGATCTTCCGACATATCGAAGTCGTCGAGGAGTGCTACGAGACCTTTGAGAGACTGGATAGCCAGCTCTTCGACACGCAGCTTGAGCTTGCGGGACGTGCCGTCCGCGAAGCAAGACGCGACGCAGGCATCCGGCTGTCCATCTCCGAAGTCATGGAACGGGTGGAGGTCGACACCGATGAGGTCTACGGGAGAGCGGCTCGCGAGCTGATTGCGGAGTCCAGAAGTACCCCTCGGACCGACTTCGGAGACCGTGCCACAGCGATTCTCGATCGGCTGGATCGGATACTCACGCGTGTAGACATCCGCCCGCAGACGCTCCGCAACGCTCTACCAGAACGCTTTGCGAAACTCATCGCACGTAACGTTGATCCGGATGCTGCGACAGACCTTCTCGTAGATACTGCTGAGTACTATCGGAGTTTGCTCGATGATGACGCGATCCGGGAGGCCGTCGTCATCATCGAACGCGATCCGGAAGCCCTCGATCACGACGATCCGGCACACGCAGTTGCCGTGATCGAGGGAGCCCTCGCACAGCTTGACCCGCTGATGTACTTCGAAGCGCTCTATCTCATCGTCTCACGCCATGGAGACCTCGCACCGTCATTGAAGCTGATTTCGCTCGATGCCAGAAACCGCGAGCTCGCGTTCCACGATGCGATAGCCAGACAAATCTACCGCAAGGTCCGGAAGGAGCTCAGCCGAGCGGAACGGCGACTGTTTCAGCTCATGTACTTCCGGCAGCCGTCCCTCGGCAACGTCATCCCGCTTTTGGACCCAGTCATTCGGTCTTTCGTAGCCAACACCGACTACAAAACCTTTGCCCTCTGGCTCTCCACCGCAGTTCTCAAGCGAGGAACTGCCACCGCTGCAGCGGAGCTTCGACGTCGATATCACCTGTTTCTGAACTTCTACCCTGTGTGGCTTCTCTTGGTGGCCTCGGACGATCGAGAGCTTGGCGGCGAAGCACGCGACGCCAGTCGCGAGTTTGATCTCCGTGACACGGACCACCCCATGCAGCCGGAACTGGCTGAGTCACTGAACGATCTCGCCTCTCGATTCTGCACGGATAAGGAACGGGACGTCCTCGTGGCACACTTCTGCGACGGCCAGTCGCAAGCCACTATCGCGGAGCGCCTTGGTGTTTCTCAACAGGCCGTAGGACAGCGGATAAAGCGGGCGCGCGTAAAGCTCCAGCATGCTCTCATGTCCGAGCCAGGCTACGAGTGGATGTTTCGCGGACGACAGCCATGACCGCGTGCAGATCCGATTTCCCGCACAGCTTGACGACAGACCTCACCGATGCGATCTGGCAGCGACTCGTCCCGATCCTGGCGATCGCGACGCGCGACTGCGATTCAAGCGACCCGTCGTTTCGGCTGGCTGTTCGGCTCCGCGCCTGTCTTCGGCAAGACGTCGCGGCTTGTGTGAAACGGGCCATCCAGTCCGTCGATACCCCGCGACCGACGATCGCACCCAGCGCGGCCTCGTCGACGCGATAGCGCATGGTCAGCATGAGCGATGTCCTGGATCACACGACGCTCGCGACTCTGCTGGCCCGCGCCTACCTCCGCTTGACTACCGGCGAGTCCCCCGACGATCCACTTGATGTCCCCGCCACTCCGAGCGTCCATGTCATCGCGGTTGACACCCCGAGAGAGGAGGACGCGTGAGCTTGAATATCAACCAGGAGCTGGAGACGCTTCGGGACATGACGGTTCGTGAGCTTCGTCAACGCTACCGGAAAGTGTGGGGCGAGGAGACGCGGTCGCACAGCAAGGCGCACTTGGTGAAGCGGATCGCCTGGAAGCTCCAGGCTGATGCCGAGGGGTTCAGCGGCTTCCCTGAGACGGTCATGGCGAGAGCCAGGGAGCTGGCGGACTTCGCGTTCTTGCGGACGCGTCCGCCGTCTGGCACCGAGGCAGTCGCCCATACGACTCGTCGCACATGCAAGCGCCTGCCATCACACGATCTCAACCTGCCCCCCGCCGGCACGGTGCTGCGTCGCGAGTACAGAGGCCGCGTCCTGGAGTGCCGCGTCCTCGAGCACGGCTTCGAGTTCGACGGCGACGTGTACCGCTCGCTCAGTGGGGCGGCGCGGGCGGCGACGGGCGTGAACTGGAACGGGAAGACCTTCTGGGGTCTGAAGGGAGCGAGGGACTGACGATGGCCGTCCTGTCGACGACATCGCGCAACGGGAAGGGCGTGGAACCCGCTGTTGTCCGGTGCGCCGTCTACACCCGCGTCTCTGTCGACGACGCCCCCGACCAGGCTTTCAGCTCGACGGAAGCCCAGCAGGAGGCCGTCCGGGCCTACGTCGCCAGCCAGCGCCACGCCGGATGGACCGCGCTCCCCGACGTCTACGAGGACCGAGGCTTCAGCGGCGGCGACACGCGCCGGCCGGCGTTCCAGCGGCTGCTGCGAGACGTCGAGGCCGGCGAAGTGGACCGCATCGTCGTCCACCGCATCGACCGGCTGAGCCGCAGCCTCGCCGACTTCGTCCGGATCATGGAGACGCTCGACCGTCATGGCGTCGGGCTCGTCAGCGTGACCCAGCAGCTCGACACGACGAGTTCGATGGGCAAGCTGACGATGAACCTGCTCTTCAGTTTCTCCGAATTCGAAAGGTCCATGATCTGCGAGCGGACTCGGGACAAGATGCGGGCTGCGCGTCGTCGGGGCCAGTGGACGGGCGGTGTTCCAGTGCTCGGCTACGACATCGCGGACGGCGGTGGTCGCCTCGTCGTGAACGAGGGCGAGGCCGAGCGGGTCCGTGCGGTCTTCGGGATGTACCTGGCGACACGATCCCTCTCGGCCACCGTCGCTGAGTTGCGACGTCGAGGCTGGACCACGAAGCGCTGGACCTCAGCGGCAGGCAAGACCTACGGCGGCAACGACTTCGGCAAGTCGACCCTCCAGAAGCTCCTGACGAACGTGCTCTACGTCGGCCGCATCCGGGCCGGTGACGAGGTCGTGGAGGCTGAACACGAGGCCATCGTGGACGTCGAGACGTTCGAGGCGGTCCAGGCGTGTCTCCAGGGGAACCGCGTCATCAACGGCTCGGCCCCGAGGACGAAGCGCACGGCGCTCCTGGCCGGCCTCCTCCGCTGCTCCGCCTGCGACGCCGCGATGACCCGGACCGCCACGACGAAGGGGAGGCGCCGATACAAGTACTACACCTGCGTCCGCCGCCAGAAGGAAGGCGCCCACGTCTGCGCCACCGCTCCCGTCGCCGCTGGCGAGATCGAAGCGTTCGTCATCGACCAGATCCGGGGCATCGGCAGCGACCCGAAGCTCATCGCCGCCACCGTCGCGTCGGCGAAGGCCCAGGCGAAAGCCCGCGCGAAGGAACTGGCCAACGACGTCCGCCTGCTCGACGCCGAGATCAAGCAGATGCGTGGAGAACTCAACCGCGCCCGTGGCGATGCCGACGACGATCGGATCACCGAGATCACGCGACGGGTCAAGACCACCGAGCACCGCCGCCGTGTGGCCCAGGAGACGCTCACAGCCGTCCGTGGCCGCGCGATCAACCGCACGGGCGTGTCGGAAGCCATGTCGCAGTTCGACGCATTGTGGGCGCGTCTGACGGCGCGTGAGAAGCACGAGGCGCTGGCGCTGCTCGTCGAGCGTGTCGAGTACGACGGGGCGTCAGGCGAGGTGGCGATTACGTTTCGCGAGGAAGCGGCCTCGCTTCTGCCCGGAGGTGGCCCATGAGCGTGACGATACGCGCCACGTTTCGCCCCAAGTCTGCCCCTGCCGCCGAACCCGATGTCCCCACCGTGCCCCGATCGGCCCGGCTCATGGCGCTGGCGCTCATGCTCGACGAGATGGTGCGCGACGGGCGTGTGGAGTCGTTCGCCGAGGTGGCTCGGGTCGCCGGGGTGTCGAGGGCGCGGCTCTCGCAGATCACGGCGCTGCTGGGACTGGCGCCGGACATCCAGGTGGGGCTGCTCGATGGGACGATCGTGGTTGGGGAGACCCGGCTTCGGGCCGCGCTGCGATCGATCTCGTGGACGGACCAGCGCCGCGCCCTGCCCTGACCGCTGCCGCTTTCGTGCCCCAGAATGTCCCTACCCTGGCCCTTTGCTATGCTGCCGCCTCCACCAGATCGATGTGAGGAGCGTTGTAGATCCGAACCATGCCTGCCAAAGATCCCGACGAGAAGTTCACGGCCGCCGAGGAGCTGGCCCATAGCCTGACTCACGGCGTCGGCTTGCTGATCGGGATCGCGGCGCTCGTTCTCATGATCGTGTTTGCGGCTCGGAGGGGCTCCGCGATCGACGTGGTCTCTTGCACCATCTACGGGGCCACGCTGGTCGTCCTGTATGCGTCGTCAACGGTCTATCACGCGCTGCCGTCTGGACGTGGCAAGCGGGTCTTCGGCATTCTCGACCACTCCGCGATCTATCTGCTGATCGCGGGTACCTACACACCCTTCGCTCTCATTACGCTCGATGGGCGCTGGGGATGGAGCCTCTTCGCCGTGGTCTGGGGCCTCGCGATCGGGGGGATCGTGCTGGAAGCCGTTTCGCGCGGTCGTGCGCGTCGCCTCCAGCTGCTGCTCTACGTGTTGATGGGCTGGGGGATCGTCGGCGCTGCCCGGCCATTGCTGACAGAACTCGCGCCTGCTGGACTCGCCTTGCTCCTGGCCGGCGGTGTCGCGTACACGCTCGGCATCGTCTTCTTCGTCTCGCGACGACCGTTCCATCATGCGATCTGGCACGTATTTGTGCTCGGCGGCAGCATTTGTCACTTCTTTGCCGTGTTCCTCTACGTCATTCCGTAGGCAGTCCACACCGGCGACTTCCGCGAGGAAACCGCATGGAACGCTACGACAGTTCCCGCCGGAACGCGCGTCGAGACTCAGAGGGCCGCGAGCGTGCCAACCATGACGACCGCAACCCACGTCAACACGGCAGCTCCTTCACTCTCTCCGCCATCTCCTCATCCGATACGTGGGTGTAGATGATGGTGGTGAGGGGTGACGCGTGGCGAGCGAACCGCTGGGCGAGGAAGAGGTCCCGAGACGCTCGGTAGACGTTGGAAATAGCCGAATGCCTGGTGCAGTGCCAGTTGTACAGTCGATCAAAACCGGCTCTGCGCTGCCATCCATGAAACATCATCTGCGTCCGCCTCGCCGACAACCGTCTCCCCCACGATGAGATGAACAACGGCGCGTCGCCATCGAGCGACTCCCCCATCATCGACTTCCACGCCAGGAACCGCGTCAGCTTCTCGACGACCCGATCGGGCAGAAACACCTCGCCCTTGCGCGCGCCCTTGGTCGTCTCGACGCGCAGCTTCACGCGTGTGCGCACGTGGACGCCGTCGGGACTCACATCGCCGACGTCGAGCGCGAGCAGCTCGCCGAGCCGAAGCCCGGTGCCCAGCGCGAGCGAGATCATCACGTGGTCGCGTGGTCTCGGACTCTCAGCGCTGACGTCGAGGAGCCGTCGCTGCTCGGCGGTGGTCATGGTCTCGGGGGCACGATATGGCATCCTCACGCTCTCCTAACTCGCTCGCGCGACGACGTGTGGTACTGTCCCCGCGTTCCCCAAGCATCAGCGCTCTGCACCTTCGCTTCCGCATCACCTCATCGGCGTGGGGAACTAGATACCCCGCCCCCTCGGCGCGGCAGAGAGCGTCGTCGGGGGCGTCGTGGTATCCGGATGTCGCCGCTTCCCTCGCCCAACCGCTCGCCGTGGCGATCAGTGCCTCACGCCGCTCCCAGCGTCCGTGTTTGGCCCCGCGATGCAGGGAGTTCTCCAGCCCCCTTCGCTCACCACATGGTTCGCTCCGATGGGCGCCAAATCAAGCTAACTTATTCCCCTGAAATGACTTGATGACCTCGCCAGGCTCGAGCGTGCATGTGTCGGAGTGGCGCGCATCCCGCGACGCCTGCAACACAGCCGAGGAGGACGAGATGGCGACGACGAAGAAGGCTCCGAGGAAGACAGCGGCGAAGGCGACCAAGGGCGGCACCGGGGCGAAATCGGGCCGCACGGCGAAGGCTCGGGCGAAGAGGGCCCCCGGGGCCGTGCCCGCGAAGAAGACGAGCACACGGGCCGCGACCGGCGGCGACACGCCCGACCTCAACGCCCTCCGGGCCGCCGTCACCGATGCCGAGGCGGCCGTCGCCCGGGCCAGGACCGAGGCCGAGGCGCTGGAGGCGCAGGCGAGGACCATCGTCGCCGCGGCCAAGGACGCCTACCGGGCCGCCCTCGCCCCCTACCGGGACGCGTGCCGGAACGCCGGCGTCCGGTGCGAGTTCACCGGCGGCCGCGCCACCAACGTCTCCGAGCGCGTCAGCTTCGACGTCGTCAAGGTCTCGAAGGGGCTCAAGGTCACGGTCAAGGGCCGGCCCGAGACCGAGGAGGTGATCCCGATGGAGAAGCTCGAGGTCTCGATCGGGAAGTCGGCCGAGCAGTACTGCGAGAAGCACATCGGGCCGAGGGACGTGGTCGGGAACAAGCAGGGGTCGTTGCAGAACCGGTTGAGGGCGGTACTGAAAGGCTGACAGTCACGTTCCAGACGGTTCTACTTGCCCGGTGCGGGTGCGCCGGGTACCCTCGTTCGCCAGCATGCGCTGGCCTGCCCCGATCTCGCCGATCCTTGGTTGCGACTCAGGCAAAACATCTATCGTACGATCGACTCCGCCGCTCGCGTCACGACCGCCGATAGCCTGTGTTGTGCTTCCGCGAACTGCCTGACTCTGTGGCCATTAGCACCCGACGGGTGTGGGAAGCCGTCGAGCAACAGGACGCCCGTGATGCGCGAACCCATCGCGTGCCGCACACACGCCGGCTTACCTAGCGGTATCACGAGTGCCGGTGCAACCGCCGAAAGTTCCTCGACTAGCAGCGTCTCGGTCATTGAGCGAAGGTATGCATTCCTGAGCGGATCAGGAGCATAGCCGGTGTAGTTCTCACCGCTCTTGAAGACTGGGTATCTCAGCGCGGAGGTTGTGTGGAGATCCGCGTGCGGACTAGCGAACAGTGCTTCCGTCGTGTCGACCTCGAGCATCCGGTTGACGCCAATATCGTCTAGCATTCTGATCAGATTCCTGCGCATCACGCCGGCGAAACTCGCTTGAGCCTTCGCAACCTCGCACGCACTTCCGTAGTCTTGCTGCCTGTCGAGGGCCTCTCGTGCCGCAGCGTACGCGATCTCCGTCTGCTGCCAGCCCGGCGTTATTCCGACGATCGCGACGCGCGCTAGCCGATTGATGTGATCGAAAGGGGCCCATACTACGCGGAGCGAGCCTTCTGCGTGCAAGATGAACTCCCGCGGAACCGAGTCAAGACTCGTCGGGACACAGCGATCGAGCAGTCTGTAGCGTTGAGCATTCATATTCTCGGACCATGCGCTATCCATGGGTTAGGAGGCGACGCGCTACGCGGTGCCAGCGCGACAGGTATGAGTTGTCGAGGATCTCGGGCTGCTGACTCGCGTAGTCCAGAAACCACGCCATCAATCCATCCCACCGGTCAAGCCCCTCGATGGGCAGGAGCCGCCAGCCGAGTTCGTCGACCGTCCAGCTCGACTTTGCCTGGTTTCGCAGCATCGACGTCGTGACCCAGTTCTCCTCGGCATCAACGCCGCCTCTAGACACCGGCTCGACGTGATCGATGGTTGGGAACAGCTCCCAGAACATGAGGTGACTCTCGCTCATCTTCCAGTTCACGTGGGCAGGGAACTCGTCAGGAAGCAGGATGGATAGAAGCCTAAGCGTCCCAGGAAACACAAGGCGACGACCGGAGTATCGATCGATGAAGCCGTCTCGCAAGAACATGCGGAGCGACGCAGCCTCGCTGTATCGGCGCTTCGACGAGAGGGTGGGCTCAAACGGGTACTCGGCTCTCGCGATGGCCTGCGCCTCGGCGCCCTGTCCCGACGCAAGTGCTTCACAGACGCGCCCAATGACATCAGCCTTGTCAGTAACGTCATTTTCCCCCGCCCAGCGCGCGTCACGTACCATCATTCGCTCAAGAGTACGCGGAGGGTTACCTCACCCGCGGACGACGTGATACGAGCGAAGTAGACTCCCGGTGCCACGCGTCCCCCTCGATCTGTCCTCTCGATCCCAGCGCACCTGGCCACCGTCCAGAGCACTGAGCCCGCGCACTCGACGGCCGTGTACATCGAAGACTGTTACCTGGGTGATACGTGAGGGGCCACCAAACCGTACGCTCCCGCGTGATGGATTGGGCCACGCAGTCCAGGCCCGGGGTGCGTTGCTCCCCTCTCCCGGGACCCCAACGACAGTGCACACCGACGCATCCACGATGTCGTTGTCCAGCTCCGATGACTCCGCCTCGTCATCGTTGTAGTCCACGAAGACGGACGCGCTGCATTGCTCGGGCTCGACCGCAAACGGCCCGGCAAAGACGGTGTCCACCTCTCCCGGGCTCAGCGGCCCGATCGCCTGCGTGTCGCCCCAGAACCCGACGCAGCCCTCGATCTCGATGCGTACGTCGAAGGTGCCTGACGTGAGGGTTCCGTCGTTGATGACGATGGCACCGATGCGGAGGCTGTCGGGGTCATCGGCCCATGCTGTGGCCGAGTCGGGGAGGCAAACGAAACCGGCCGGCGCTAGGTTCGCGAGGGCACCTTCACAGCCCTGACCGAGTGCGCCGATGAGATCACAGTCATAACCATTTGGGTGTTGCCCCGGTAGACACGGTGAGCTGGACTCTAGTGTTAGGTCATTGGCTGGTGCGTCGCAGAAGAGCGGGTCGGCAGAGAAATTGCCGTTGATGCTGCCGTATCCAGCGAGCGCGCCTATCCAGTCACCACTCGCGTGACCCCACACATCCGTGCAGAATACGATCGGGAGCGAGAACGTACCAACGACCGCGGCAACTCCATTCGACGCGAAGATGGTCTCACGCAGTTCGATATCTGCCGATGTGCCGGTTGCATAGACACCAGCGCCCGTGTTGTCGACGATCGTGCACCCGCGCAGTCTGACAGCGTTCTGTATTTGTATCCCGTGGCCGGAAGTCCGCGACACGACGCTGGATACCATGTCAAAGAGGCCGTTGTCCGCCACGACCCCCCCTCCTGTGCATCCTCGAATAACCGTGTCCTCCAATCGGAAGTAGTTGAAGTCCACAACATAGATTCCCCCACCGTACGTGGCCTCACAGTTCTCAATGAGACAACCACGAACCCGCGGAGACGAGATGTTCGCAGCGATCCCGCCGCCGCCTTCCACCGCAAATGGAAGTCTCGACCCGAATCCGTTCCGAATCGTCAAGCCACTGATTACAGTGGTGGAGTCCTCGGCGGAGTGCAAGTAGAAGCCCCGATGACTCCCTTCACCGTCAATCACGCACTGCTCCCGAACACCGCTCTTCGAGCGGATCGTTACCTCTTTCTGAACCGTATCTAGGTCCCAGTTCCCATCTCCGCGGAAGATGCCATCCGCCAGTTCAATTGTATCCCCGTCCGCCACGGCGAAGATGCCAGCCTGGATTGTCGGGAAGTCTCCATCACCGGCAGGCTGTACTTCGTAGACAACAGGGTCGGCCGACAGATCGTCCCCACTGCGCGAAGTACGGCGAGGGCACGCCACCGGCCGTGGTGAAAACCCCGCCGGCAAAGACGTGACCGTTGTGAGGAAAGAGCACGCCGACGCGATCGTCGAAACCGTCCGCCATGGATGACCACTCCGCGCCGTTCCACCTCGCGATGTGCGAAGCAGGCTCACCGCCTGCTTGACTGAACTCGCCGCCAACGATCAGGTCGTTTCGGTAGTGAGCAAGCGCGTGAACCTGGCCGTTGACGCCGCCGCCCAGAGAGGACCATGACGTGCCGTCCCAGCGCGCGATGAACGGAATCGGCTCACCGCCGACCGATGAGAAATTGCCTGCGACGACGAGGGCACCGTCATAGACGAGCAGCGCACGCGGGCTAGCATTCGTACCGCCCCCGACATCGCGCCATGTCGAGCCGTCCCAGCGTGCCAATCGTGAGACGGTTATACCTCCCGCCTCGGTGAAGGCGCCGCCCGCGTACAGCTCGGACTGAAAGACCGCGAGATCGTTCGGGGAAGTGCTGAGCCCTGAGCCAAGGCTGCCCCAGCCCGCTCCATTCCATAGCGCGATGTGGTTCGCGGCAACGCCGCCAGCCTGGGTGAAGTTGCCTCCGATGACGAGGTTGTCGTCGAAGACCGTCATGACGCGCCCGCTGGCATTGATGCCGGCTCCGAGGGCGCTCCAGTCCTGACCGTCCCAAGATGCGATTCGGTCCACGCTGGTGCCGCCTGCGGTCATGAAGTCGCCAGCCGCTATGAACTCTCGACGATAGTAGGCTAGGGCGCGAACACGCGCATCGACGCCAGCTCCCAGACTGGACCAAGAGCCATCGTCCCATTGAGCCAAGTAGGATGGTGGTGAGCCATCGATCGCGGTGAATTCCCCGCCAACGACAAGCGCAGCTCGCGCGTGCGGTTCGCTGTACTGGAATGGCATAGAGGCGATCGCAATCACCTCATCATCGAGGCCAATAGCACCTGCAAATGGACTCCAGCCGCCAGACATCGCCGATGCCGCGCAGGGCCTACAGGCAAGTGCAGCCCCGAGCACGATCAAGGAGAACCTATCAGAATGCATCCTGGTCCCCGTTTCGACTGTCGACCCGAGGTCAGCGACCGTCCAAGCCCCTGCGTTCGAGGCGTTATCGGGCTATGACTATTCTGGAAACGGCTCTATCGGTTCCCACGATTGCCCTCACGAAGTAGACACCTGGCCCAACCAAGCGAGCTGCAGTGTCCCGCCTATCCCAGACCAGGCTGCCGACACTCAGCCTAGGTTCCCACCGTCGAATGCGGCGACCGGCAGCATCGATCACTTCGACAACCACACCTGGCCTGCCGGCATAGTCGAGAGCGACAGATTCGCCGAAGATGGGGTTTCGCCGTGGCGCGATCTGGATAGCTGGCAAGTTTGCCGTCGCACCCGGCGCGCCAACTACCGTGCACACGGGCTCGTCTATGAGCTCGTTGTTCAGCTCGTCGGCCTCTGAAACGTAATCGTCGATGTCCACGGACATCGATGCCGTGCAATCCGACGGTAGTACCCCAAAGGGCCCCACGAACACCGTATCGGCTTCGCCAGGAGCGAGCGGACCGACGAACGTTGTCCGACCTCTGGGTGACACACAGCCGTCAACGTCAACGGTCACGCCGAAGATGTGGGTCGACAGATCACCGTCGTTTCTGACGATACCGCCAATGACCAGCTGATCTGGGTTCGAACTCCACGACAGCACGGTGTCGGGCATGCACACGAAGCCCACCGCAACCAGATCCAGGAACGCTGACTCGCAGCCCTCGGAAAGTCCGCCTATCAGATCACATGCCGCACCATCGGGGTGGTTTCCCGGCAGACAGGGGGACTCGGTCTCCAACCGGTAGTCGCCCGTATCGTCACAGAACAGTGGGTCCAGTGAGAAGTTGCCATCGACCCCGTCGAGCCCGCTCACACAGCCATCCCAGTCGGTAGTGTTTCCGACCAGGTTCGTGCATGTGACTTCAACCGATCCCGTTCCCTCACACTCGATAGCGGACGCCGTCAGATGATTGGCGATGATCGTCCGCGCTATAGTGACGTCGGTATCGACGATGGACACGGCACTCGAAGGTTCGTTGCTCCAGTTCCCCACGATGGTCGTGCCCTGGATGGTCACATCGCTGGTCGCACCAGAGACCCTGATCCCAGGCGAGTAATAGCCATAGTTGTCCGCTACGACGCAGTCGATGACACTCACCTGACTGTTGGTGATCCAGAACGCGCCCGGTGTGTCCTTGACGGGATGGTTGCCCGCGATGTAGCAGCGCTCCAGCTCGATAGTCGACTGCTGGCTCCACACTCCACCGCCCACGTTGGACCGCACACTACAGTCCGTCATCGTGACGTTCGAGCCGGAAGCGTAGAGGCCACCGCCCGTTCCAGCACTGTTCCGATCGAGGATACAGTTGGCCAGGGTGGCACTCGAGGTCTCAACTCCTACTGCGCCACCACCCCCGTATGTGCGTCCGGTTCCGACGAATCTGCAGTCGATCAGAACCAATGCACTCACCCCTTGGGCGAGTACTCCGGACCCGTACTGGTTCTCGAACACGCAGCGTCGCAAAGTCAGCGAGCCGCCAGATGCGTCAATCCCAGCAGCCAGGTCCCCTTGACTATTCTGCCGGAATCGGCACGCGTTCAGTTCGAGCGCACTTGTCGAGGAGAATAGAGAGGCGCCAGCGTCGAGAGAGAAATTGCCGACGAACTCGCATTCATCGAATCGCGCGTTCGACTCTATGAGAGTGCCTGCCCCGCCTCGGTCGTAACTGTAGTTCTGCTCGAAGATCACTCGGCGAAACGTGGGGGATGCCTGCATGCACAGGAACGCTCCACCTCCAGGCGCAGTCTCAGATGCGCCGTGCGTGATTGTCACTCCCCGGAGGATCGACGCAGCAGTCTCGTTGGAATCGAAGATGAAGCCTCGGCGTGGGTCCTCATCTACCGATTCGCAATCGATTGAACAACGGCGAGGATCGTCGCTCATCGAGCGGATGACGAT
>CBDCYW010000016.1:0-38411 GCA_965224245.1 Candidatus Eiseniibacteriota bacterium | reverse complement strand
CGACTCGCCTCGTCGATACAGTAGATCCTCCTGGTGGCGTCCGCAGAAGTGATCCGACGGTGGCGTGAGGTGGTCGCCGCCGACGATGATCGGGCACTCCTCGTCGGTAGACAAGAGCAAGGCAAAGTGGTCAGCGTTCTCGCGCCACGCCGTAACGTCGATCCACGACATGTCACCACCAAACGCCCCCGCCCACGGGTATCCGAAGAACTCCCACACGCAGGCGTTGTACGCGCCCGCCGCGCCCCACCTATCGACACACTGGAGATGAAGCGCGGCGACATCATCAACGACATCCCACCGCTGCCAGTCGAGCCACCGCCGGCCCCAGATGGTCGCGATGGTCCCGTCGGGCTTTCGCAGCCACCAGTTTCCGCGCGTCGCTTCGCGGTAGACGACATGCTCTAGCAGCGTGTCGTCAAACCACTGGCCGGGATCTCTCACGATCTGAGGCATCCAGACGTAGGCGACGGTATCGACGTACTCGCGTAGCACACGCGCGTGGTAGTCTGGCCGCTTCGACGCCGCGAATTGGTAGCCCCCGCCGCTGACGGCCGTGATCTCGGCGGCCGCGCTGTCGAGGCGATTGAGGTACGCCCCGAACCGTGGGTATCTCACCTGTCCTCCCTATGAAAAGACCCCGTCGTCCCGGCTCCCCACTGTCCCCGGTGCAGAGCGAGACGACGGGGCACGCGCCGTCGTGGCGCACAAGTAACCACAACCCCGACGTCTAAAGAGACCCAACGGGCCGGATCAGCCGGCCGTGTGGCTAGGTAGCCCGGGCCGGGGGGAGCGAAAGGAGGTAACCTAACCCCCGGGTTCCCGGACCCGCTCGGTGTCCGCGCAACACCCCGCCGCTGGGTCTCCAAAACCAATCCAAAACCCCGCCGCCACGGGCCATCCACGGTAGCCGCAGCGGCGGGGAAACCCATCACCGACGAGTAGCCTCGGTGCTAGCGTCACCGCACGTCGATGGTGGGGTTTTCTGCCTTCTCGTACTCCCGTACCGCGAGCATCACGCGGCACCGCTCCGAGAACACCCGCGCGTCGTGGTCCAGCTCCTCGGCTTTCGTCGCCCCGAGGTACGCGTGGGCGCGCGATCGTAGCGTCTTGTTCTCCTCGATCACCATGTCCGACCACGCACGCCCGTGGAACGTCGTCATGCGCCCGTCAGGTGGCACGATGGCCTCGGCCTTCCACGGCGGCAGCGCCCCGATGTCCTGCGCGCGCTCGAGGTCGGTCGCCAGTGCGGCGAGTTCGACCGCCTCGGTCTGGTCCTCAACCACTGGCGTCGCGTCGGCGTCGAGCGGCTTCTCGTCATCGTCGATGCGCCCCAACTCCTCGGGGGCGTAGACCTGGCTGCCGTGGAACACGTCGGAGAACCACCACCGCTTTGCGTTCGTCACAGCGCGCGAGAACAGCATATTGCGAGGGTACTTCTTCCAGTTCCCGGCGTTCGGGCCGCTCGTGAGGCCAGCCGCCTGCGCGTCGTCCAATGTGAACACCGACTCGCCGACGACTTCACCGTCGATCCAGCATTCGATGGCACACCGCTCGTCGGTGATCTCGCGCGTGATCATGTCGTATCTCGGGTGAGCCTTGATGCGCGCCGCCTGTAGCTCAGCCGCCACGCTGACCTTGCCGCCCTTCATCACGTAGACGGACGTCATCGCCTGAACGGGCGGGATGCCAAGCTCGTAGCCCGCCTGGATACGGACGCAGGCGGTCGCGAGGTCGCGCACGTCGTTGAACACACCCGAGGCCATCATCATGCGCGCGAGGCTCGAAAGCTGTGGCGCGACGAGCGGGTTCCGGTGGGCGTCGAGCGCCTTGTCGTCAGTCATCGTCACGCCCCCCTCGGCTTTGGTCCGCCGTCGTAGTAGTCGAGCATGTCGGCCTTGTGCTGGGCGGCGCGGGCGCTCTCGGTGAGACCTTGCGCCGCGAGGCATTCGGCTTCGTCGTGGCATCGCTCACACATGCCGCAGTCTTCGCACGCGTTATAGCCGATGGTGACCATTTCGCCGCAGCGACACAGGTCCCATACGATGGGGTCTGGCTCAATCATTGGCGTCTCGCTTGTCTGACAGGGCACCCTCCACGAGGGCGAACACATGGCGGCGGATGGCGTCACCGATCCCGAGCGCGTCCAGCGCGGAGTCGATCGACTGTAACGCCAACCCCTCATGGAACATACCCAAATCACCCTCGACGATCCCGTGGTCCGTCCAAAGCGCTTGACCCGGCTCCGATCCAAGCGGTAGCGTTGCCATGTCGACCTCCATCGACGTTGCTCGGGGCGTGCTGCTCCTGACACGAGCGGCACGCCCACCCCTCAGTCTCGACCATCACGTCCCCGACGCGGTCGGCGTCGATCTCCAGCGCCGCGCCACAGCGGCAGGCGACGGGGGCGAGGTTCATGCCCATACCCGGTGCGAATACCCGGTGCCGGCGTAGCGGTCGAACCACTCATGCGCGTTGATGGACACTCCCATCGGTGTCTTGGTATACGGCTTAGAGTCGTCGTGCTTCTCTTGCTGGCGTCCGCACTTATCGCATAGTGGGACGGGGTCTCTACCGACGTGCCGCAGAACACCAACCGTTGGGCACGTCCCGCACTTTCCGCAGAAATGTCCGTACTTCATACCGGTACCTCGTCGTCCAGTCGCGCGCCCTCGTCCGCCTCTCGCTCGGCGGCGATGCGGGCGGACTCCTCGGCGTACACGAGGCGGTCAGCGAGGCTCGACAGCGTCGCGATGGTGTTCGTCGTCTCGGTGTTGCTCACGGTGCGCGGTTCAGGCACGAGGCGCGACCACGAGCGGACGTGGTTCACGATCATCTCGCGGTAATCAGCGACGACGCGATCCCACGCCTCGGAGGCGTAGCGCGTGCTATGCATCGAGCGCTCGAACGCCTGCGCGCAGTCCTTCTCGCACTGGCTCATGATGCTGGCTCGCTTCTTCATGTCGTCAGCGATGCGATCGGTTCGGTTGTGCGCTGGGATACAGCATCGGCCATCGTCAAGCGTGGCGGCGCCGCAAGTCTTGCATGTGGCTGTGGTCGTCGTCGTGTTCATCTTTCGTTCCTCCCGTGGAAAGGATTTGGCCCCGCCGGCATCTCTCAGCGCCCCGGAGTTTCCGGGTTTCCCGTGCTATGTACCGCCTACCGACGGGGCCAACACGTGCCGCGCATCCCCGCCTCGTCGATCACCCAGCGACGGCAGGGTCGGCGGCGTCACAGTGGGGACTCTACACCTACCTATCGGTGGTGTCAAGACTCTCATTGAACTTTCTTTGCGTTGTCCTTGACCTCGCATTCGCCCTTGGTGTAGTGTCTGGGCATGGAAAAGCACACGGTACTCGCTAACGTCATGCGAGAAAAGGGCTTGGCTAACGTCGACTTGGCAGCCATGAGCAATGTGTCGATCTGGACGGTGAGCTGGCTGAAGCGCGGCGGCGTGCCTCGGCCGGGCACGAAGGGTGTGCCGCACGTCCTGACGCGTCAGGCGCTCGCGGCGGCGCTCGAGGTTGAGGTTGGCGACCTGTTCGACCGGGACGGGCGCCCGAGACTGGTAACCGAGGAGGAGTCATGCGAGGACTGAAACGAGCGCTTCTGGCACTCGCGGGCGCGGTGGCGTTCGCCTTCGGGACGGGCGCGATCCTGTGGCGGGTGATCGGTCTGGCGCTGGTGATGGCGTCGGTGCTGGCGACCTCGGCGTCAGCCTGCATCGATCTCCTATGGTGGCTCAGGCGATGAGAGTTGCCATCCGCGACGACGTCGTGGTCCCCAACCCACCCGAGGCGCTCTACGCCTGGACGGTCGCCATCGAGGCCGCGCGTCACGTCGGGGCCGACTCGCTCGTCATGTCGGGCGGTCGCGAGGGCGCGCACAGCCGCAAGTCGAAGCACTGGTCGGGGCTGGCGTTCGACTGCTACGTCACCGACTGGACGCTCAAGCGCGCGCAGTTTCGCGACGCGCTGCGCGAGTCGCTGCCGCTCGATTACGACGTGGTGCTCGAAGACTCTCACGTCCACGTCGAGTTCGACCCCGAGTGGTCGGCGGTGCTCGTTCGCAAGGTGAAAGCGAGGGCGACGTGAGCCTCGTGTTGGCTGTCTCGGGCTCGCGCGGGATCACCGACGCATCCCTAGTGCAGGCTGCCGTCCGGTGGGCGATGTCCGACGTTGGCGCTACCGTGGTGCACGTGGGCGATTGCCCCCGTGGCGTCGACCCTCGCGTCGTCGCATACGCCAAGGGCAACGGTATCGAGCACCGGGTGTTCCGCGCGGATTGGGACCGACACGGGAAACCCGCTGGCCCAATCCGTAACCGAGAGATGTTGCAAGGCGCCAACGCGCTGCTCGCTGTCTGGGACGGCAAAAGTCGCGGGACACTAAACGCCATCAAAACAGCCGAGGCGATGCGGCTGCCTGTCGTGATCTTCCACGCGCCCTGCGGGACGTTGAGTGACCACACTGTGTGGAGACTCGTTCACGATAAGGAGGCGACGACGTGAGCAAGGCCCCGGACATCGTCGAAGCGAAGCGGCTACTCGACTGAATGAGGCGCAGAAGCGTTTCGACGCGGCGGTTGATGCCGTCCGAAAGGATGCGCCGTGGAACACAGACTGGCATCAGACCACGCGCAGGGGTCTGACATGACTGACTTCGACGCTCAGCGGGAGCGGGATATTGAGGCCATGATCGATGTCGAGGAACGCAAATCCTACGGCCCCGGTGATCTCATGTTCGTAATCAGCCTCGACGCCGTGAGGGATCTCTGCCTCACCCGCGAGAAGGCGGCGCGGGTGGATGAGGTTCGCCAGTTCGAAGAGTGGGCGGAGTCGTACCCGGGCGCGTCTCGCGTTATGCACTACACGCGCGACCGGCGATCCGAGCTGATAACCGAGGAGGAGTCATGCGAGGACTGAAACGGGCGGTGGCGTATCTCGCGGGCGCGGTGGCGTTCGCGATCGGGACGGGCGCGATCCTGTGGCGGGTGATCGGTCTGGCGCTGGTGATGGCGTCGGTGATGGCGACGTCGGCGTGCCCTTACACCAACCGACGATGAGGGGAGTGCGTGAGATGGCTAGGTCAATCGGTCCCGTGACGGTGTACCCGCTACGAAGCGCCATGCATGGCGCGTGGAATATCTCAACGCGTCGGTGGGGCTATGCCTGTGTGAAACTCCCCACGTTCGTCTTTGGTCGATGGTGGCCGGGCTACTTCTACCTGTCTCCAAACGGCACCCCCTGGGCGTCGACGCTTTTGCTCGGTGGTGAGTATTCGCAGGGCGAGAAGATGTTGGCTGGGGTGCGTCGTTCAGCTTGGGGCCACGGCTACTCGACAGAGGAGCATGACCCACAGAACATTGCCGCATACGTATCGTCGATCGACCCGCATCTTCCTAGCGAGGCACGCCATGAGGGCTGGGACGCCCTTGCCCCCACAGACGCCGAGGAGTAGATGGTTGCGGCGCTGTTCGTTGACCCCAAAGGCGTCTACGCCGAACTCCCAGACGTCGACATCTGGGATGAGGCTCGCGACGCCAGGAACTACGCTGGCCCGTACCCCGTCGTGGCGCACCCGCCGTGCTCAAGATGGTGCCGACTCGCCGGACTCGTAGAGGCGCGCTGGGGGCACACGCGTGGCGAGGACGGTGGCATGTTCGCGTCGGCGCTCGAGTCGGTGCGGCGGTACGGGGGCGTACTCGAACACCCCGCGTACTCTGACGCATGGGCGGCGTTCGGGCTCAACCGACCCCCGACCGGTGGCGGGTGGGTGAACGCGGACTACGAGGGTGGATGGACGTGCTACATCGAGCAATGGCGGTACGGGCACCCGGCGAAGAAAGCCACGTGGCTGTACGCGCACGGCGTCGAGCTCCCCGACTTGCGCTGGGGGCGGACACTGGATCAGTCGTCAACGGCCCTGGTGTCGTGGTGCGAGAACCGTGTCAAGTCTGGCGAGGTGCGCCCGCGCGTTGGCAAGGCGGCAGCGTCGGCGACGCCCGAAGCGTTTCGTGATGAGCTCGTTGCGATTGCAAAAACGAGTGTGGTAGAATGAGCCCCGCGCCCCGGCCGCCAGGCACTATCGGCGCTCTGCCCCCCGCCGGTGGGTCGTGCCTCCATCACGACCTGCCGGTGGGGATCTTTCACCCTATGGAGGAGGGTGCTTACGTGGGAAATTCGGACTCCCCTGCTTTCCAGTTCTACCCAGCCGACTACCTCACCGATACCGAGTGGATGACCTCCGAGGAGGAGGGCGTCTACATCCGACTCCTCTGCCATTGCTGGCGCGGCTCAGCGCCCGGATGCAAGCAGGGGCAACTCCCGAGCGATCTCGAACGGCTCAGCCTTCTCACAAAGGGTGCGCCTATCGATGTCGTCCGACGCGTGGCACAAGAGCTATTCGCTTGGGACGACCCCGACGACGAATTCATCTACCACAAACGCATTCGATCCGAGTTGAAAGCACAGTCGAAACGTCGTCGAGAACGCAAAGACGCAGGAAAGCGCGGCGCTGCAAAGCGTTGGAAGCATGGCTCAGCTATGGCTCAGCCATCCGACGGTGATGGCTCAGCCAATGAACAGCCAATGGCTAACGATAGCTCTTCATCTTCATCTTCATCTTCATCTTCATCTTCATCTTCGGAAGAGAAACCCCCAGAGGGGTCGCCGCCATACGACGAGATCCTGGCCCTCTGGAAACGCTACCTCCCGGCAAAGCCACAGCCACGAGGGATCAAAGACGAGCGCCAGAACACCGTTCGGACGCGGTGGCGACAGCATCCAGACCTCGAATGGTGGCGCGAGCTGTTCGCGACGTTCGCCAAGTCCAAGCCGTTCGCGCTCGACAACCCCGCGATGGCGTTCGATTGGGTGCTCAAGCCCACGAACATCACGAAGATCCTGGACGGGAACTACATCGACCGCGCCCCGACCAACGGCCGCGTCTCGCCGCCGTCAGAGCGACCGAAACCCAAGGGCTATGCCACCGTCGCGGCGCTTGCCGCAAAGAACCTGGAGATACCCCATGGCGACACGTAACGAGATCCTGGCCGTCGTGAACTGGCTCGTGGCGCGCTACCCCTCGTTCCCGCTCTCCGACGAGACAGGCGAGGCGTACTGCGAGGACTTCGCGCACATCGACGCGCAAGAGCTGATGGATGCCGCCCGCCGTCACACCGAGGACCCTGAGCGCCAGCGCTGGTTTCCGGGGCCACCGGACATCAAGGCCGCGATCGCCGCAAACCGCGAGGCGAACGCCGTCGTGGCCCGGATCGAGAGCAACGAGCGCCGGATGCTCGAACGCGCCGACGAGGCCCAGGCGTCGCCCGAGACGATCGAGGCGACCCGGCGGGCGCTAGGGCTCAAGCTGAGGGGGATGTCGTGAAGGACTTCAAGAACCTCGTTGGCCTCGGCGTCGAGTTCAGGAACGTCAATGGGGCGATCGGGTACGCGCGCCTGGAGGCAGTCTACGAACGTGACGGGATTGATGGGGCCATCCCGTTCTGTGTGTTCATCACAGCGTTTGGTGCGCGCGAGTACGTCGACGTCCGCGACATCGCCGACATGCGTCTGGCGGTGTGGGACAGGAGCCTGGCGGTGAACCCATGACCGCCCACATCTGCGCGCCCCCGCCCGTCGATGTCGCCGAGCGCCATCTCGACTGCCCGACGTGCGAGGCAACGACGCTGTTCGTCGTCGCCTCGTACGAGTGGTACGGGCCGGACCTCACCTGCCTGTCGTGCGGGGAGCGGTTCAACGAGGATGGGCGATGCGAACGCCCGTTCTCGCCGGGCTGGCGCAAGCGGTCGATCCGGCAGGCGTGGGCGTTGAGGCGACGGTACGCCACCGTCCGGGCATGGCTCGACGCTGAGGGCGCCGAGAAGGGGCCATACGTGCCACAGGGCGACGCGAACGACGAAACCGGTACCCCGGGGCCAGTCGAGGCGAAACGCGCCGAGAGGGGCTGAAAACGTGTCTCACGACATCCGGAAGTATCTCAAAAACGAGACATGGCAGACGCTCTCGGCGCTCCTCGAGGCAGAGGGCACGCTGACCCTCCGGCGGCGAATGGGTGGCGACGGCAAGTGGAAGCACGGGAGACGCGAGTGGGGACATGGGTCGATCGTGGCGGTGCTCCGGCGGGGTGACGCCGAGGTGGTGTCCCGAGGCGGGGGTGAGATCGTGTTGAGGTGGCCGACGTGATCTCCGTATCCATCCCCGGCACGCCCGTCGCGCAAGGCCGAGGGCGCGCCACAAGAACGCCCGCCGGGCGCGCCAGAGTCTACGATCCCGAACGCTCGCGGGTCTGGAAACTCAAGGCAGCAACCCACATGCGGCGTCAAGCGCACGTCCGGCCGGTGTACGGTCCCGGCGTCCCGATCTGGGTCGACATCGTAGCCTCGTGGCCGATCCCCGCCAAGGGTGGGCGTCGAGACGGCGACCCGCGCCCGAGTCGGCCGGACGCCGACAACATCACTAAGGCCGTGTTGGACGCGGGGAACGGCATCCTGTGGGCCGACGACGCCCAGGTCGTGGCATTGTCAATCCTCAAGCAATACGGCGACACGCCCGGCGTCGTCGTGAAAGTGAGCGCCGTCGATGACCTGTGAGGCATGCCGGAAACGCATTGCGAGACTCAAGCGCTACACCGTCCTCGTGACGTCAGGCACCCGAGACTACGCCGGCGCCACCATCGGAGCGCCCCACCACGCCGCCGCCGCCGAGGCCTTTGCGACGACCTACGACATCCCGGTGCGGCTGACCGTGCGCGCCGAGGGCAACGGCGAGGGTGAGCGCGCCTACGATTGGGACCCCGAGCGCCAGACCATGACCCGGAGGGAGGCGGCGACGAGATGAGCGTGTCCGACCGATACCACTGCAAGTCGTGCAAGTGGTACAGGCGTACGCATGGCGACAGAGACGCGGGCGAGTGTCATAGGTTCCCGCCAACGAACCCGATAATCAATGGATACACGAGCCACAATCCGATACGCGACGGTGAACAGTGGCCACGAGTGTACGCACACGACTGGTGCGGCGAGTGGAGCTCGAAGTGAGCGCCCACGACCTGACCGGCCGCATCGAAAAGCCGACGCAGTGCGAGCGCATCCTGGCCATACTCCAGGACGGCGAGTGGCACCCGACCTGCGACCTCGCAGACGGCACATGGATTACCCGTGTCCCGGCACGGATCTACGACCTCAAGAAGCGCGGTCACACCATCGAGCGTAAGATCGTCGAGAAGCACGGCACGACGTGGGCCGCCTACCGGCTCGTGACCGAGGAACAACTGAGGCTGGTGCCATGACGCCGTATCACGACGACGGGCGCGTGACGCTGTACCTCGGCGACTGCCGAGAGGTCATGGCGTCGATGGACGCCGAGAGCGTGGACGCGATCGTGACGGACCCGCCCTACGGGCTCAGCTTCATGGGCAAGGGATGGGACCACGGCGTGCCTGGCGTCGAGTTCTGGCAAGCGGCTGCGCGAGTCGCCAAGCCCGGCGCGCATCTCCTCGCGTTCGGGGGCACCCGCACCTATCACCGTCTCGCGTGCGCGATCGAGGATGCGGGCTGGGAGATCCGCGATTGCATCATGTGGGTGTACGGCTCGGGGTTCCCCAAGTCGCTCGACGTATCGAAGGCGATAGACAAGGCGGCTGGGGCTGAGCGGGAGGTGGTTGGGCGCTCAACCAACCAAGTCGGCGTCGGGTGGGCCGATGCTGGCCAGGCAGGCTACAAACCCGAGTTCAACATCACCGCCCCCGCCACCGACGCCGCGCGCGAGTGGGGCGGCTGGGGCACGGCGCTAAAGCCAGCGGTGGAGCCGATCGTCGTCGCGCGTAAGCCTCTCGACGGCACCGTCGCGGCGAACGTGCTCAAGTGGGGCACGGGGGCGATCAATGTGGACGCCTCGCGTATCCCCGGCGGCATGGATGACACACCCGAGACGTGGGCCGCGAAGGGCGCCGGGGGTAGGGGGTCGGCGCGTATCGGCCAGAACAACGACGCCCAGCGGGAAGCATATGCGCGAGGCGACATCCCACTCCCTGCCGGCCGCTGGCCCGCCAACCTGATCCACGACGGCAGCGACGAGGTGGTGGCGGGGTTTCCGGTGAGCAGCGCCGCCCGGTTCTTCTACGTCCCTAAGGCCGACTCCACCGAACGCCATAGCGGCGGCGAGGGCTCCAACGGGCATCCATGCGTGAAACCGGTTGACCTGATGCGCTACCTGATCCGCCTCGTGACACGCCCCGGCGGCACCGTGCTCGACCCATTCGTCGGGTCAGGTACCACCGCGGTCGCCGCCAAGTACGGCGGCCACGGATGGCGTTGCGTTGGCATCGACATCGGAGCCGACCATCTCGACATCGCCGCCGCACGGCTGGCGCAGGAGACGCTCGTATGACCGAACGTGAGCGCCTGACCCTCGAGATCGCCATGCACGCCATCGCCGGCACGGGCGTCGGGCGACCGACAGACGCCGAGACCAAGCTCGCCATGGTCATCGCCGCCGACTGTCTCGACTTCGCCGCCAAGTGCACCGCCGCCGGCATCAAGATGAGCCGCGAGAAGTGGCGCGCCGAGGCGCTGACGGCAGGGAGGTGGCCAGATGGGACGTGACTGAGGTTTGATGATCCTGCCACAAAGTTCTTAACCGTCAATGGAGGTCGTGATGGTGCCGAAAGGGAAACAAGATGTGGAAGCTGTGGACGAACCGGCAATCCCGAGGTCGTTCAGGTCGCGATTTCGCGTCCGAACTTTGTCATTGCACGGTTCAACATCGAGGGCATCAATGGGGATCTGATACTCCAGCAGTTCTCCGAAAAGGCAAAGCGCCAGATGATGGCGACGCAAGAGATGGGGCAAGTGAAGGCCAAGCGTGACAAGAAGCCGCTGAAACCAAAAAACTTCCGTGAGCTGTTCATGGACGCGCGGCACATCTCGGAAGATGGATGGGACGGCATCACGGCCGAAGCGTTCCGAAAGGCAATGGTGAGCGCGTGCAGGTGCGTCCCGGGCGTGTTCATGTCCACAGCCCAGCAGGCGATCACCGGTATCGTGCCGCAGGGATACGACAAGACCAGCGGCGTCGGGCTCGTCAAGATACACGGACGTGTCAGGATGCGGACCGACTTCGTCAAGATCAACAAAGACAAACCCGACATCCGGGCGCGCCCAGCATGGCGGAAATGGAGCGCCGTTGTCGACGTCGAGTACGATGCTGATATGCTTTCGCAAGAGTCTATCACGAACCTGATGACGCGTGCCGGGTTTCAGGTCGGCGTCGGCGAAGGTCGGCCGGGATCAAAGAGTGGGGGGATCGGCTGTGGCCGCTTCAAAATCAAAGATAGCTAGGGTCAGCGCCGAACTCGCCAAGATCCGAAAGCGGAATGGGAGGCTCCTGCCGGCGGACGTTGTCAAGGCGGCACGGCCCAAGACATCACCAATCCACAACGAGTTCGAATGGGACGACGGCGAGGCAGCCGAGCGATGGCGACTCCATCAGGCACGAAACCTGATCGCGGTGTGCGTCGTGTTCGTGGGACCGGATAAACGCAAAGTGCGGGAGTACACATCACTCACGATCGACCGACACCCCAAAGGAGGCTACGTCTCGACGGTCGATGCATTGAGATCACCAGAGACGCGTGGTGTCCTCCTCGAGGACGCCCTGGCAGAGCTTGAAGTGATCCGCGAGAAGTACGGAACCCTGACTGAGCTTGCCGCCGTGTTCGAGGCGATGGATAAGGTCACCGCGAAAGGGAAGCGCAAGAAGGCCAAGCGGAAAACTAGCGGGCGCGGCAAGTCGCGGGCTGGAGCGACCACGCGCGGCTAGGTCGGATGCGGCGGGTCTGGCACGGCCAGTCATGGTGTGGCGAGGACGGGCGTGGTCAGGCAAGGCGGGTGCGGCTGGGCGAGTTGCGGCGCGACATGGCACGGCCGGGCACGGTGCGGCAGGTGCGGTTGGGCGTTGTGAGGCAGGGTGCGTCAAGGTCGGGTCTGGCAGGCATCCCCCAAACGTTGCTCGGGGGAGTAGTTGCGACTAGAGACAGGAGGAGGGGTCCGTTCCGTGTTCGTGATCTATTGTTCGGGTGTCGTCGTCGGTGAGCGCCCGCTTGTCGGGCGCGAGAGCGAGCTGGGCGAGCGGTTCCGGGTCCGGTCCGGGTCTGGGGGCCAGCGAGAACGTGATGTCGAACAAGAGGAGGTGCTATTACAAGGACCGTGCCATCGACCTGTCAAGGCTTCGTTTTGAGACCGCACGAGGCAATGGGTTAGCAGTATAGTGGAGGCGCTATAAGTATGACTAGAACCAGACGCGTTCTGTTGCGGTGCCTCGATAGGCGGATGCAGCCAGATCACCGCGTTCAGGTGATCGCATTACCAGCCGACTTCCCCCGTGTGTACACTCAACCGATGTTCGGCGTCGGGTTCGTCGACTTCAAGAATACAGACGAGGTCATCGAATGGGAGGGCATGATGTGCGAGCTGTGGATTGGCACTGTGGTCCCTATCGATGCGCCCATCGGACCAACCAACTACGAGTTCAACGAGTGGGCGAACCGGGTATGGTGGGCCAACCTGATGGGCGAGGATGTAGACCATGTGTGCCCCGCACCCACGATCCTGTCGGATAGGCTCGTCGAACGGATGCGGCGTGATGGCTGAGAAACGTTTCCACGGGCTCCGGGATAAGGCCATCTCGGCCAAGTTCAACCCCGACCGGAAAGCCAGCTACCACGAAGCGTCGGAGACGTGGGAGAAAATCCGGCAGGCGTGTATCGATGACCCAAACGTTCCACTCTGGATGTTCGACGCGCTCTACGCGCTAAACCGTCTCAATGAGATAGTTTACAAGTGGGAAGTGGCGAGGTCGTCATTCGAGACCGCTCAAGATTGGCTCCTCGACGCCATGGACAACATACCGAAGGAGCCGGACGAATGACCGCCAAGCGCTCATGGCTCACGCCCAAGGAGGTCGCCTACGTCCTCGACTATGGCGAGCGCCATGTCCGATGGCTCTGCGATCGAGGCCGCATCCCAGGCGCCTACCGCCTCGACCCCGCTGCTAGCTGGCGCATCCCCAAGGCTTACGTAGCAGCCGCACTTCGACTATCTGGTCGAAGCGTCGCCGAAATCGCCGAAATCGCCGATATAGCCGAATAGTTTCTGGATATCTGAATAGCGTTCCGCCTATTCTCCTGGCCGTGGACGTTCCATGGATGTTCCGTGGACGTACCGTGGACGGGGGCCCACCGTGGCGGACGCAAAGACCCCAAAACGCTGCCTGCCGCTCCCCGAGGCCATCCGGGCCGAGATGGAGCGCATAGACCCGGGCGCGTACAACGCCGAGGCGATAGCGCGCGACGTCGTGGGCATGTGCCGGAAGCTGTTCGCCGAGGACTCCACCCAGGCACTCGGGGTCGTGGCGCTACTGCGCGACACCGCCTACGGCCGGCCGGCCCAGCAGATCCAGCAGTCCGGCACCATCGAGGTGAGGTTCTCCGATGGAACGTCTCGAAGTGGAATGGGAGCCGCCTCTTCCGTGGCAGCGGACCGTCTTGCGATCGCTGAGGGAGTGGCCCAAGGCGAGGCACTTGCGAATAGCAAAGGGCCGTCAGATCGGCGGAACGGTACTAGCGAGGCGGGCGGCAGTTGAGCTCCTCAGCCGGAACAGCGGCCCTACCGAGGTCGACTACTACGTCACGCCGACGTATCCGCTGGGGAAGAAGCCGTTCCGCCTCCTGTCTCATCTCGCTCGCAATGTGCGCTGTGGTAGCAGCCGCCTCGGGCTCATCAACAAGGCAGAGCGTCACATCGATTGGCTCTGGGGCTCTCAACTCCAGTTCCGATCGGTCGGGGCCAACCCTGGCGACGTGGTCGGCGAGACCATGCGAAGCGGGGCCATCCTCGATGAGGCCGGCATGTTCCCCGATGACGCTTGGGACTACATCTATCCCGCGTTCGCCGTACACGACGCCGTATCCATCGGGCTCGGCACGTTCCGAGGGCGCAATCGGTTCTATGAGGACTACCGCCGAGGGCTCGACGAGGATGGTGACAGTCCCCTCGTCGCTAAGTACGAGAAGGGCAAGGACGGAACCCGCCGCCTCGTCAAGAACAAGCCACCCGTCGACCCAAGTTTCCTGTCTATCAGGCTCCCGTCTGTCGAACAGATCGCACCGTGGTGGACACCCGACCGCGTCGAACGTGCTCGCGCGACCATGTCCGATGCCCTGTTCCGTCAAGAGATCCTCGCCGAGCCACTCGACAGCGCCGCTCGGTTCTTCAACGACCTTGCCCGGTGGTCTGTCGCTGAGCGTGCCGCCCCCGTCGCCGGAGCCCGCTACGTCATCGGCGTGGACGTGGCGAAACACCAAGACTACACCGCCGGCCGCGTCGCGCGAGTCGATGTCGCATCGCCTCTCATCGGCGTTGCCGTCGACGAGTGGCGCGACCAGCACACGCGATGGGACCTTCAGATCGCTCGCATTAAGTCGAGGGCTCGGATCTGGAACGACGCAACGGTATGCATCGACGCTACTGGAGTCGGGGACGCCGTCTATGACGGGCTCGTGTCGGAGGGCGTCGACGTTATCCCGTTCGTGTTCACCGAGTCGAGCAAGCCGATGCTCGTGGAGAACTACCTCGCGAAGCTACAGACGGGGCAATACCTACGGCTATCGCGCGAGGCCGACCCGGTCGGTTGGCAGGAGCATGACGACTTCCAGCAAGAGCCGATCATCCCGCGAGGGCGCGTCATCGGCGCCGAACTCAAGTTCCGCTACGGTCACCCGAGCGGCAAGCATGACGATACGGTGATGGGGGAGGCGATGTGCGTTCACGCGATCACTCAGGCGCGGGCCAAGATCATCGACTATGTACCGGTGGCGTGACATGAGCTGGCTCACCCGCATCATGGGCACCGACCCCGAGATCGTCGAGCGCCGAGCGGCGGCGACCGCCAAGGCGGCGACCGCCATCGCCTCGTTGTTCCCGGGTCAGTTGTCGGGCGACGTGGTCAAGCTGACCCCGCCCGAGGACGCCATCGAGGCCTACGGTTGGAACCCATGGCTCTACGCCGCCGTGCGTACCATCGGCGACGCCGTGGCCCAGATCCCGCGCAAGGTCTACCGCACGATGGGCGATGGGTCGCTCGAGGAGTTCCCCGGCGAGGCTCAGGATCTACTCGACCGCCCGAACGAGTGGCAGACGGGCGACGCCTTCCGGCGCGCCATCGTCTCGTGGCTAGTCCTCAACGGGAACGCCTACCTATTCAAGCTGTACGGCGACGAGTCGGGCGACACGGCCATCTTCAAGACCGAGAAGCCGAACCACCCGCCCGAACGGTTGATGCTCCTACACCCCAAGCTCGTGAACCCCGTGGCGTCGGACGTGACGCGGGTCAGCCACTACGAGTACCACACCGACCCCGCGAAGGCGCCCATCATCATCCACCCGACGCGGATGTTGCACATCGCCGAGTTCTCGATCGAGGGCTACCGCACCGGTACCGGTGCCGGCGAGGTGCTCGGGAACACGCTCGCGTTGAGCAAGTGGATGACGGCGTTCAACACGAACGGCTTCAGATACGGCGGCTCACATCAACGCCTGATCCAGGTGTTCAAGGGTCAGGTCCTCAAGGACGACTCGCTACGGCGCCGCGTCATGTACGAGCTACGCCGCAAGGTCGGCAAGGGCGGACACGAGCCGCTCATCGCAGACAATGACTCCGATTTCAAGATGCTCGGCACGTCCCACAAGGACATGGAGTTCACCCAGCTCTGGAAAGCCATCATCCAGGAGGTGTCGGCGGCGACGGGCGTACCGCCTGGAAAGCTGGGGTTCCTGGAGTTCGCCAACTACTCGAACATGGACGCTCAGGAGCGCGGCTTCTGGGTCGACGTGGCGCGGCCCAAGCTTTGCCTCGTCGACTCGTTCCTGACCGAGTTCTTGATGCCCGAGTACGACGACTCGCTCGTGGTCGAGTCCGATCTGTCGAGCGTCTCGGCGCTCCAGGAGGATTTGAACGAAGCGGCCGACATCGCCACGAAGCTATCGGCGTTCATCTCGCTAAACGGGGTGCGTGAGTTCCTTGCCGAGAAGGGCGTGAAGCAGGCCGAGGGGCCAATCCCAGGCGGCGACGTCCTCTTGACGGAGTACCGATCGCGCATCCACGCGGCGGCGCTGTTTGGGGCCGAGGGTGGAGGTCCGGGGACTGCCGACAGCGGAAGCGACGGCGAAGCCGGTGATGAGCCTTCGCGCTCGGCCCCTACCGACGCGTTCATGATCAAGGCGGTAGACGACCGCGAGATCGACAAGCTCGACCACGCCGTGAAGGTCGAGAAGATGGCGCGATCGATCAAGCGCGACCTGGACGACATCCTCAAAGGCTGGGAGTCCCATGCGGTCAAGGCGCTCTCGAAGCTGGACAAGGCTACCACGTCGCCGCGCTCGAAGGTATTCACCGTCGCCGACCTCGAGACCTACGAGATCGTGCCCAACGGTCACGACGCGCAACGCCTCGTGGCCCGTCGCGCCCGGACGTTCCAGACGCGTTCCGTGCTCCAACGCGCCGCCGAGGTGCTCGCCGAACTCGGCATCGACGCCTCGGTCGACGTGACCTCGGACGCCGTGCGCGCCTACCTCGCCTCGAAGGTGCAGGCGATCTCGGGCAACTGGCCGGAGACGGTACTGCAGCGATTGCGAGACGCGCTCATCGAGAAGGCGACCGCCGAGGACCTGACGATCGCCGCGCTCCAGGACACGGTGCGTCAGGTGATGGACGTCGAGCTAGCGCGGGCGCTGACCATCGCGCGCACCGAGGCAATCCCGGCTTTCAATTTCGGCAGTCTGGCCGGCTATGAGGCGTCGGGCGTTGTCGAGAAGATGGAATGGCTGGACGCTGGCGATAGCGAGGTTCGCGAGTCGCACCGGAACGTCGAGCCTGTGGTGTTGGGTGAGCGGTTCAACGTGGGCGGCTCGCTTTTGAGATACCCCGGCGATCCCGAAGGGCCACCGGACGAGATCATCAGCTGCCGGTGCACTGTCGCACCGCTACTGGTGGAGGAGGTGTCAGGTGCCACACAAGGCGCACCCGGCCGCGCTCAGTAAGGCGGCCACCTACGACGAGAACAACGGAACGGTCGAGTGGGTACTGTCGACCGACGGGCAAGACCGAGACGGCGAATACATCGACGTCAAGGGGTGGGAGTTCGAGGCGTCGTCGGCCCCGGTTCTGTGGGCGCATCGCGGGAACATGGGCGTCGGCGTGAACCACACGGACGTGGTCGGGCGCGTGTCGGACTACTCGAAGGATGGTGACTCGCTCGTTGGGCTCGTGAAGTTCACGCGGGCCCACAAGACCGCGCGCGAGGTCGAGGCGATGGTCGCCGACGGGACGCTCGTCGACGGCTCGGTGGGCTTCGACCCGAAGGAGTGGAAGAACGCCGACGGGTCGGTCACCAAGCGGGTTCCAGGATCTCGCGCACCGAGGCCGGCACCGGGTAGGCGGTACACCAACCAGCGCCTCTACGAGTTCTCAATCCTGCCGCTCCCATCAAACGCGAGCGCGAGCGCGAAGGAACTCATCATCAAGGCGATGGGAAGCGGCGATGAGTTCGACATCGACGCGCACTTCAAGGCTCTCGAGGACAGGCTGGACGAACTCGCGGGCATGATCCAGGCGGGTCACAAGCGGAGCGATGACGTCGGCGCGCTTGGGGCGTTCGGCGAGGAGATACGGCAAATCGAAACGGCGCTAGGCGCCTTCGGCTAAGGGAACACGAAGGAGACAGGGACATGGCACGAACTGACGTCGTTTGGCACGAACCGACGCCGTTTTCGACAACTTCTCGACGGCAAAGCTCAAGTTCAACGTGGTCACGGGCGCGACAGCGACCACGCAGATCACGTTGACCGGGATCGCGACGGACGATCACATCTTGTTCGTGTATCACCACACGGACGCAGCAGCGCCCGCAGACAGGACGGCAGAAACGACCATCCCGGCGGCCGGCAAGATCGTGCTTTCGACTACCGACACATCAGACGACGAGCTGCTCGTGGTCTGGATCGACGAGGACGCCTAGTTCGAGTTAACCGCGCTCCCCTCATCACCGGGCGCTTCGCAGAGACAGGAAAGGAACAGGAAAGCGGAGGGGTGCGGTTATGCACTACGACGGAGCAGAGTACGGCTTCAAGAGCCCGACCGACGCGCTCAAGGCGTTGAAGGATGTCACCGACGAGGTGACGAAACTGAAGGCGCGAGGCGACGCGTCCGAAGCCACCGAGAAGATCGAGAAGCTGGAAGGGACGCTAGACGCGGCACAGAAGACGCTCGCCGAGCACGACAACAAGCTGAAGGCGTTCGGCACGGCGGGGCTGTTCGGGTCTGGAGGTCGTGACGGCAAGGGCGCGCTCGGCGGCGTGTTCGTTCCGAAGTCCGTCAAGGAACGTGGGCGTCAGGCCGTCCAGGAGTTCGTCGTCTCGGAGCCGGTGAAGTCCGACTCTCACCGCGAATACATGGAGGTCTCCGATGCGTTCTGCATCGCGTCAAGCGCGGCAAAGCGGCAGGGCGTATACGAGTCGTTCCTGAAAACGTCGCCGATCGCTGCTGAATACGGTGCGCGGACGGCAGAGATGCTCAAGGCGATGGACACGCAGACGACGGACACGGGCATCGAGTGGGTGAGCCCGGCGACGATGTCGTCGATGTTCGTGGACAAGGTTCGGGACGCGTCGTTCGTCTATACGATGTTTCCGGCCAACTTCACGATGTCCACGGAGACGTACAAGTTCCCACGCCTCGATGCCGACGCGACGGTGTACGCGGTGTCAGAGTCGACGATCGACGTTTCGACGGTCATCCCGGCCTCGAACCTGACGTCAGGCGTTGCGACGTTCACGTTGGGCAAGCTGGCCGGGCGCGTTCTCTTCTCGACCGAGTCGGTGGAGAACATGACCGTTCAGATCGCCAACGTGATCGCCGGAAACCTCGCTCGCAAGATCGGGGACGCCATCGACGAGAACTTCTACAACGGTGACACGACCGCGACGCATATGGACACGGACTATGAGGCGCTCGGGCCGACCGACAGGCGCACGCGCTTCAAGGGCATCCGCAAATACTCGCTTGCCAACTCGTACACCACGAGCGGCGGCGGGAACGCGATCACGGACGCCGATGTGCTCGCGGCCATCAAGTCGATGGGCCAGTGGGCAGGTGGGCGCGCAAGCACCGGAGGCGGTGTCGTGGTGTCTCCGTCCTGGCCAGCCTACTTCGATCTTGTCGGTTCCACGAACGTCGTGACGCGCGAGAAGTACGGCGACGCGGCGGGCATTTTGACCGGCGAGGTCGCGAAGGTGTACGGCAAGACGGTCATCCCGTCCGAGTTCATGCGAACGGGGTTGAATGCGTCGGGTGTGGACGATGGTATCACGGCGACCATGACGGGCTGCATTCTGTTCAACCTGAGTGCGTTCGCACTCGGCACGGGTCGCAGCGTTACCATCAAGTCGAGCGACTCCCGGCACATCGAGACGGACCAGATCGTGACGGTCGCGACGTGGCGCGGGGACTTCCAGCCGCTCGTGGACATTACGGCCAACGAGGCGTGCCATTTCATCTACAACGTGCTGACCGGCTAGGACGAGTAGCGTAGCGCATGGGCGCCGGGTCGGTCGTCGGCTCGGCGCCTGATCGAAAGGACGGAGAACTGATGCCACGTTGCAAGCTCACAGAGCCGGGACGGCTGACGATCGAGGATCATACGCTCGGCCGGTTCGTCCGGATCGTGTTCGACCACTACACCGACGTCAGCGACGAGCTGGCGGTGTATCTGAAGGCCAGCGTCGACGCCGAACGGTTGGAGTTCGAAGGGGAAGCGCAGCCGAAAGCGAAAGCGTCAGAGCCGGAGGCAGCCGAGCCGAAGCCGAAGGCCGAGAAGGCCACCAAGGCGCCACGAACGAAGCCGGCTCGACGATGGGGAAAGAAGTAGATCATGGCCGCGTCGATGGACCTGTGCGCGCTCGATGACGTCCAGGACTGGATCAAGCGAGACGACACCGTCGGCGACGATACCGACCGCCTCAATCGTCTGATCGACGTCGCATCCTCGCGCATCGAGGACTACTGCAATCGGTTGTTCCTCAAGACGTCCCGCGCCTACGTGCTGAACGGCAACGGCGAGAGCCGTATCAAGCTCCCCAACTGGCCGTGCTACCCATCGGAGTCCATCACGATCGAGTACCTCGAGGGCGACGGCACGACGTGGACGGCCGACTCGACGCTGAACCCGGCGACGTCGGGCGACGGCACGGCGGACGGCATCATCTTTCTACGCGACGGGATCTTCGCGCAGGGTACGGCGAACATTCGCGTCACGACGCCGACGGGGCTAGCGACAACCACAGCCACGCTCCCGCCTGATCTGGTACAGGCGGCGATCGAGTTCGTGCAACACCTGTGGGCGGTTCGGTTCGAGGGCCGAGGCCACCTGTATGACAGCATCTCGACGGTAGGCGACGGGCAGACGCAGACGTTCAAGATCGGCGAGATGCCGCTGACGGTGAAGGCCGTGCTGGATCAGAAGTACCGGAGGCGTGACTACCAATGATCGGCGTCGTGACGAAGGTCGTGACCAAGAACGCCGAGGCGTTCCTACACGACACCCGCGCGGAACTCCGGGCAGCGCAGGAAAAAGTAACCGCCAGGATGGCGCTCACGGCCGAAGGTCGAGTGAAACGCAGGTACTACAGGGGTCGCGTGTTGCATTCTCGCTCGGGGTTTCTCCGTTCGTCTGTGACAAGTAGACGCGAAAAGAAAGCTGATGGTGTCTCGTGGGTAGTCGGTACCGACGTCAAATACGCAGCGGCCCACGAGGACGGTGCCGTAGTAACGCCACGTGGGAGGACACGAACCGTTATCACGGGGCGTCTGCAAAGTGGGCGCATCACGACGAAGCAGTCCAAGGGTCGTTTCCTGGCTATTCCACTAAAGGCCGCGAAGGACGCAGACAAGGGGAAGGCGGCATCTACGAGGGCCGGTGTTTCCCGTGGGTCACGCGGCGACCAAGTGATACTGGCATGGTCGAAGGGGCGCCCGTTCACCACGTTCGTGAAGGACGGGATACTGTTCGCAAAGCGGGGCACGACGCGCGTATTTGCGAGCGGTGCGTCTCCGATTGGAGAGAAGCCTACGCCGTTCTTTGCGCTCAGGCGGTCAGTACGGATACCCAAGCGGCCCGTCTGGTCGCGCGTGTCGAAGGTCATCAATCGGGCATTCGGCAACGAGTTCTCGAAGGTATTCAAGCAAAAGATAGAGAAAGCGAAGAGGCATGGCGCTTAAGGAGTCGGGTGCGACGGCCGTTATCTCGGCCATCATGTCGCAGATCACAACCCAGCTCACAGGCACGGCGGCGTCGTGGTTTGACCTGTCCGGGTCGACATACGAGGGCATCCCGACCGACGACGAGGTGATGGCCAAGAGCGCCCCCGCGTCGGTGTGGGTGTCGGTGAACGACGTGGACTTCGATAATCAGAACGTCATGGCGTCCCGTTGGCGCTACAAGCTCCCGGTCGTGATCCACGGGTTCGTCGACTCGGCCAACCGGCGGCGCGACATCGGGCGGCTGTTCCGGGACGTGATGACGGCGATTGCTTACGACTCTTGTTACGGCATGCCGGCGGCCACGGCCACGCTTGCCGCGTTTGTGACGCAGACCGAACTCACCAGTGTAGCGTTCGGGTTCGGTGACATCGACCACGACGAGGAACGGCGCGTCGCAGACGTCGCCATCACTCTGGCCGTCTCGGTCACGGAGGACTTCTAACATGGCTGGAAACGGCGGAGTGTTCACGCTCCAGCGGGAAGGCTCGACGTATTGCGATACGACGGGCGGCGGTGCGATCTCGGGACAGATCGAGATCGGCGAAGGTGGTAGCAGTATCACCGAGACGCGTATCGTCCGGGACCGCTCCGGTGTGGCGTCCCGAGGTATGGGGCGTTCGATCCAGTACGCGCTTGCGGCCGACGGCTCGCTCCCGATCGTCTGCGATTGGGACAACATGGTGCGCGTTCTCTACGGCATCATGGGCGGCAAAGAGGACGATCTGACCACGGTCACGCTCTACGACCATTTCCTGTGGCCGACCGACACGTTGCCGACGTACCAGTGCAAGCTCTACAAGCACGACGGCAACGAGACCATCGACGGGCTGATGTTCACCGGGCTGTCGTTCAGCGCCGAGGATAACGGCGAGCTGATCGTGTCGGCCGAGACCATGGGGTCGTTCATCACGCTGACCAACGCGACGGTCACGCCGAGCCTGTCGGATAACAACCCGGTCCTGCTCTCTCAGCTCAAGACGCTGACGATCGGCGGGGTCGCCATCCCGGGCCAGGTGTTCTCGTTCAACGCCGAGATCTCGCGCCCGCACGTGGCGCACTGGTACCCCAGCGGCACGGCGGCGGACTCCTCGGCGCGCGGGCTTCCGCGTATCGTCGGCGACCCGATGACGGCATCCGTGTCGATCGGCATGTACTGGTCCGATGAGTTCTACGACTGGTCGGCGGGCACGGGGTTTCTGGCCAATCTCCAGGCACACACGGGCAGCCTCGAAGCGACGATCGAGTTCGAGAACAGCGCAACCGCCGACGTCAATCAGCGTCAGTGGCGGTGGCACTTCCCGGACATCAAGATCACGGGCGAATGGCCGACGCAGAGCCAGCGCGGTGACATCGAGGTCACGGTCAGCTTCTCGGGGCACGATGGCGTCTCCGAGGCGGCCGACCTCGGCACGATCGACGATGGCGCGTGGGGTGCCGGTGCGACGCAGGCGCCCGTTACGTGGCGACTCTCGAACGCGGAGGACAACACCTACTGATGGACGTAGCAGCATGGAAAGCCGCCGCCGAGCGCGTCTATGACCTCGACGACGGGCGCACGATCAAGTACCGGGTGCTCTCGAAGGCCGATCTACCCCAGGCAGCATGGCCGATCTTCAACGCCGCATTGGCTGCATATCTCTCGTGGAAGTCCGGCACCGACGGCGGGCTGAACGCAGAGGAGACCAAGGTACTAGAGAAGGCTCAGGGTGATCTCGAACGGATGGCCGAGCGTGACGACGCCAACGAGATCCAAGTGCGGATCATCGAGGCGGCGTGCATCGACCCGAAGGTAGTCGACCACCGCAAGGACAACGTGCCCGACGACGCGGTGCCGTTGTACGCGATCGAGCAGCTACACCAGGAACGGCTATGCGTCGCGATCATCAACGCATCAACCGGGCTCGACAAGATGCTCGAGGCGGCGTCGGAGGCGGAGACAGCTGCGTCGATGGCCGGGTTTCGCGATGGAAACGGCGACCTTCCGGATGGTGATGGCGCTGTCGCGGCGGACGGGCCGACGAGCGTCGGAGTTGCTTGAGGTGCCCGAGATCGGATGGCTCCCGTTCCTGTGGGATATGTTCCTCGAAGCGGTGGCGATGATGTCGACAGCCGACGACGCGAAGGACATCGGGATGTTGTTCCCCACAAAGTCGGTCGAGGTGTGACGTGGCGCTAAAGAACGTCGTTGAGCTTATCATAAAGACCGTCGGGGCGGACCGGGCAAAGCGAGAACTTTCGAATACAGAGTCGTCGACGAAGCGGCTTGGGCTATCAGCGAAAGAACTCGCCGGTCGGTTTGTTGGTGCCGCCGGCGTCGCAGCCGCCGTTGGTATCGCTGCTGACCAGTTACGGCGCTTTGCCACCGAAGCCGACCACGTCGGCAAGTTCGCCGACCGCCTCAAGGTCTCGACCGAGTTCGTCTCGGAGATGGGCTATGCCGCCGAGCGTAGTGGCGTGTCTATCTCTGCGATGGAGATGGCGCTACAGCGCGGGCAGCGGCGGCTAGAGACGTTCATACAGACGGGCAAGGGCGAAGCGCAACCGGTTTTCGAGCAGATGGGGCTATCGGCCGACATCCTGGCCGGTCGGTACCGCAGTATCGAGGACCTACTACCCGTGCTCGCCGATCGGTTCGCCGATCTGGCGAAGGAGGGGCGCGGGACCTACGAGGCTCAGAAGCTGTTCGACTCCGAGGGTGTGGCAATGGTTCAGATCCTCGGCCAAGGTGGCGAGGCGCTGGACGCGCTACGCGAACGCGCGCGGAAGCTCGGCGTATCGCTCGATAAGGATGCGACCAGGGGCGCCGCAGACTTTAACGACGCCATGACGGACATCAAGGCGTCAGTTGAGGGACTTCGGAACGTGGTTGCGCCGCAAGTGTTGGCGGACCTCACGGAGTTTTTCAAGCAGGCCGCGAACTTCGCGGCAGGCGATGCCAACGTCGTGCAGTTGGTTTTATCGATGATCTTCGGCGCCCGTGGTCAGTTCGCTGGGACTCCGACCACATTTCCGTACTCACAGCCGGGGATTGCAGCGCCGCTCGGTAGCAGGCTAAACCTCGGCGCGATTACGACCGGTCCACAATCGCTCGCTAGGATCAGAGAGATGTTCGAAGCTGGCCGTCTGTCCCCTCACGCGGCGTTGTCTATGATATTCGGCGGACCACGGGGTCCGTCGATCGAGGCACGGCAGGAGGCCGCCTTGCGTGGCCTAGACACACTGCCCGGACTCGGTGGGCTTGGCGCGTTCTCCGGTCCGATGGTCCCGTCGTTCGGAGCCAGACAAACACCCGGCATCGACAGGGTGTCTGGTGCAGGGTCGCTACAGGGTCTAGGCGACATGAACGAGATGCTGCAAACCCAACGTGATCTCTGGAAACAAAGCGTGACCGACGCCACGGAACTCGACTTGAAACTGACGTCGGTCGTGGGGACTGTGAACCTGATCGGGTCCGGTCTGACGGCCGTCACGAACACGTTGATCGACGGCGGGAACATCGCGAAGATCAAGTTCGGCGACGTGTTCCGGGACGTGGCGAAGCAGGTGATCGGCGACATCAACCGGATCATTGCACGCGCTCTCGTGATGAACGCGCTTCTGTCGCTCGTGCCTGGACTCGGTCAGGGGGCTGGGTTCCTCGGGGCCGTCGGTAGGTCGCTCGGTTTCGGCGGAGGCGGCGGCGGGTTCCAACTGCCGGGGACGTTCATCGGGACGCCGACGTCTCGCACGGCATTCATGTCGGGTGAACTGGAGCGCATCCAGCGCGAAGCCAGGATCGTGGGGGTTTCCTGATGGCGACCTCGTCTCTGTACCGCGTTCTTTACCGGAACCTCGCATGGGTCCCCGGTGCGGGCGCCCCGTCCATCGTAGACCATTCAGACACCGCAGTAACGTCGACGTATACGCCGGCCGGCTTCGGAGCCGCGCAAGCATTCGACGGTAACAGGGCGTCGGTCTGTACCGTGCTTTCGACGTATACCCAAGACTCGTTTGCGCTCAGGTTCGACCGTGGAGTCACGGGCGCACCGTCGGGATGGCTCGAGGACAACACCGGGCTAGCGCTCATCAACCATACGGTCTACTCGTCTCAGTGCATTCTTGTGACGCTGTACACCGACGACGATAGCGCGTACGGGTCAAAAACTCAGATCGGCGCATGGGTGCCGGACAGCGACGACGACGTGCTGATCGAGTTCGACACGAAGTTGTCTGAGCGGTACATCGAGGTCCGTTTCTCGTATACGGGGTCTGACCCAGCCGTCGATGTCGAGATCGGACAGTGCTACGTCGGGAACGTCCTGTCGTTCGACCAGATCGGGAACCCGGCGTACCCCATTATCAGCACGCCCGAGCTGCCGTCCATTATGATCCCCGGCGAGACGGGTGGGATATACTCGTCTAGACAGCGACATCGATACCGCGCGACGACGATGAGCTTTCTGCTGGACTCCACGGCGCTCGCGGACATGCGGGACTTCGTCGACCAGACGAACGGCACACAACCGTTCTGTATGACGACGACGGACGACACGTACATCGACGGCGCATCGACGAGCGGGACCGGTGACAACTACACGGCGGGGTGTCGGTTCGCGATGCTCGACGGCGTTACGGCCTACCAGGAACAGCAGGTCGGTTCCGGTACATGGGAGGCGTCGCTTGCTGTTCGGACGTTCCTGCCGACGTCGGGGCTGACATGAGCGCGACGTTTTCAGACGTAGCCGCGAGGGCGTTTCGTCGCCCGGTGTGGTTTGCCCAGCTCACGCTCAACTCTGGCGCGGCGACCGTCACGGTAAGGCTATCCGACGAGGCACTACGCATCGGGACAGGCCAATATATCGATGGCGTCGAGTCGTGGGATACGATGTTCCACCCCGTCGCGTCGCTGTTGGCTCCTGGATACCACCGGACGTCGGTACGTATCCAGATCCGGAACGTCCATCTACTCGACCAGGACTTAGACCATACGGTGCTCGACATGCTGAACGCGTACTACTTGGTAGGCGGGTCCGTCACGATATTCGAGGCGGACGAGCATACCCTGTCGGTCGGCGCTCCCCTTGGCTCGACCATGTACGCGACCCGGTTCACGGGACGCATATACGACATACCGCCAGGTGCCACCAGGGAAGGGTTCACCATCTTAGCGATGCCCGAGTTCTGGGCCGACAACGAGCCCGTCGTAACGCTTTCCCCACGCCGATACCCGGCACTGTCGAAGATGCCAGGTGTAGCCGTCGTACCGTTCGTCGGCGGGTTCGTTGGCACCAAGGCGGAACACTGGTTCAACCGGACTCACGCGATCGCGACCGACGAGTACTTCGACTGGTTCAACATCTCCGGCGGCGCGTCCCCGGCATATATCCAAGGCTACGACGACGACGGCATCAGGGTCCGGGTGTCGTCGGGGTCTGTATCAGACACGCTACACGCTGCCGCTATCCTGTACGCGACCCACCCGACAGACCCGGATAACCCCTACCGCGTATATGACCCGAACGGTGGCGGGTACGGGACTGTTGACGAGACGGCGGGTACCGTTTCGGTTGACTACGTCCCGGCGAACTTCTACACGACGGGGTCTCCGGCCACCGACGAGGAATACATAGCGTCCGCCCGGTTCGCTGTCCCGGTGGAGGACCCGCTTCTTATGGACTCCACCACCAAGTCGTCGTGGACCAACTGGCGCAACGCCCTAGACCGTTCCGACCTGACGACATACGCCACAACCACGAGCACAGCGAAGTTCGCAACAGCCGGACAGCACTACTACGGTCGCATGGTAGACCCAGATCTAGAGTACGTTCCAGTCGATGGCTACACGTCGCACGGCATCGCCGCGATCGTCCGCGTCACAGACCACGATGCGGATGACGTTGATGTCCGGATTGGTTACGTGGCAGACGGAAGCAACGTGGCGTATGCGGATACGACGATCACCGCAGGCGACGAGGATTGGCAGGTCATCAAGGTTCAGGATGCTGGATCGGGCGCGAACTATTTCATGCATGATGACTTCGGCGCATCTGGCGCGGATTACATCTACGTCGAGAAGCGGGACGCGGCTGGAACGATTGATATGGCACTGTTCGGCGTGCGTTATTTCATCGCGTCACGGCGTCAGTTGTTCCTTGGTCCGGTCGACCAGTCGGCCGACGACAAGCGTGCCATGTCGATGTACTTCACGGGATACGGGACGCGCGAGATCGGTACGCCGGCAAACGAGAGTGCTGACGCCGATGAGGTGTTGAAGCGCATGCTTGTCGATGGTACGGCGGACGACGATACGCCGATCGCATCAGGGGACATCGATCAGACGTCGGGTTATGGTGGTCTCACGGCGTGGCAAACGGACCTCGATACGTCCGTCTCGTCCAGCACGAGCACTGGGGTCGTTGTCTGGAAGATGGCAATCGCCGAAAAAGATCCCGACGCCAAGCTCGAGGACATGGTCGCCAGGTTCTGCGAGTCTACGTACTCGCACATCTGGTACTCGGCTTCCGCGTCGCTTTGGCGCGCCATTCCGATCGAGACGGGGGCCGATGTTTCTGGCGTCGTCCTGTACGATTACCAGATACCGGACAACGGGATCACATGGGGGATGACGCCGCTGGACGACATGGTCAACGCGGTTTATGTCGAATACGACTTAGACCCCGCCAGCGGTAGATACCTTCGGTCGGTGTGGGTCGACAACGGGACCGTTCAGTCGTTCAACCATACAGGCGCCAGGGACACGACGCGCGAGGCGCTGGCCGATACGTCGCAGGAACTCTACGGCCGTCGTAAGTCAATATACCGACTGCCCTACGTGAATAACAACGGATGCGCGTGGGATGTCTGCGTCCGGCGGTTCGACATGCTACACACCCAGCGGCTCACGATACAGGTGTCGGCGTCGATGGGGTTCGGCGATGCGATCGAGAGCGGTTACGTGTTCACGACCGACGCAAGCCTCGACAACATCATGCGCTATCCAGGGTTCGTCTCGGCGGGCTCTGAGTCCGAGCCGTCATGGTCCGGCCGGAAGTGGCGCGTCACGCGCATAACCGAGCGGCCCTATCAACCGTTCGTGGTGGAGGCGATCAATGTGGACTAGACGCGCGCTCGCGGCGCTTGCTGCGGTGGTGCTGCTGTCGGGGTCCATCGTGGTCCCGACGATCGAGGACGGGGCGGTGACGTGGGGGAAGCTGTCCACGGCCGTTCAGGACAGCATACAGGCCGGCGGCGGTGGCGTCTCGGACCTCGACGATCTCGGAGACGTCACGATCACGAGTCCGTCGTCGGGGGATGTGCTTGCGTATTCCGGCTCTGCGTGGACGGAGTCGACGCCGGCCGGGACGGTCGGGTACTCGGCGCAGGCGGACACGCTTCTCGTTCAGCTGTTCGCGTCACTGTCGAATGGCAACGCTGGATTGACTGGACTCGGGACGTTCTACGGCCCTGTTCTGACGTTCACGGACGAGAGTGGTGCATATCGCTACTGGTCGACGCAGATACCGGGGACCTTCGAGGGTAGAACGACGCTACGCATCACGTTCTTTGCGGCGTCGTCTGCGGCGACTGACGGCCAGCACGACATGACGTGTTCGGTAGACGGGAGTGCTACAGGGACAGGCCGGAGCTACACGGACGAGACGGTGTCATTCACGCCGGAGACGTCGAGCTACGCATTCAAAAAGGTCACGCACACGTTCAGCTACACCCCCGCCGCGACTGACGAAATCCTGTGGCTCAAGATCGCGGAGAAGCCCGGGGACACCGGGACGGGTACCACGTACATCGCGACATCTATTAAGCTGGAGGCGTACTAATGCGGGCGGCGTACGTTTGGGCACTGGCCATCGCGACGCTCTCGGCGACGGCGGCACACGGGTCGACGAAGTACCTGACATCAGACGGGAGCGACTCAGACGACGGAAGCACCCTCGCACTGTCCTACGCAACCATGTCGAACGCCTTGTCGTCCGGCAAGGTCGTCGGTGGTGACACGCTTTATGTGGCGGCGTCCGAGGCTGAGCCCGTGGGGACGTGGACAATCACCGACATCTACCAGCTCATCCCGCACACGTCGTGCTCGGGTACGGCGTCCGCTCCGACCTACATCATGGCGTACCCTGGTGCGGAGATCATCATATCGGGCGCGGCGAGGACAGGAACGGGGCAGTATGCCTTCCATTTCCAGAACTCCAGCCCGTCGGTGATGCGAGACGGGTACCGGTTCGAGAGGATCATATTCGAGGATTGGGAGAACGTTACGGCCGGAGACGCCCCGCCGACAGCGGACGCTACCACCGGGGCCGTACTGATCTCGGGAGCCCCTGGCGTGACGTCAGAGCCATACTGGTTTGTCGATTGCGTATGGCGCCTTAACACCGAGGACAACGGAACGACGGCGATTTACGCTGGCGCTGCCGTCGGGCCAATCGGCGGTCTTTATGTGTACCGGTGCTCCATGACTGGCATTAATGCCAGCGGTATCAACGTCGGCGACGTTCGCCCGCTGGTAGTCGAGGACTGCGTCGTTGACCGGCAGGTGTCTGGCGAACTCGGCGGCGATAAGCCGAACGGCATCGTCATCACGAACAACTCGGCAGAAAACGCCATCATCCGGAACACCGACGTGTCCGGCTTCGACCATGGCGTGATATTCAATGGCGTGGGGCATCTCGTGGACGATTGCGACGTCCACGATAATACCGACGACGGCGCGTATCTCGACGCGTCGGGGAACATATGCCAGAACGTCACGGTCCAGGACTCCAGATGGTGGAACAACGGCGACGATATGATCGAGGTGCAAGGATCGGGGCACCGGGTCATCGGCAATACCTTCTACAATACCAACAGTCCAGACGTCGGGTGGCTCGTCGCGGCGGACCCGTGCACGTCCTGCGTCATACAAGACAACATCATCGCCGACTCGAACACCGGTAGCGGTATACTGATCTCGGGCGCAGGATCGTCCGTAACGTTCGGCGGAAACCGATGGTATCAGCCAAACGGGGGAACGTTGACGTTCATGGAAATTGGCGTCGACACCACCACCGTATTTTCGGAGTTCCAGGCGTGGGACTACGGCGCGGACACGGACGACTTTGCCCGTCCTTACTTCGCCGAGGACGACACATCAAACGTCGGGCTCGCGCCTACGGTCGATCGTCGTGGGATCAGCGGCAGGACGATAGGGGCACTCCCGCTTGGCGGTCAGTACGCGCAGGCGTTCGACCTCTCTGGTCTGGCGGACGCCGATAGCGTGTGGGCAACGGTCAAAGACCCGGCCGGACGGACGACGCGGTACATGAACGGGGCCATGTGGTGGGACCACGACGGTGATACGGCCACGATCGACTTCCTGGCGGTGGCGTCGGGCGTCTGGTCTGTCGAGTGGCGGGTGTGGGACGGCGGGACGGACACGAAGTACCGGGACGCGCTGACGGTCCCGCGTGAGATACGCATGGTGATAGGAGCGCCGTAGCATGAGGACCCTACTACTAGCACTCGTGGCGCTCTGTGTGGCGTCGGTCGCGATGTCGCAGCCGGTGACGCGCACCGACTACCCGCGCGGCATCACGTATGAACAACTCTACCGCTGGCGCTCCGAGGCCGGCATCGAGGACGACGGCGAGGCGTGGTATCAGGACAAGACCGATATATGGTCCGACCTTGTCGACGACGCGAACGCCGCCGAGTCCGACATCGGATCGATCTTGGATGATACCGGCGTTGCTGGCGCTAGTTGCAGCAACCCCTACGCAAGCGAGGGCCAAGCGGGCGAGATGTTCGATGCCATGATGCCCGTTGCGCTTGTGTACGTCGTAACCGATAGCGTCCCTGGGCAGGAAACGCTACACGCGAACATGCTGACGAAACTCCGCGCGCAGATGGATAGCTTTATCACACAAGTCAAGTTCGCCAACGACTGTTTCGGTCGCGACTCACTTGCTACGTGGACCGGGAATACAGAGACGAATGGCGGCGAAGCGTGGGTTGAGGACGCGATATATTTTGGTCCTCTTTTCCTGTGGGACGTGACGCATGACCTTATGGTTGGCGGGACAGCTGCCGACCAGACTAGACACTCGGAGTTTGGACGCATCCTCTTCAATCAAGAAGAGGTCGTAACAATTGGCTACCTAGGCTCTGGCGATCCTTCGCGTCAGCCGTGGTACAATATCGCCATGAGACGCGGCGGCGTGATGTCGGTGCTTCTCACAATGGCCGGATCGTCCGAGGTTGCGAGTTACCCAGAATATGACTCTGGAACATTCGCAACTCGTCTGTCTACGTTCTATCCTCAGTGGTACTCGCAGGGGTCAGCGCGCATCCAGGTCGGGCAGGGCGCATATTATTCGTATGCAGACGATGGTTCTGGTAGCTCTCGCGCGCTAGAGGACTTCATACCCGTATACATCGGCAGCAAGGCCATGCCTGACTCGACCGACTTTAGGACCACGTTCGCCCAACACTATCTGAAATATGACGATTGGACAGTGAACCGAGTCATGTCGAACGTCGAGAACGTCGGGCTCCGGGGTGATGACAACCACCAGCGGCTTCTATCGCACAACATCACGGCCGCTTACATGGCCGCGTCATTCGAACAAGACACGCTAACGATCGGGCTTCTCGATGACATCGTGGACGCTATAGGGATGCCGTCCGTTTGGGATCGCGTCCTTCGGTTCATGTTCGACGATCGTCAGGTCACGCGCGCGTCGGCGACTGAATATCCAAAGGGGCGTTTGTTCGGCGTTGATAACATCGCGTGGGGCACGGAAAAGGGCGGAAGCGGTGGAGGAGACGACACCGGACGCGGCGCGTATGCGTATTTCCGGACAAAGTGGGGTTATGACTCTCAGCAGGACGACCCAACGCCGAGATCCGATGTCGCGGTGTTCGCGATCACTGCGGGGCCACAGACGGGATCGACGCACGACATTGGGAACAGTGGCCGGGGCCACTACTGGTTGCATCGTGGCGATGCATGGGGAACCGGGCGCCCTGGATATTATGACGACCTGTCAAGCCTCTTTCCGTCGTTCATATGGAAGGGCGGAGTCGGTTGGAACATGGTGCGCGTTATCGACCCGTCGCACGCCGACTACCGAGCCGCCGCGCAGTTCGACGCGACCGAATGGGACGGCGGTAGTCACTACGACGTAAACGACTCATGGCTTACAACGACGGGTTCACAAAGATGGTTCAGCGTGGCGCTACGAACGAACGGATGGGACCCTTACCGACAATATGGCGCATGGGCGCCGTACAGCTACGACCGATATAAATCGGGGTATTTCGACAAGTTCAGTTCAGACGATGACGGCTTCGATGTTGTCGTCCAGAATACGTGGGACTTCCCAAACACCGATCTTTCGACGTTATGGGATGATGACGTGTCGATCGACTCGGCGCAGCGCAAGATCGCGGGATGGCAACTCAACGGAGACGGTGAACTCCTCTTGATCCGTGGCGAAGCGTACAACCCCGCACGGGCCGGCATCACGTTCGTGGATCAAATGTGGATGCCGATGCCTGACGTTCGCACGGCTGGGCAGACCATCGGGGCATCGGACTGGACGGGTGGCGGGACGCCTCTTAATTCGTTCTCAGGGACGCCGGGCGCGAAGATCGGCCCCGGCGGGTATGGCTACTATTACGACGTGACGGACGGCGCAGGCGAAACGTCTCGCTTTGTGTTCGAGATCCTCGGCGGCGATGTCGAGCCCGATCTGTGGGTCATCGGCGGACCGAACTCACAGGGCGAATACCTCAAGAGCGTATCATGGTGGGACGACGGCGCATCGGAGGGGAAACGGAACCAGGCTAGTTACGAGGAGTCGCAGCCGATCAACGGGACCTACCGAAATCGCGAGACCGGTGGCATTTACCCGCCGGACCCGTCGTTTGAGTTCTATTATCAAGGCGTTCACGCCGGACCATCCGACAACGGTACGGGCGTTGCCGACCACTGGCAGCCAACCAGTACGGACTCGTGGGGGTTTCACGGGCAAGGATGTTACTACCGCCTTGAGGCTCGTATCGCAGCCGCTGACACGTTGCTCCATACGTGGACCGTCGCCCACCAGGTTCTCGACCAGGGGTCAACAGCGATCGGTTCGCGCGACCCACTCAGCGGGATAGACGCAAACCACTTCGGCGGCGCCGTGGCGATGACCGACACGGTCTACGTCGCGTTATTCAACCGCACGATGACGGCAAACGACGACTGGTCATTCTCGACGACCACGACAGGCCTTCCGGTAAACGTCAAGATCGAAGGGATGACGCCGAACGCGGCCGTCACAATCAACCTTCCGGTGTCCGGTACGAAACTCGACACGACCGACACACGCGGGTTCCTCCATTTCACACACTCGGTTGGCGGGACATTCTCGGCAGGTGCTGTTACTGTCGACGATGAAGCACCCACGCCGGAGCCGCTGACGAATTTCGCGGTCGATAGTACAACGCTTTCGTCGTTGGCTCTGTCATGGGATGCCGCTTCGGACACGTCTACGCCGATCGAGTATATCGTCGAATACAGGGTTCTAGGTGACCCGACGTGGATATCGGGCGGATGGGGCACCGCAACGTCCCGCGTTCTATCTGGGCTCGCGCAGGGGACCGAGTACGATCTTAGGGTCCAGGCACGAGACGCCGCGTTTAACCGCCAGACACTGTGGGCGTCAACAACGGGCATCACCGAGGACGCTGGCGCACCCGACCCGCCGACCGGGCTCACCGCGACCGCCGGAGACGACGGCGAGATCGATGTCACGTGGGACCTGCCCTACGACTTCGATCATCAAATCGAGTGGCAGCTCGACGGCGGTGGGTACACGTCTAGCGGGACGCGGCAGTCAACCGAGACGGACTACACCATCACGGGGCTCGTCGAGGGCGATACCTACGACGTCCGTATGCGAGGCGTCTCGGAGGCGGGCGCGACCGGGTCGTATGCATCCACCACTGGAGCGGCTGGGGACGGCACGCCACCGACTCCGACGCCATCGACGTGGTCGGTCTACCCCTACGCGGTGTCGACGTCCGAGGTCTCGATGACCGCCTCCACGGCTACTGACCCCGGCGGCGGCATCATGTACCGGTTCGTTGAGACGTCAGGAAACCCAGGTGGGACGTCGAGCGGCTGGCAGGCTGGTGCGAGCTACAACGACACGGGGCTCTCGGCGGGAACGCAATACGTCTACTACACTCAGAGCAAGGACGCGTCTGGGAACGTCACGACCGCGTCCGAGTCGCGGCCAGTCACGACGGTTGCCGACGCGCCCCCGCCGTCTGTCCCGTCGAACCCCGGCGCTTTCGTCTTCCAGTCGGGGTACATGGGTGAGGCGCCTGATAGCGTGGCGCTCCGTGTCTACCTCGGGACTGAGCTGCGCGACTACTGGCCGAATGACTCTCTGTCGGCGTTCGGCAACATCAGGTATCGGTCGGCTACGCTCGACACGGTCGGTCACTGGCGCGGGCTGTTCAGCTGGTACTATCCGGGCGGCGACTCCGTGATAGCGCTCGGTGGCGCGTTCACGCAAGAGAGCTACACGCCTGAGGAGATCGACTCAACCTTGATCGCATCTCATGGCCCTGGTGACTGGACGGCGGCTGAGCTAGACGCCGTTCTGGCTAACCAGCTCACGATCATCCTCGGCCAGTACAACCTTGGGTCGTCGATCTCGAACGCGACATTCGCCGCCCAGCTAACGCAGGCTCTCGTCGAGGCGATGCAGTTGGATATCGACGCCATCGCGGCAGCTCAGTATACCGAGAGCGAGCTGTATCAGTACATTCAGGCGTTCCAGCCGGGCACGTGGTCGAGCGTCCCGGACGTCTCCGACATCCCGACGAACTCGGAGTTGACGGCTGCGCTTGCGGCACGGCCGGCGATCGGCGACACGAGTTTCGTCAAGCCGCCGTCGGCGGCGACCATCGCCGACAGTGTCGACGCGGCGGTGGCCGACGACTTCGCCGCCATCTCGACCGCGACCATCGCCACTGGCGATTACGTCGGGTATGTCACGTTCAAGGACGATATCACCGGTAACGCCATCGACGGGGTCGTCTACGAGTTCAGGAGCGGGCCGACGCAGGCGGCGCCGATCACGCAGCGTAAGGTCGTGGCCGTCGGCGGTACCGACTCGTTCGCCTACAACCTCGGCGAGAGCACCTACTACTGGGCGTGGAAACAGGGATACTACCTCGTCGAGACAGGAAACTTTCGCCCGCTCGTGACGTCGGGATATACCAAGGACATCGAGTTGACTCGCATCGCCTACGACCCACCGGAGACGCCAGACGTCTGCAACGTCATCGTCGACATCGTGGAGTTAACCGGGACGGCGTCCGACTCGGTCCGGGTGTGCGCCGACTTCGAGGGATCGAGCGCCACGTGGTCCGGCGGTACGGTGTCGGATAACAAGGTCTGCGCCGTAACGGGCCGGTCGTTCGGCGGCGAGGCGGTACCCGGTCGTGCGGTACTGCCGTTGATTTACTCGTCGGCGATCACGGAGCCGAACAGCGTCACGACCTATGAGATCACATTCACGCTCAACGGTCGCGAAATCTACAGCGATATCGAAGCGTTCGCGGTGCCGGACTCGACGCAGTGTTATCTACACCTGAACCTACCATGATGATGGGGGGCCAATGTGGCGTTCGGTGGATTGCCACTGACCCAGGACACACAGATCACGATCACCGTCGGCGTCGCCGTCGTGCTAGTAACGATCGGCATCACGGCGGGGCGTCTGTGGCAGAAGTTTCGCGACGACCGCGAATTCGTGGTAGACGGGCTGAAGGTCGTCACCAAGCGCATCGACAAAACGGACGGCCGCGTCGACAAGGTGGAAGATGCAATGATCGCGCTGAAAACAATCGCTGAGCGATGCGAGCGCGATCGCGAAAGGGGTGCGAAATGAAACCGTGGTACCAGTCAAGAACGATCGGGGTGGCGTTGGCAATCGTGGCTCTCGCGGTGTTGGACAAGTACGATATCGTGCCGGACGCGACGGTCGACGCGCTGAACGCGCCGCTCCTGGCTATGGCTGTGGCGTTCCTTCGGCTGGGTGCCGGGACCCCGATCGGGGCGAAGCCGAAGCCGTGAACATCTCGACCACGATGCGCCCCGGCGACATCATCGCGACCGAATGCCGGGTCCGGTGGTGGCCGCCGTGGGCGTCGATCCCGTGCAACGGCATCCGGCTCTCCCAGCGGTACGTGCTCACGAACCCCGTGACGGGTCGACGCGGCTACCCGAAGGACGACGCGTGGCGCATCACGCACGTGGGCATCTACCTCGGGGATGACCGCGTGTTCGAGGTCACGGCGCCGATGGCGCACTGGTCGCGGCTGAACGCCTTCGTTCGCGGTCCCGAGCGGTGGCGCGTGCTGCGGCGTCAGTGGGGCGACAAGCGCCCCGCGATCGACTATCCTGATGAGGCGATCGGGTACATGCGACTGGCGGCGGCGCGACTCGACGGGAGCGTCTACGACGTCGGCGACCTCATCGACTTTCTCTTGGATGGTCTGTACGGGCACAACGCGAGCCGTCGGCGGTTTGGGTTCTCGGATCGGCTGTACGTGTGTTCGACGGGCGCGGCGTACATCGAGGAGTACGCGAGACGCGCGATGGCGGGCACGCTCGGGCGACACGCAGACCAGGGCGCCACGAGCAACGAGCCGTGGCCCCGCGCGTTTGGTCTAGGCGGTGGGCGATATGTCCACACCGAGGACGTGACTCCAGCGCTCTATGGCGTGCATGATGACTATTACGTGGTCGAAGTGGGCCGCGTTTGAAATGGGCGACGGATAGCGATTGCGACGAGGGGGAACGGTGGCAGACGATCCTCGCCGAGACGTGCCCACGCCGGAACAGATCCGGGCACAAGAGGCTTACGAAGGCGAAGCGACACCACTGGTCGCGCGGCGGCTCGATGACCGGCTCGACCGCCACGGCAGACGGATCGAACGCCTCGAGCGCGTGGTCGGTGTCGGCTCCGGAGCCGAAGCCGGGGAGGGCCTCGTGATCGCGGTCAAAGAGTTGATGCAGGAGAAGGCCGAGCGGCACGAACTCGCCACCGAGCAGCGCGAGGCGAACCGCGCGAACCGTCGCTTGCTGGTGACCATCCTCGTGACGCTCATCGGGATTGCGGCGTCTGTACTCGTGGGGGTGTTGACGTGAGTTACTACCATGCGACGTCTGTAGCGTGGACCGAGACGGGCGCGTCGATCGAGGTGCCCGCTGGGGCTACGGGGTTCCGGGTGCTGTCGTTGTCGGGGAGTCTCGGTCTGGAGTGGCGGTTGCCCGCCGTCCCGCAGTCGGGGACGGACGCCTACGACTACGTGATGGTGCCGATGACGGAGACCGCGCCCGAGGGGTACTCGGACGCCGAGGGCATGTTCCGAGCCGATGGGACAGATTGGTGCTTCTGGTACATCACCGCCGACGAGTAGCTACTTGCCCCCGTAGTACGTTTCCCACGCCTTGGTCGGCACCATCGCTGCGACCTGCTCCAGCTTCACGCGCGCCGGGTTCGGCACCGCGCGGATGTCGGGACACATCGCGTTCCACTCCTCGATGAACCGACGGGCGTAGTCGACGGGCGGTGGCGTGACGACGCCGTAGGTGATCGATGCGACGGAGCGCCCGTCTGCGTCAACGATGTTCGACGGTGACGACCGCTGCGATCAAACTCTCGTTCGTAGTACTCTCGACTCCACGGCTGTATCGATGACTCGTATACGGCCCCAGCGCCTCGCCCCAATCCTCACCGAAATGCACGGGCGTCGGGTACGTGTCGACGCGGCCGTCGGCGTCGCTCGGGCGCACGGCATGTAGATGCCATTTAGGAGCGACGTGATCGCCAGACCCAAGCTCGGGGTTGACGACGTTGGGCTCGGTCTGCGTCAGGATGGTGTACGCGCTACCGCCGCAGCCGTCGTGCGCCTGCTGGTAGCCGATGCGGTTGGGCGCGCCGAACATCTCGACGGCGAACGACTCGCC
>CBDCYW010000015.1:0-7227 GCA_965224245.1 Candidatus Eiseniibacteriota bacterium | reverse complement strand
CCATGGGCGTGGACACCGGCCGCGAGCTGCACGTGGTCATCGCCAGCAAGCGAGGCAGCCGCCGCGAGATCGTGTACCTCGGCGTGCACCGCGCGTTCGACGAGCTCGACGATCTGATCCATCGGTTCAACGTGTACCGGTGCGTGATCGATGGGCTGCCCGAGACCCACGCCGCCCGCGAACTCGCCGTACGCCAGCGCGGGGTCGTGTACCTGAACTTCTTCAACACCCACCAGCGGGGGAAGCCTCGGTGGGATCGCGAGAGCTACACGGTCAGCGAGAACCGCACCGAGGCGCTCGACGCGTCACGACGGGCGATCCGCGATGGGGAGATCGTGCTCCCGCGACGCTGCCGCATCGTCGATGAGTTCGCCAAGCACCTGACCGGGGACGCCAAGCAGCTCGTCGAGGATGACGAGACCGGGGCGCAGCACTACCGGTATGTCCGCGTCGGCGTGAACCATTTTAGCCTCGCCTTCACGTACGAGTGCATCGCGGCGGGGTCGGAGGATGTGTTGACGTACGTGCCGATCGCGTAGCCCCGAAACGGTCCTGTCGGCTGACGCGACGTGCCGAAACGCGACGCGGGGACCATATAGATGTGCCGATCGCGGACGCGGCGGCCCTTGATCACGCCCGAACCGGGACGCGAACCGTCCCTCGGCTCGCCCAACGCGCACGTCACTCGGCGCTTCGACGGCGCTGTAAGTCGCGACGCGGCAACAGGTATGGCGATAGGGTCCCCTCGTGGGAGGGGCGATCAGGGGGCGGGATATAGCGATTTCTGCGGTGAAATCGGCCCCTAACCTGTCCCTTCGCCCCGATACAGGCTCTCTGTCGTAGTCCGTACCGGAAACGATTATGTGGCTTGAGGTTACTGCTCCAACCGAATCGACTAGCCGCGTGGTTGTTGTCGGATTGCTTCAAGGTCTGATGAGTCCGAAATGACCGAACTGCAATCGGTAAATGATGCAATTGCATCATGGCCGCGAGGCAGCACGCTGCTGTCAAATGGTGTTCGGGACAGACGACCAGGGTATGCGCACTCGGCATCACGTGTTCCGTTTCCGACGATCTGCGCATTCGACGAGTCCCCACGCCGCGTGTGCCATCAACGCTACCCATGCAAGCGACTGAGGAGTGTAGGTATGAAGATGAGGTGCTGCACCTTTGCAATGGCCTTCGGTCTATCACTGACTTGCATCGCAGAAGTGCAAAGCGCGGCCGAAATCTCTTCTTATGTGATCTCTGCTGGGGGCACTGGTGGGGAGTCGGCGAGTTTCGTTGTTCGTTCCACGCTTGGACAGCCTGTCATAGGTAAGTACTCATCACAGTCGTACTCGATCGTCGCTGGGTTCTGGCGCTCACACTCCGAGATCCTCGCGCAAGAGGAAGAAACGCCGGGCCGATCCGTGCCAACCGCCTACGCGCTACGGCGATGCTCGCCGAACCCACTCTCCGCGAGCACGAGTTTCCAAGTTGATGTTCCGGACGACGGTGGCCTCGTACGTATCAGGATATTCGAGGCAAACGGAGCTGAGGTTCGGACCCTTCTCGCAGCTCCACTAGACCCCGGCCGCACTCTGGTCTCCTGGGATGGAACGGATCGCTCTGGGCACCGTGTCTCGTCGGGTGTCTATTTCGTTGTGATGAGCGCTCCCGGCTACGAAGGTCACCAAAAGGTCGCGATCACCCGGTAAGTGGCATTGGAAGGGAGGCACAGATGTCTTTCTCACGAGCCGCCATAGCTGCTCTGGGGCTGATGTCGATCTGTACCGCTAGCCTAAGCAGCGCGGCAGCTGAGCCAACGGAGATCACCTACCAAGGCGAGCTACTGAGAGATGGGGTTCGAATCAGTGGCATCGTGAATATGAAGTTCGCCATCGTATCGGGTGGCACCACTCTCTGGTCAAACGACGGGACGAGTGTAGACGGGTCCGAACCAACTGGATCTGTGCCAGTGGATGTTGATGACAGCCTGTTCAGCGTCCGGCTCGGCGCTTCGCCAGAAATGGTTCCGCTGACAGCTAGCCAGTTGGAGGGGGCCACCAATCCGGGTCTCCGCGTGTGGATTGAGGACGCGGCGGGGACGAGTTTCGAACAGCTGAACGAAGACCAACCGATTTCGAGCGTGCCGTTCGCACTCCGAAGTGGGGTCGCAGAGGCTGGTGGCAGTGGTGGAGACGATGGCGACTGGACGATAGGCACCGGGGCAGTCTATCGGGTGGCAGACAACATTGGCGTTGGAACGAGCAATCCCGCGACAAAGCTCCACGTGCACGGGCAGTCATTGTGGCTCACCGGAGGAAACGGCGACGGTTTGGGGGCAGCCGCTGGCGCTGGCCTGCGGCTCCTAAGCAACGGCCCAACGGCGAGGATCTTCGCGTGGGACTACGACGGCGGCGGGGCACAGGTACTCTCGTTGCAGGGACCGGGTGGAAACCTCGGCATCGGAACGGTGACTCCCGCTACGAAGCTCCATGTTCAGGGCCAGTCGCTTTGGCTCACGGGGGGAGACAGTGATGGTCTCGATCCGTCGGCCGGAGCTGGGCTACGTCTGTTCAGCAAGGGAACGCAGTCCAGCATGTTTGCATACGACTACGGCGGTGGTGGACCGCAGGATCTGATCTTGCAAGCACCGGGCGGAAACCTAGGGATCGGAACCACGAGCCCCTCCACGACACTCCATGTCGCGGGGCAGAACCTCTCCGCGCAGATCGTCATGGAGCGACTCGGAACGTCACCCGGAAAGATGGCCATCGGTGCCGATGCGAGCGGATTCCTGATCGGTCGCACAGATCCATTCACCAAGCATGTCGTTGTGACAGAAGATGGAGACGTCGGAATCGGCACGGCAACGCCGATGACAGCGCTTCACGTCGACGGCCAATCCCTGTGGCTGACGGGCGGCAACGGCACCGGCCTCGATCCGTCCGCGGGCGCTGGCCTTCGCCTGCACAGCAATGGGACGCAGTCGCAGATCTTCGCATATGAGTATGGCGGCGGTGGGCCCCAGGATCTGATCCTCCAAGGGCCCGGTGGGTCGGTAGGAATCGGAACGAACTCACCGGGGTCGACACTCGATGTGTGGGGTAGAACAAGGACCTGCGTTGTTGAAATAACCGGCGGCTGCGACATCGCAGAGCCCTTCGACGTCACGAGTACCGAAGACCTCCCCAACGGGGCTCTCGTGACGATCGCCCCCGACCGTCCAGGTCATCTCACGATCAGCAGACGCGAATACGACACATCGGTTGCTGGCATTGTGAGTGGTGCGGGAGGAGTGGGGACGGGACTTAGCCTAAGGCACGACGGGGTCATGGAGGGTGACAATCTCATTGCCCTGGCCGGACGCGTGTACGCCCTTGCCACGGCAAGCAATGGGGCCATCCATCCAGGCGATCTGATGACAACATCCAACATACCCGGCCATGCCATGAAGGCCATCGACCAAGATCGTCGCCAGGGTGCTGTCATTGGCAAGGCGATGTCATTGCTTGAGAGCGGCGAGGGGTTGGTCCTCGTGCTGGTACAACCGCAGTGAATGACCTTCGCCCCCAAATCGGCGCGGGTCATTGGCCGGAAGTGAATGACCTTGACACGAGCCGGTCGCGACGTTCAGCGAGGACGTCGTTCAGCTCGCGAAGTCACTCGTCGCTTGTGGCACTTGGCCTAGCTGTTGGCATCTGTGCCGGGATGCTGGCAAGCGTTAAGCTCGCCCACGCTGAGTCCCACAAAGGTGACGAGTGTCAACCCGATGGACGAGAAGACTGCAACCAGTGCGTGCAGGATGTGATCGCCTCCGTGAACTCCCTTCGGGACCGAGGACCCGCGCTCGGCTTCCACATGGGGGCAGGGTATCCGCCGGTCGGTTGGCTCTGGGGTGGACACTGGCAAGGAGTCCAGCGACTCCCAATCCTGCAGATCGGAGGACTGGATACCCCGCACATCGTGGCTTCTTCCAGTCACCCCGAGTCCGCTCTCGTGGCCGTGGTGCGGTTGGAGACCCGCGATCACTCGGGTCTTCGTCTCCGATCCAATCGCCTGCAGCACGGAATGTTTGAGTGCAACGTTACGCCAGACGCTTCTGACAGGATCATACGGACGCTTGTTGTCTCGTCGCAATACAAGCATGCGAGCGGTATGCAGGCGATCGGAAAGTATCTGCTTGTCGGCGCCGAGAACCACGTTGATGGACCAAGCCTGGGCATCGTACGGCTCTTTGACATGTCCGATCCGATGAATCCGATCCCCATCGGAGAGCCATACTCCGCGCTTAGCGACGAGGTCAACTCCGTCGCAATTGCCCGACTGGAAGATGGAACCTACCTGCGGCTGACAGCTCGAGAACACGCGCGCTTCATTGACTTCTGGATCAGCCGCTCAACGGATCTCTCAGATCCGGACATCCAGTGGCAGTACAGGTTCACTTGGTACTACGAAGATCTTCAGGTGTTCGGCGTCAGAGCTGATGGGACACAATCAAGCTTAATCGCAATGGTCACTTCTGGGATGTATTCTTTGAATCGTCATCCAAGGAGCGGACCTGATGTCGAAGAAGACTGGCCCGGAGTCGGCGGTTCGTGAGATCCGCCGCAAGACCCGCCGTAAGTTCTCATCGGAAGAGAAGATCCGGATCGTTCTGGAAGGTCTCCGGGGTGAGGAGACGATCGCGGAGCTGTGCCGTCGTGAAGGGATCAGCCCGAACCTCTACTACAACTGGAGCAAGGAGTTCCTGGAGGCCGGGAAGCGGCGTCTGCAGGGGAACACGAAGCGGGAGGCGACGAGTTCGGAGGTGATCGCGCTTCGCCAGGAGAACCGGCAGCTCCGGGATCTGGTTGCCGATCTGTCGGTGCGCAATGCGGTTCTGAAAAAAAGTGCCGATCTGGCCGACGAGTCGGACGGTCAATGAGGCACACGGCGTCCGAGAAGCTCGAGATCATCCGACTGGTCGAGGGCTCCGAGCTCGGTGTCCGGCAGACGCTGCGCGAGCTGGAGGTGGCCCCGAGCACGTTCTACCGCTGGTACCGGCTGTATCAGGAGGGTGGGTTCGAGGCGCTGGAGGGCGTCAAGCCGGCCGCTCGTCGGTTCTGGAACCGCATCCCCGACGAAGAGCGGCAGCACGTGGTCGAGGTGGCGCTCGATCACCCCGATCTCTCGCCCCGGGAGCTCGCCTGGCGGCTCACGGACGTGGATGGGACGTACATCTCGGAATCGAGCGTGTATCGCATCCTGAAGGCCCAGGACCTGGTGACGAGCCCGTCGTTCATGGTGCTGACGGCGCTCGAGCAGTTCCCGAACCCCACCCGACGCGTGCACGAGCTCTGGCAGACGGACTTCACCTACCTCCGGGTGACGGCCTGGGGCTGGTACTACCTGGCCACGGTGCTCGACGACTACAGCCGCTTCATCATCGCCTGGTTGCTCTGTCAGAAGATGGCGACCGATGACGTGGAGCGGGTACTCGAACAGGCCATCGCCCGCACCGGAGTCACCCGGCCTCACGTGCGACAGCGGCCTCGGCTCCTCACCGACAACGGTGCCTGCTACGTCTCGGGACAGCTCCGGGGGTACCTCCAGGAGCGGGAGATCCCGCACACGCGGGGTCGACCGTATCACCCGATGACCCAGGGCAAGATCGAGCGGTACCACCGCACGATGAAGAACGTGGTGAAGCTCCGCAACTACTACCAGCCCGCGGAGTTGTCCGAGGAGATCGGTCGGTTCGTCGAGCACTACAACCACGAGCGCGTGCACGAGGCGCTCGACAACCTCACGCCGGCGGACGTGTATGAGGGCCGTGGGCGTGAGATCCGTTCGGCGAGGGCGCTCGTGAAGCGAGAGACCCTGCGGCGCAGAAGGCGCTACAATCTAGGCTTGCCGGTCACGAGAAAGGACGTCATCCGGCCAGCCGACGTGAGGGAAGTGTCCATAGCGATGAGCCGCGAAGTGTCCCAAAGGCTCTGACGACGAACACAGCGGCCTCGGCTCCTCACCGACAACGGTCCCTGCTACGTCTCGGGACAGCTCCGGGAGTACCTCCAGGAACGAGAGATCCCGCACACCCGGGGGCGACCGTACCACCCGATGACCCAGGGCAAGATCGAGCGGTACCACCGCACGATGAAGAACGTGGTGAAGCTCCGCAACTACTACCAGCCCGCGGAGTTGTCCGAGGAGATCGGTCGGTTCGTCGAGCACTACAACCACGAGCGCGTGCACGAGGCGCTCGACAACCTCACGCCGGCGGACGTGTATGAGGGCCGCGGGCGTGAGATCCGTTCAGCCAGGGCGCTCGTGAAGCGAGAGACCCTGCGGCGCCGAAGGCGCTACAATCTAGGCTTGCCGGTCACGAGAAAGGACGTCATCCGGCCGGCCGACGTGAGGGAAGTGTCCATAGCGATGAGCCGCGAAGTGTCCCAAAGGCTCTGACGACGAACAGCTCACTGGGCTCTGATTCTCTCGCCGTGTCCGATGGGCAAGTTGTTCTCTGAGGACCTTGATCTGCTTGGCTTCGAACTCGCTGATCGCGATCCCGCGCCCATGATCCCAGGGCGCGAACCACGTAGATGCGCGTTGTTCCTCTGTCGAGGCTGCGATACACGCTCGATTCCGAGATGTACGTCTCCTCGATGTCCGTGAGCCGCCACGCGAGCTCTGGGGCGAGAGATCGGGGCGATCGAGCGCCACTTCGACCACGTGCTGCCGCTCCTCGTCGGGGATGCGGTTCCAGAACTCCTGGTGTCAGGCAAGGCGTGTCCTCGGGTTGCGTAGTGCCGAGCGCATTCGCGGCGGTGACTCGGCGAGCCGTCTGCTGGTGGCGCCGCCAACCCGCCCACGCAAGTTCCTCGCCATAGCGCATCCGCCGCCATTTCAGGCAGTTGCAGAAACCTCGCCGATTGACACGCTTGTGTGCTCGATCGAAATGACGTATTGGTTACTTCAATGTGATGGAGGTGGCCGATGCGCGTCGAGGATCTGGATCACGAGGAACTCCTGGAGCTGGATCCAGAGGGAGGCGTGATCCGTTTCGTCGGGCAGCGTGCGCTGTTGCTCGACGCCGTGGCGATGGGGCTCTTGCGGCAGTATCTCGTGGAGAATTTCAGCCTGACCGCTGCCCGTGCGGTGCTCACCCAATTTGGCTTCGCCCACGGCTGGCGCATGGCGGCGGCCATGCGGAAGGAGTTCAAGTGGGCCAACGATGAGGAATGGCGTCGCGCCGGCCCT
>CBDCYW010000014.1:0-5365 GCA_965224245.1 Candidatus Eiseniibacteriota bacterium | reverse complement strand
ATGCGGTGAACGATCACGCGATCAACCGGCCCTCCTCGACGTCACGCATCAGCCGCTTGAAGGCGGGGCGGTTGGTGCTGCCACCGCTGAAGCCCCGGTCCTCGTAGACGTCTGGAAGCGCCTCCCAGCCCGCATGCCGCTGGCTGGCGATGAACGCCATGGCCGCCTCGGCCTGAGCCTGGGTCGAGCTGAGGTCGTCGTCGGGGCCGTCGTCGACGGAGACGCGGGTGTAGACGGCGCACCGGACGATCGCGGGCTCTTGGCGCTTGCCGTTGCGCGATGTGGTCGACAGGACGGCCCATCGTCAGTCTCTCGCTCCCTTGAGTCCCCAGAAAGTCCACCCATTCCGGTGTCCGCCACCGCTTGCCACGCGCGCCGCCCCGCTCAACGACTTGAAGACCTCGCCTCCGTGCTCGAACCCGTGCTCGCGAACGACGCACTCGACGACACGACCCCGGTGCTCACGCCGCAAGACCGTGCCGACTGGCGGGAGGTTGAGATCACGTGATTGCAGACGCTTGCGGACGCGTGGCGATGTGTCAGCGCCAGCCTCGGCGTCAGATGGCGGTCGCGTGCGCAGGAAGGCGAAGTCGGCCAGCTCTCGGGCCCGGGCCATCACGGCCTCAGGGTGACCGCTGAACCCCTCGGCGTCGGCCTGGAGCTTCCAGACGATGCGTTTTCACGAGGTGGGGCTTTGAGTGCGTCCGCGTGTCCTCGCCCCACACCTCCCGGTAGCGCCGCTGGAGCTCGGCGACCGTCATGCCCCGGAGCGTCTCCAGCTCCTGGTTGAGATCCAAGCTACGCACGCGTCCTCCTCTCTCGGGGTGTCAACCGTGGGGACATGGACGCTCTCGGTGGCGGGGACATCAAGTCGATCGTCGGGGGCTCGTCGGTGATCAGGCGGACGTAGGCGCGGGCGAGCAGTGTCGCCAGGTCGCTTATGGGCGTGTCGGATGACGCCATGGGTGGCCCCGACGGGTTCGTTTTGTGGTCCGGTTTGGTTGTAGTCCGCCCTATAGGTAGGCGGACTGCTAACTACAAACCTCGCGTCGGACTGACCACAAATGGGCCTCGGGGGCTTAATCACCTGTCCCCCTTGAGGTTCTGTGGTCCGGTTACGTTGTGGTCCACTCCTGCCGACGTAACTACAGAGTAGACGGCCCTTCTCTGCCCATCCCGTCCCGAGCTGACGATGCGACCCTCCTTGGCGAGCACGGAGAGATCGTTCTTCAGGGTCGAGTCCTTGATGACGACACCGCGGGCAGCAAGCTCGGCCGTGGTCGCCTCGCGACTGAGCGCCTTTGGGTATGCCGCGAAGAGCACCTGGACGATGGCGTCTCGGCGCCTGACGACCTCCGAGCCGCCCGAGTCCGGCTCGGTGACTTCATGGACGGCACCGGCGACGTCGGCGTCACTCTCATCGTGCAACGCGAGCCAGATGGGGTCGACCGGACCCGTATGCGACGACTTGTGCGTCGTCAGTCGAAGCACGCCCTTCTTCTCTTCGAGGTGCATGACGCACTGCGCGTCGTCTCGCCAGCGGCTCGCTCCGCGATAGGCGTGCCGGTGGTCGCGTTTGGCAGGGCCGGTGAGTGGCTTGCCGTCGTGATGGATGGCAAAGATGGCGCAGCCGGTCCTGTGGCGAACCCGGTGGATGATCTCCAGGACCTTCGCGGCGTCCTCGTTGGAGTTCTCGTTGACCGAGTGGATGCGGTTCAGCGGGTCGAAGACGAAGAACCCGATCTGGGATTCCTCGATGAACGACGTCAGTGCGTCCACGCGCTCACCGATCGCGAGATCCCAATGAAAGCCCATCACAGAGGTCCGAAGGACGGTGACCGAGTCCGGCGCAAACGGGAGACCCGCAGCGCGAGATGCCCGGACGACGCGTTCCTGGAGCCGGTAGTCTCCGAGTTCGAGAGACGCAATCGCTGAGCGGACGCCTGTCGTTTCCAACCCGAAGAACGGCCGACCGGTCGCGATGTCGAGCGCAAGGCGCACCATGACCTGGCTTTTGCCGATCCCGCTGTCCCCGTGAAGCAGCGCATAGCCGCCGGCCTCGATGATCCCCTCGCCCAGGATGCTGACAGGCTTGGGGATGTCGAGAGCGGCGAACTCTCGGGCGGAGATCGCAGCGGACATCAACTGATCGTAGCAAGCGCTCGCTTCAGCGGCTGTGTCGACTACCTCGGCGGAGGGCGGATAGCGGTGGATCGATCGCGCGATGCGCTGCACCTCGCCCGCAATCCAGCGGCGGCAGGCAGTTCTTCTCGTTGTGATCCAGAAGTGCGGTCGCGACGGTTTGCTCGTCGGCGCCGTGGCGCCTCATCGCACCGGCCAGGCTTGTGAGACTCGTATTCCTGGCACCCTCGACAATCCGGGTTGCGTCGGCGAGGGATGGCGCCGTCGGTGGAGATGGCGGTGAGACGACAATGAGTGCTTCCCGCCAGGTGTCGGGCAACGGTGCTAGCGGGACGTTCCACGGTGAGCTGCTCAGCTCCCAGGTATAGCGACGCCCACTGGCGTGCACGGTTGGCTGAACAAGTACGAACCCACCATCGGCACGTGTATCAACGCCCGGATAACGGCTCCCGAACGCAGGTGCCGCACTTCGAATGCGGCGGTCCGGGTCGGCTTGGAAGAACAGATGCTCGCCACCACCGCCGGTAAGCTGCGTGACGGTGTCGGGTAGCGGGCCGAACCGCTCCACCAGCTGGACGCGACTTTCGTCTCCGTCGTGACGTGGATCGATATCGAGGACCACGAGCCCGCTACGTTCGCCGGTCACGAGTCCGACGCCAGCGTTCGGCCAGCGCCTCCACCACTCGGAGATGACGTCCGGGTCCGTGGATGCTTGGGTTGGCCAGCTCTTGATGCGTGGGTGCTTCCCGGCGTTCTCACATGCATTGCCGCGAGCACATTGGACACGTGCGATCACGGACCTCCCAGACTGGCATGACTGGCCAGCCGAGGCGCGCGTAGAAGAGCGCCCAATCAAGTGGGGAATCTCCCTGGGGTGGCCCGAGCGTGGCACGCATGACGTTCATGGTGCTTGCGCATCCGTGCGTCGCGACCGTGCAGGTGATCTCGGGAACAGGGCGGCGCTCGAGTTCAGCGATCCGGGTGCGGTTCTGAACCCAGGGATCGCAAGTCGGATCGTCAAAGCCCGGGTGGCGAGGAACAGCCTCGAACTCATCGGACGTCCTCGGGGCGCGATGTCTTCGAGGACCTCGGCATAGCGCTTCAGAAAGCCACGTGGTGCCCGTTTCTTGGCCAGTTCCACTGCGCAGACGAACTGGGTCGTGCAACCCAGCCCGGCCGCGATGTCGGACTGTCTGATGCCGGCGCGGATTCGCCGGCGACGAAGTGCGTAACGTGTCGGCATGGCGGTACTCCATTTCGCGATTGAGCACCGGGCGACGCATGGCTGGAGAAGACGGGGAGAGCTGGGGATGGCCGTCGAAAGAGGGTTGCTCAACCGCAGGGTGGAACCCTAGCCTCACTCGGACGGCTGGAGCTTCCCTCTCGCGAGGTCACTCCCGTCTGTCCACGCCCACTTCGGCCCGGTGCCATCGCGACGAGGTGGGCGTCTCTGTGCCCGGGTCGGATCGTCTCTGACGACGAGAAGAATGAAAAGTGGCTGGGGTTGAATCCTGTTTTCAAGGATTCATGGGGGGCGCACTACCGGGATCGACAGCGTTCGCAACGCGGAGGCAGTCGCTTCATTCGAGAATAGTGGCCCCCGTCATCGAAGAAGAGGGCGTCGCACTTGCCGCACTTGCACACGCGAATTGCGTAGTCGGGCAGCATGAGGATCTTCAAGAGATGAAAGACGCGCGTCCGCAGATCGTCGGTACTGAACTGTACCCGAAGCGGGGGGCTTGACTTTGACCGCATCCGTGACTCGGCTGTCGCGAATGAATGAATCGGTAGACCCTTTTGGAAGCGAAGCTCCAGCTGCATGCGTAGTCGCCGGTACTGGTCTCTGGCTGCCTGAAGAGCCTCGAAGTTGGAACTCGCGTGGTCGCTCGGGAGCGTGAGTCGTCGATCGATTATTTCGATGATACGCTTCGGCGGGTCCTTGTCTGGTGGAAATTGCGGCCACAAGAATCGTGGAAGTTCGTGCGTTATATCCTCTTCGACCCAGTGGGGCTGGAGAGTGGCAAGGCATTCGACGACATCTCGTGCGACTTGGTGCGCTTCTCGAACCTGTCGAAACGGTGGTCGGCGTCCCTCACCAAACGGGAGGCCGGCGCCATGGCCCTCTCGGTAGGCGAGTAACGCGCGGTCGTCGTGCGTTCTTGACGTCCCTGCCTGGCCCAATGCAAGACGGGCCTCGTCCTTGAGATAGGCGAAGCGATCGGTGATCCAGGTCCAGTTGTACTGGGAGGCGGTTCCCTCCTCGTACTCCCGTTTGCGCGGAGTCTCCGTCGCAAAGCTCACGATCTGCGCGAATGCGAGAAAGAGTCCCTTACGTTGCCACTTGACGATCATGTCCTGTGGGCTGCGCGGGCGTGACTTCGTGTTCATCCCTGGATTGTAAGCGTCGGAACAGCTTGATCAACCGAGAGGTTGATCCCTAGCGTGTCGAACGGGGACTCGGAATGGACCGATTCCCCGGCACGGAGGCCGCCAATGCGGCGATCACGGACCATCTGGGGGGCCTTGCCGGCCTACATCGGGGGCAAGAGACGGCTGTGCCCGCTCATCTTCCGCGAGCTGGACCGCGTGTTCCCACGCCGCCTCTGGGGTGGCGCACGCTTCGTCGACGCGTTCCTCGGCGGCGGCTCGGTGGCGCTGTACGCGAAGGCTCTGGGGTTCCATCACGTCCGCGCGATCGACGTCGCTGAGCGGTCGGTCATCGTCGGGCGGGCGCTCATCGCGAATGGCCGGGTGCATCTGACCGAGGCCGACCTCCTGCGCATCGCCAGCGCCGACGTTCGGAGCCCCGGACCGATCGAAGCGTTGTACACACCGTCGGTGTTTCCCAAGAACGTCGCTCAGTTTCTCGACCGTGCCCTGGCGACGGCCGAGGCGACTACCGATGGTGCGAAGGCGAACCTGATCAAGCTCCTGGCCATGAAGCTCGCCATGGCCGCGCACCCGATGGCGCAGGTCCGCCCTGGAACGGCACACCGCGTGGCCACTGGCGAGCTCGAAGCGATCACCGAGAGCTGCGTGAAGGTGTACATCGACGCGAAGAGACTCACGAGCCCCGCGAAGCTGCGAGCGTTCATGCGCGCGATCAATGGGGGCGTCATCGCTGGCGAGGGCGACGTCACGAAGGGAAGCGCAATCGATGTGCTCCCGACCCTGAAGGCCGACGTCGTGTACTGCGATCCGCCGTACGCGGGAACGACGAGCT
>CBDCYW010000013.1:0-3953 GCA_965224245.1 Candidatus Eiseniibacteriota bacterium | reverse complement strand
GCCACGAAGCCAGCGCAAGCGACTTCCCACACTCGTCTTACCTCTCTCCGGTGACTCAAGTCACGCGACTGGTCGCGGCGTGCGTCGTTCCCGGTCGATGCCAGCGAGAACTGCTGATTACCGTTCAGGCGGTAGCAAAGCGGTAGCACTCGCCAGGCTCACCAGTATTCGATTGTGCGTGGACGCCCCCAGTCCCTCGATTGGGGTGGGGACGTATCCCCGGCACGAAAAAGCCCAGCCCCTCGACGGCGGTCAACCTGAAGGACTGGGCTCGGAGTGGATATGGCCGAGAGTGTACGAAGGGCCGCTCGAACGGGCAAGCGCGACGTCTCCTTGGTAGAGGGTCCCCCGCGCCTCATTGCAGATGCGACGCGCGACTACGCGGCCGAGGCTGTCATTGCCGGTGCCTACGCCACCGGGAATCTGGACGAGGGGCGCGCGCGGTCGCTGTCGCGCGAGCACTTCTCGGACCCCAACCCGTGGGCGATCATTCAGGCGATCCGACGCATCCGTGACGATGCGGACGGGCGCGCCTCGACGATCGACGAGGACGCAATCCTCCGCCGCATCGAGCGCGATCGGATCACGACGGTTGCCGTTCGCGGAGGACCAGGCGCCGACTTCGCATCCTACCTGCGGGCGACGCTTGGCGCCTTCTGGTCGGTGTATGACGTCGAGGATGCCTGGAAGCGGCTGCTCGACGCGAAGGCCCGTCGCGCGTGCTCGCGGCTCTCTCTGGCGCTTGACGAGGCGTCGCGCAACCTCGCCGTGGACCCATTCCAGGCACTCGCTGACAACGGCACACGCGCGACGAACGCGGCCATCGGCGATCACGCGCGGTCGGACTTCGCCGAGTGGATCTCGAAGTACCCGAGCGTCGGCGATCTCCTGGCGAACCTCCACGATTTCCCCGAGCCAGACCCGCTGCTTGGGAACGCCCTTCTGACGCGTGGACGCGTGTCGATGATCTACGGGGATGCGGGAACTGGAAAGACGTGGTTTGTGCTCGCCCAGGCGGCGTGCCTCGGGGCCGGGGTCGACTTCTTCGGGCTTCGGGTGTGTCGTCCTCGGCGTGTCCTCGTAATCAGCCCGGAACTCCGCGTGCGCGAGGAGCCTTCACTGGCGCATCGGTGGGCCGTCACAATCGCGACGATCCCTGGGCACTTGCAGGACCTCGCCAACCGCAACGTCGAGATCATCACGGGCGATTGCGCGAGTCGGCTGCGTCTCGTGGCAGAAGGGCGGGCAAACACGCGGGACGTGCACGACCTCATCGACGTGGCAAAGGACTACGACGTCCTCGTGGTCGACACGCTCCGACGCACAAAGGGCGATGCTCCCGAGGACTCGTCCGGGATGGCGCTGGCGATGGACATCCTCGACGACATCGCAACGCGTGCCGACGTGGCCGTCGAGATCATACACCACACGCGCAAGAGGGATGGTCGTGGACCGACGGAGCCGGACACCGGTACCGATGACGCGTCAGGCGGCGGTGCGCTCAAGTCCAACAGCACCGGCATCATCAAGCTCGTGCACGACAAGGTCCGCGACACACCCGAGGGTAAGATCCTCCGCTTCTGCGTGGGGAAGGGCAACGCGGATCAAATGGGCGAATGGCGGTGGCTCAGGCAGTTCCCCTTCGGCCACGTGTACGAGGGTGGGCTCGAACTGCTCGATGGTCCGCCTCCAAAGTCGAAACCGGACGGACGTCGAAAGGGCAAGGATGCACGCAAGGCGCTCATTCTCGACATGGGCCGGTCGTTCCACCCGACTCTAGAGCGGCCGGGCTTTGGAGTGACCGAGGTTCAGGCGTGGAACCTCGATGCTGGCGTCCAGGCATCGCCGAAGACCAGCACTCGCGATCTGGACGAGATGGCAGCGTCCGGCGAGCTCCATGAGGTCGGCAAAGACGTCAACGCGAAGCTCTATCGCGTCGTCGAGAGCCCGAAATCGGGGCGTCAGTCGGGACATCGAGACAAATCACTCGGGACAATTGTCCCGACCGCGTAGGGCTATGAACAGCAACACCTTAGGCGTGGCCCGTGGCAAGTCGGGACAAGACATGAAATGGAGTCGGGACATCGGGACAAGACATGGCCCCCTACGGGGGGGCCATGTCCTGTCCCGTACCCGATCCCGACGTGGGCGAGGACCATCGAAATCGGTACGCTCTGAGACGTCCACAGAGGCCTCTGGCGCGCTCGAAGGGCCGTGCCCGTGTGTCGAGGCGGGAATGGGGCTGAGGACGCTGTGGGCGCGTCTGTGACGGTCGGTCGGAATGGGCGATTTCGGGGGCTGGAGAGACAGCCGGGACATCGTGTCTGGACATTTGTCCCGAACCCGCTCAACGCGACGACGCATTCTGAACCTCCTCTGTCGCAGTGTCGCATCCAGCCCAGGGCGTGCGACAGCTACGCCAAGCTGGCCACAGTGGATAGTGCACGCACGGATAGTCAGGCCACGTCGACAAGCGTAGACTTGTGGCCTCAGTGACTTCTCGTTCTGTGGTTCTTATCTGATTGTCGGAAAGCGTCGTGGCCGACTCGGGCGCGCGTTGGTTGCGGCTAACGCGAGGAGGGCATCGATGAACGGTCGTGGACTAGCACTTCCAATGTGGATTCTCGGACTCCTGGTGAGTGGGGTCCGATGCGATTGCGGACTATCAGGTCAAATGGGAGTCGTTCAGTGGCCTCGCAGATCTCGCGCCACTCGCTGAAACGCCGAACGCAAAAAGTGAGTCCTTCGCCGACTTTGATGGCGACGGAAACCTAGAGGTTCTCCTGCTGGAAACCCCTTACCTGCTCCACGTAGCTTCCGCCGCCGACGGGAGCGTTCTCTTTACTGCCGAGAACCGCGTGGTGATCCAAGTCGTGCGTATCGTTGACATCGATCACGATTCGTTGCCCGACATTGTAGCTTCCGGGGTAGGTGCGACGGTAGTGGTCGGCTGGAGCGGTGGCCCAGTCAGTGCTGATCCGGAGCAGAGTCCCGCCACTTCAAGCCCAGTGCGAGTCACCGCGAACCCTGTGCACGCAGGACAAGCAGGTTTTGAGCTGCGTCTGGGTTCGTCGGCGGACGTTGAGATTGACTTGTTCGACGTTGGCGGACGCCACGTATGTCAACTGCTCGATTCGCACCTTTCGGCAGGTGCTCATCAGATCTCGTGGGATGGCCGTGATAGCGGCCACCGCCGCTTGGCCAGCGGAACATATCTTTGGCGGATGAGAATCGATGGTCAACCACTGAGAGAGGGGAAGCTCGTGCTCGTCGACTAAGACGGGCGAGCGTTCTCGGCTGCGTCACGAGACCATTCCACACACCAAGGGAGCAACGATGCGTTGGTCCAAGTCTCTTGCGGTCGCCGTGGGCGTGCTCGCCCTGGCGACGTCGGCGAACGCCGCCGGATATGTTCACTACCAGTCCGAGTCCGGCATCGTCGCCTTGAGCGGGAGCTACTATCTCACCCGCGCCGGGGACATCTGGAAGATGGATCAGAACTGCGAGTGCTGTCCCGGCGAGGTTGTGTGGTGTCCAGTACCGATACCGGGCGACGGCACCTGGCCGGTCCCGATCGCCGAAATGGAGTGGTGGTCGATCAACGACTTCGTGACCAAGGACGGCGTCGGTTGGAGGGACTACGGTGACGAGTGGCGAACCGTCGGCCAACTTCCCGGCTTCCCCGTCGGCGTGCCATCGTCGCCACCGGCAAGCGGGCAGCGTGGTCTCGCGACTCCGAACCCATTCGCACAATCCACCCGGATCGACTTCGAGACCGGTCAAGAGCTCCGAGACGCCAGCGTCTCGATCTACTCGGTCGACGGGCGGCTTGTTCGGGAATTCCACATCGGCACCGTTGCCGTCGAGCGTTTCGCCGTGACGTGGGACGGCCGCGATGCCGACGGCGGGCACGTCGCTCCGGGCGTCTACATGGCGACGCTTCGCGCGGACGG
>CBDCYW010000012.1:0-16070 GCA_965224245.1 Candidatus Eiseniibacteriota bacterium | reverse complement strand
AGTCCGGATCTCGAACCCCCGGGAGATGCGCTCTCCTCCTCGCAGGAGATCCTGTCTACTTCCTCTGATCTCGACTCGGACATCTCGAGCAAGTCGTGGAGGTGATCCTTGTTGGCGTTGTCGCTCAGGTTTGCACCGGAGAATGGCAGATCTCGAGGTCCTTCTGCGCGCCCGTCAGGAAGTACCCGGCCTTCGTGCTGATCTTCGCCTCAGTGGTCGAGGTTTCGGCGTCCTGAACCACGAGCTGTGATACGCGGTACTTGCGACCGTTGTGATAGATCACGTTCAGAGGACCGAACTCGCGCAGAGCAATCAAACGCGGTCGCGAGATGAATCTCCCGTCGTGTCGCCGCTCGGAACGAAGATCCGAAGCGGAAGACGCGTGAAGTTGTATCCAGGAGGAAGCCCTCGGAGGCGAGATATCTGTAGGGATAGAACTCCGAGAGCTCCATCGATCCGCCCATGTCGTTGCGGAGCAGGTTGAGCTGCCGATTCGCCTGGTCCTGGTGGCGTTTGTATTTCTTGTACTCGTCGCTGCCGACCTTCAGACGACCGCTCTCGATCGGCTGCGTCGCACGGGTCAGCAAGGCGCGGGCGGACCGGTAAAGCTTGCGCCAGCGGATCATGCATCGTCCACGTGATCTGCAATCTTGGCCAGATTCTGATCAATCCAGTCGTCCGTGTACCAGGAGCTGCCCCGCGTCTCAACTCGTGCGTGAAATCCCCCACGACGCGACGGAATGTCGACTTGAGAGTCGAGTACATCCCGGGAGTAATCTGCAGGCTCTCGCGAACCGCTGGATCCAGAGGCATATCAGCGTTGTCGTCCACGACAAGGACGCATCAGAGACGGCCTCTGGCCATCTTGGGGCTCCAGGCCCTGTAGGCCTACTCACTGATCGCCAGCGCGTTGAGGTGTGTGAGTAGAAGCTCGCGATTGCACAAGTCAATGCGAGGCGCCTGAACGGCACCCGCCACCAAGTTGGCCTGATCCTGGAAGTAGTGCCGGTCGTGCGGCGAATAGCTCGGAGCAGTAGGTGAAGACGAGGGCCCCCTGCCCGCTTCGCCCCGCACGCCCGGATCGCTGCGCATAGTTCGCGGCATTCGGCGGAGCGTTTCGGAGATGAACGACACTCAGGCCGCCGATGTCGACCCCAAGTTCCATCGTAGGTGAGCAGACAGGGCACTGATCGACTCGCTGTGGATCTTTTTCTCATCCAGCTCGCTGTTGCTTCCCTCCACGTACCACTCGGCCCGGAAACGATCTTCCCGGTCCAGACGATCATCGACACCCAATTGGCCGGTGTGATCCTCTGCGCGCAGGCGCTTGCCTCGCGCAAAATCCCGGCTGTAGAGATCGCGGAAGAACTCGTTCGGCTTCGGCGTCTGATCCATGTACGAGCGTCGTTTGATCACATCCGGTTTGACGGTTTGACCGTCCCCCCAGCTTCCAGACCAACTTCTCGATGCGGAGCCGGTAGACGGGAACTCGTCGTTCTGAGCGCTCCGAGCAGTCTGCTCCTGCAGGTAGTCCGCCTCCGTGAGCTTACTCATCAGCTGGAGGATAAACTCCCGATAGCGATTTTCTTTCAGGACTTCCGGATCCAGGCCTTCACGCTTGGCTATGTGCTTGATGTACTTCCCGAGAGAACTGACCGGGCCCATGCATTTTCGAGTAGAGCTTCGCCGTCCGGTGGAGTGGATCGAGACGGATGACGTAGGGCTCATTCAGGCCCTCGTTTCGGTCCAACGTCCAAGGGGGCCTCAACTGCTCCCTGAAGTGCTTCTCGTTTTCCTTGAGCCTTGTCGGCGTCAGAAAGTTCTCGCTGTGAAGCGCGAACTCCAGCCGGAAGAAGTCAAGAATCGTCGACAGGAGTTCCTGTCGATTCGCCGGGGTCATGTTGCCCAGGATGGGCACATCGGCCCAGAAGCCGCCTTCTGCCGCAATCTCCCTCAGATCGAGGTAGTCGATCTGGAGAAGCCCGCACTGTTCCAGATTCGGAAGTACAATGCGCCAACTGCGGCGCAAGTCAGCCAGAGCGCGATACAGGAGGTACTTCTGGAACGTCTCTTCATACCTGCGCTTCACCGTCGCCAGATCGGTGTCCTCACGGTTTGCGAAGTCAGAGAACGGAAGCTCTAGTGCATCGAAGATGGCCTTACCGATTCCAGCAAACTCCAGCGTGTTGTCAGGGCTGGCCCCCAGCGCCTTCCGAATGCCTGCTCGAAGCTGAATGACCTGGACGAAGTCGTTGAAGTGACGGCTTGAAGCGCTGCGTCCTGTCGGTTGTCCGTGAAGCTCAAGAGTTTCTGATCGCGCGGGTGGAAGCCCGCATCATGCAGCTGGTTCAGGATGGTGAACGCCGCGATCGTCGTGGACGTGCTGCGGCCTTCACTTCCTAGCTTTGTGAGCTTTGTACCCTCGTTCGTCCTGGTCTCGAAGAAGACTCCACCCGTCGGTCGAACAGGAGCGGGGCCTTCATGAACCAGCCCCAGTACTTCATCGGCTCCGTTTCCGAGCAGCGCCCGAACTCGTCGAAGTGGAGCCTCTGGGGGAAGCGGTCGGCCTTCTTGGAATCGGGCACCCGATCGTGCTTTCGCGTCCTAATCCAGGCCTCCGGCAGGTAGTCGAGATCCTCGACCGGATCCCAGACTTCCTCTCCAAGGATCAGGTAGCCATCCGTCGCCTCGCCCGCCTCATCCGAGCCCGTCCCGGAACTCCCTGGGCTCGAGACGGTCTCCGATCCGCGACACACAAATGAATGGGTGTCCTGTGGCACGGCTGAACACATTGGGGAAGATCGGCCGCTTGTCTTCGTCGTCTTCCTTGTAGATGCCTGGCTCCAGGGTGATGAAGCGCTCGTCGCCCTGATCGAGCGTCGTGTACACCGATCCCGTCTGCGCAATGAACTGGTGGAGCTTGAACGGAAGGATTGTGTAACGCGATCCCCTCTCCTGGATCTTCTGATTGACCTTGCTGACCCAGAGGAGCAGGTCCGTCAGATTGCGACGACAGTCTTGCTCCGAGGCGCCGGAATCCTCGGCCAGCATCGAGATCACCTCTCCAATCCGCTGCGGCGTGCGCCGAACGATCTGCCCCTCGCGCTCCTCGAGCGCCACGCGATTCTCCAGCCAGATCGCGACTGGATGTGACTTGAGATCAACTTCGCCCGCGCTGACGTCGACGCCCCGACTGATCGCGTCGGACAGCGCCGTCTTGCTCGGCAAAGCTCCCGACGAGCCAAGCGACCGAGCGAGAGTCTCATTGATGATCTGCTCCGGCTTGAACCGTCGGCCAAACATCGTGGTCGCGACGGCGGCCACTTCCTCTCGCTGCGATGCCAGGCTCCCGACCGACACCATGGTCGCCGAGGTTCCGATACACGTCAGCTTGTGCTCGCATTGGGCTTGGACGCGACGAATCAGCATCGCGACGTCCGCGCCCTGTCTGCCTCGGTAGGTGTGCAGCTCGTCGAAGACGAGGAATTGCAGATTGTTGTAGACTCGCGTCGCGGATGCGTCGCTCCTGAAAGCGCGTGAGCAGGAGCTCAAGCATCATGTAGTTCGTGAGGAGAATCTGCGGAGGATTCTCCCGCATCTTCTGACGCCTTTCCTCGCCCTCCTGCCCCGTGTACTGGGCGAAGCTCATCGGGAACTCCCGACCACTGACGCCCTCGAAGTTTCGCTGGTAGCCACGAAACTCGTTCGTTTGGGAGTTGATGAGCGCATTCATCGGATAGACGACGATCGCGGCCACTCCCGGCGAATTCGGGTTCTGAAGGAGATGATGGAAGATCGAACCGATGTAGGTGAGGGACTTCCCGGATCCCGTACCCGAGGTGACGACGAAATCCTCACCCGTCATTCCGAGCTGGATGGCCTCCAGCTGGTGCCGGTAAAGGGTGTAGCCCTTGAAGATGTGACGGATGTGCTCATGCAGCTGTCCTGACGCGACGATCTCTTCGACCGTACCGGCCTGTTCATAGGCAGGATTGAACTGTAGGAGCGGCTGCGGCCAGAGACGCCCTTCGGAGAGCGACTGTTCGACCTCCCGCGCGATCTCTGGGTCAGCTATGTTGATGAAGCTGCGAATGTACCGCGAGTAGTCATCGACAACCTGCCTGTGGGTATCGAAAACGTTCATCGTTCCTCCTGCAATGTGACCGCCGTCTTCCGAACCCGCAGGTCGATGAGTGGCGCCTGAGCACCACAGAGCCGTCTATTGCTCTTGCATGATGGCGTCGTAATTGGCCTGGACGTCGTCGATACTTTCCGTTCCGTATAGGTCAACCGTCGTCGCCGTCGACGAGTGACCGAGAATCTTCGAGAGACTCTCGATCGATCCACCCTTTGCTTTCCAGTTTCGGGCAAAGGTATGCCGGAAGAGGTGGCAAGTAAGTCGGCCTTCGTACTTTGGGTTGGGATTCTCCACGCCTGCGCGCTCGCCCGCAGTGGTGACGATTCGATTGACCGAACGCGGTGAGATCGCACCACCTCGAAGGGAGAGGAACAGGGGGCCCGCGGCTCGACCTCCCGATCAAGTGAGAGAGATCCGAGCCTAATTCACCGGTAATCGGGACAAGTCGCTCCTTGGCGCCCTTACCTTCGCAGACGCGCACTCGGCGACGTTCGAGGTCAAGGTCACGAATGTCGAGACTCGCAAGCTCGGAACGGCGGATACCGGTCTGAGCCAGAGTCTTGAGGATGCAGCGGTCACGAAACGAGTCCGCCGCATAGATGACCTTCTCAAGGGCCGCCGGTTTCAAATAGAACTCGCTGTCTTTGAGCTGATACTGCTTTGCCATGGCGCACCTTGTGGGTAACGTGCCATAGATGGCACTCTAGGGCTCTTCTACCCCAGCCGGCATGGGTTGTCAAAGGGGGACCTGGCACATTCTTGAAAAGATGTGCCGTCATGGCTGATCCAGTCACTGTGCACCCTAGGGTGTGGCAGCGCTCACTGAAGCGTGAGCGCCCTTCCGCGTTGGGGACTGCTGTCAGCAACTCCGACTCTGCGAGAACGCGTCGGGATCAATGATCCCGACGCGTAGTTCAGCGCGCCACCTGCTCCCGAAAGACCCCGCTCAGTCGAAGCCCGCCCTCCATCTGCGCGCGTGCACATCGCAACTTCATGACGTCCGTGAAGGCGTTGTAGAGAGACCAAGCAGTGCGCGGTTCGAATTGCTCATGCTGCGGAGTGTCCCATGCCCGAATTACTTTTGGCAGCCAGGAGGCGGGCACTACGCGCCGGCGGACTGCTGCAACCATCAGGTGGTGGGCCCTCTCATCTGTAATCGTGGTCGCCTTCATGGTCTCGATCTCGTGGCTTGTTCGATCGCGAATGGACCCAACCTGCGACAGCATTCGATAGATCAAATCCGGCAAGTCGCGAAAGACGTGAACCGTGTGCTTGCGCGCCACCTGGACCTCGCCAGAAAAAGCAAGGTTGTCGCAGCAGAACACCCGAGCCCCGGCCACGAGTCCGACGGACAGTGAGCGGTCGTAGGAGTTCCGCACGCCGATGGCCAGAGCGTAGTCGGTGTCGGGGCCGCCGTTGCGGCACGTCAAGACGCCGAACATCTGATTGCTGTCGCGCGCCAGCGCAAACCGACGATCGGTGACCGTGAGCCCGAACCGCGGCACGTGCAGCTCGATCTCCTCCAGGAACCGGCCGTACGGGACGGGATGGTAAGCTGGTGGTCGGCTCGGGCACGGGCACGGACTCAAGGTCCTCCCGTGCAGCCGGCCAGCCACCAGCATGGACGACTAGGCTTGCTGACATGTCAGCTCTCCTTCTGGATTGGGTGAGAAAGAACGACCTCCGGTGTGTTCAAGTCACCGGCGTCGGTACCGTTGGCGGCGGTCGAGCTCGACCAGGCCAAGGGCAGCGGCGTCGAAGACGTGTGACCAGTAGCGCTCCCGCCAGAAGTCCCCAGGATGAAAGCGATGCCGAAGCTCCGGGTAGCGCTCGATGATGTGACGGGCAACGTCACGCTTGGTCGCGCGCGCGTTGCCCAGAAGTGCCTCTCTGACTTCACGCGGGCCGTACTCCCGGAGACGGATCGTGCCCACCGACACCAGAGATCGAAGCTCGTCAACCAGGACGTTGAGGAGCGCCGAGCGCTTGGTCGGAGCCAAGAAGGGGCGCTCGATCACAACCGTGCCCGGCTCGATCTCGGCCAAAAGCTCCCGCATCGCGGCAGTTACTTCCTTGAGAAGGCGCGTGGCGCCCCGTGCCTGCCGAAACGTGCGCACGTGGTAGTCGGCGATGTCCACGCCGTCGAAGACCACGACACCGGTGTTTCGGGTGCCGGGATCGAGGGCGAGAAGGATCGGATTATGTCGAGGACGCCATGATGTGGGCATATAGCAGAGAGAAGGTGAGCTCCCCCAAGTCGCGTGCCGCTGCCTTGCCAGCAAGCCGACACGGACCCCGATCCAGCCCACGGGCAAGCGTGAGTCGGAGGCCGTCGATCACGGCGGTAGGGAGCTCGGTGGATTAGTTGGAGCCGGTGTGGTTCGTGCGAGCCTGGTGATGGAGCGCAATCGCCAGGGCGTCGAAGATGTTCAGAAAGTGCCGCTCCTTCCAGGCGCGCGTCTGCTGGAGATAGATGCGAAGATCGGGATAGGTCCGGCACAAGATCCGCGCCGCCTCTGCCTTGGGCGTCCGTCCCGAGCCTGTCACAGACTTCCGGGCCGTCGCCGCCGGGGATGGCGTCGACCGGGATCCCGCGCCGTTGTGCCCGGCGACGGCAGAGCCGCGCAACGCGATGCACAGTCGAAAGGACGGGGTGCCGGGTCGGCCAGGTGGCTTCGAGCACGACGGATCCCGGCTGAAACAGCCTCCAACAGCTCGGTGAAACGCCGGTCGACTGCGCGCAGTCTTCGGGATAGTCGATAGGTGCGGGGAAGTGGTGATGACCTCATAGTGCTTGAGGTCACCGCCGCGGTCGATGACCACGACGCCAATGGCGGTAAGGCCCGGGTCGATCGCGAGAGTGTCGTTGTGCATGAGAGTTCATGATTACGAATGAGCATGGAGAAAGTAGCGGAAGAGCGCGACCCGGGACTTGCGAACCTCCTGCGCCGGCACGGCCAGGGCCCTCTTCCTGGCCCGTTCAATCTCGTCGGGTGCATGGTCCCGTAGAACGTCGGCCCACATGGGATCGTCCGGGTTTCCACCGAGCGCTTCGGCCAGGCGGTGAGCTTCCGCTGCGTGACCAGCAGCAGGACCGCTATCACCGGTCACGGCGTCAGCGACGGCGATCCGCGGCCAACGAACGATCTTCACCCGCACCAGACGTCCTTGCCGTTGTGTGGAGAGGTATCCGGCCTTGCGCAGGTGTCCCAGCCAGGAGCGTACGGTCGCTTCGGGGAGACCCATCTCCTGGGCCACGACGACCGGAGAGATCAGACGGCGGCCCGTCTGACGGTTGACCGACACGATCAGGAAGAGGAAGAGCCAGACTGCCTGGCGCATGCGTCGGACATGCTTCGCCTCCGGATCTCGAACGAGACCCTGCTTCACGATTCCGTATTTTTGGGTCGACATATGAATCATTGCTGCGTTTGGCTGAACGTCTTTACCAGGTAGGTAAACAGCGCGCCTCGGCTCTTGCGGATCTGTGACTTGGGGGTGGCTCTGACGCGCGCCAGTGCCGCTTCTAGGATCTGCCGCGGATACTGGGTGCAAAACGAACGGTAGGAGCTACGCTCGTCCTCGGCACCAAGCACGCGGACCAGCTGGTCGACGAAGCCCTCGAGCCAGTCCGCTGCCGGTTGATCGGAGCTCTTCGTGCCCCTCTTCTGCTCTGCAGGAGTAGAGTTCTCTGCTTTCTGCCTGCTTTCATAACTTCCTGCAGTTCTGCAGAGTCTGCTCTGCTTTCTTTCCTGCAGGGCAGAAGACCGTTCTGCACTCACAGACGCTACAGCCGCCGGATGTTGCGGTCCGCCAGACCATGAATGCACGGCGAGTGCAAGGACCTGGCCCCGCTCGGTGACACGAATGAGCCCCCGGGCTTCGAGCTCAGAAAGCGCCTTGTCCGGTGGTACGCCTAGAATGCCCTCAAGCCCCACACGATCGACGAGGACGTGCGCACCGGCATATGCCAGCAGACAAAGCACCAGATACAGTCGAAGTGCGGGATCCGAGAGCGCTTCCGACTCGCCATTTTTCGTGAGAAGACCAGGGAGCGACTCGATCCAGGGGTGTTCTGGGCAGGCGCGTGCTAGTCGCGCTAGGCGTGAAATTGTGTGGCTTTCCTCATGCGGCATGGTCGTTGATGTGGGCTCGTCGTCGGGCGATATGCACGCGCTTGCGCGCCCGGTCATATTGCGGCCACAAGAGATCGTTCACCAGCCGTCCATAGAGCGCCGACAGCTCCAGGAGACGCTCGGGGCTCGGTGTCCGTTCCCCACGCTCCCAGCGGCATAGGGACGCCACGCTCTTGAGACCTAAGATCTTTGTGACCTCCGGACGCGAGAGCCCGGTCGCCAAGCGGTACTTCCGAAGCCGTGTTCGTAGATACACCATAGGCAGTCCTCCTCGTGGCCCGAAGGACGCTCAGGCGTCACAGCGTCGGTCCACACTCTTACGGTACAGGTGAAAACGCGAGCTGGGAAGTCGGACAGGTGTGCCGCAGGCGGCAAACCCCGAGGAGAAACCAGCAGGCTAGAGCCAGGCATCGTGACCCGGCTGGTTGGCCCGCACGCGACACTGTCGTCCTCCTGGCGGCGCTGGGACGTGCAGCTATGATCACAGAATGCTGCCCCTACCACGTCAGAGGATCGAGGAGTTCCGTCGCGTCCACCTTCGAGCTACCGGCGAGTGGTTAAGCTACAAGGACGCGTCCGAGGGGCTCCATCGGCTCGTACGCCTCTGGGAGAGCTTGGCCCGTTACGACGCGCGACGCCGCCGTGACGGAACGCATAGAGGGTTCGAACATCCTCCGGTTTGACTGTTTCTTCCGTTCTCGATACGCTGAATGCAGAATAACTTATCCACACTCCCATGCCTCGCCACCTACTCTACGCTCGCAAGTCATCCGAGTCCGAAGATCGACAGGTGCTGTCCATCGACTCGCAGATCTCCGAACTCCAGACGGTTGCCCGCTCCCGCGACATCGATGTCGCCGGCGTGTTTCAGGAAGCTCGCTCGGCGAAGAGCCCCGGACGGCCCGTCTTCGAGCAGCTCATGGCAGCGCTTACTCGTCACGAGGCGACTGGCGTGCTGTGCTGGAAACTCGACCGATTGGCGCGAAACCCCATCGACGGGGGCGCCATCATCTGGGCTTTGGACCAAGGGCAGCTCGAGGAGATCGCCACGCCGGGCCGAACCTACCGCAACGCGGCCGACGACAAGCTCTGGATGCAGCTCGAGTTCGGCATGGCCAAGAAGTACGTCGACGATCTCTCGGACAATGTGCGGCGGGGCAACCGGGCCAAGCTCGAACAGGGTTGGCTACCCGGCCCGGCGCCTTTGGGCTATCTGAACGACCTAGCCACCAAGACGATCGTGCCTGATCCTGACCGCTTCCACCTTGTGCGCCAGATGTGGGAACGCGTGCTTGCCGGCGAACGGCCGTCAGCGGTGCTCCGGTGGGCCAACACCGACCTTTCCCTACGCACGCCCAAGCGACGCCGCCAGGGTGGCCGCCCCGTAGCGCTTAGTTCGTTCTACCGGATGCTCGCCGATCCCTTCTACTGTGGGGTCATCCAACGGCGCGGGGAGCGCTTTCTCGGCGCTCACGAACTCATGGTCACCCACGAGGAGTTCGAAGCCGTCCAGGAGGCGCTTGGCCGTCCTCGCCGCCGCCCGCGGCGACCCGACCATGTGTTTCCTTTCACAGGTCTCATTCGGTGCGGATCGTGCGGCCTCTCCGTCACGGCAGAGACCAAGCAGAACCGCCATGGCACGCGCTATACCTACTACCACTGCACAAAGCGCCGTGGTCGGGACGTCTGCCGCGAGCCGTCGATCCGAGCCGAGGCTCTCCACGCGCAGGCGCTGGACTTTCTTCGGACGATTGCGCTTCACCCGAAAGACGCCGACTACGTCATGAAGACGCTACTCGGCCAGCGCACAAGCGGTGAGGCCGCACGCGCCGCCCATCGGCGGAGCATCGAGAGCGCGGAGGTTGACGCCCGAAAGCAGATCGATCGGTTGACTGACCTACGACTTCGCGACCTTGTCTCCGATGACGAGTATCGCACCAAGCGCGATGAGCTCGTCGCGGCAGCCGCACGAGCCCGCGAACGGATCCGCCGATCGGACCTGGGCGACGAATGGTTCGAACCTTCGGCTCGCGGTGTTTCTCTACTAACGTCAGCGGTAAGTGCGTTCGAACATGGGGATCCTCAGATCCAGCGTGAGATCTTCGTGGCAGTCGGTTCGAACCCGGTGCTGTCTCAGAAGACACTGCGAATGGAAGCCAAAAAGCCCCTCTCGCTCATGGCGAAGGGGCCTCACGTTCCGGGGTGGCTCGCCGTAGTAGACACAATACGCACCCTTTTCACCGAAAACCCCCAACTGATCCAATGGCCCAAGTACATCCAGGAACAGAGCCTCGATGTCAGCATCCGACAACTCAGGCGCCGGAAGCGAGCCGCGAGGAAGAAGCGGCCTCGGTCGATGTCACCCTCAGGATAGCGGAGGACTGGAAGCGGGGATAGTGGGACGAGGTTGCCACGAGCGGTCGCTCCACGCCTAGGCCTCGTGCTCCCTCTCGTCGCCAGGCATTCTCAGCACGCGCTCTTTGGGGGCTGGGAATTTCAGGACATCCACGGCTACTCGTTGACATTCCCGATAGAGTCGTATCGCAGCACCCAGGTAGCCCACGTACACGGGCGGATCAGAGTACGAAGGCAACCTGTGGTACCGATGGAGCGGGGTCTCGCAGTACGTCAGATTCGACTCACGGACGCTAATCCACGAACCGTGAAGATCCGCACTCGTGGGGTCATAAACCAACCTGTAGTACTCCTCAAGGCCAGCTCTTTGAGCCAAGGTCCGCGCGGACTTCTTAGTCCAGCTATCCAATTCGATTTGCATGACCTCCGCGAGGAAGCCACCTAAGTCGTCTCCGATTGCCTGTACATCGCGACCATCGATAGACAATCGGTCAGGATACGAGTCCTGAAGGTGAAGCATCAACAGCTTCTCTTTGCCCTCGCTATACTGACAGAAGTCTTCGAACTCCTGGTCTGTTCCGTCCTTCGCTAAGTAGACGAATGTGATTGCCGTGTCGGCTATGCACCGCAGCAGAATGCCAGCCATGTCTCGAGCCCACAATGACTCGTTCTGCGCCAGTGTCACTACCAAGCGTGTGAGTCGTGCAAACAGACCCAATAGAACCTCATCTCGTCGTGGATCGTAGAGGTCCACCGGCGGAACACTCACAAGACTGTCAAGGTACCCTTTGACACATCTAGCGTTCTGGATCATGACGGACCTGACATCATCCCGATCCACGCCTTCGGATCCGGACGGCTGCACTCGTCGCGGGCCACATGGTGCGAGGTTGTAGTTCTGCCTCCAGAAGTACTTCGGCCAGGCACGATCTACGTAACGGCCGTCGATCGTGTACATCACGTTAAGCGCAGTTCGCGCCCACTGCTGAACTCTGTAGAGCTCTTCTTCATTGCACTCGGCGGGATACTTCGGGAGGAGCTTGACCACATCGTCCGAGACGCCCCTCGTGATAAACAGCTTGTTGTGCTTGAACAATCGGTTTAGCGGAACGGCTCGCACGTGCCCGGTCGTCAGCTCCTTGCCGTCGAACAGGAGCGCAAGAAGCGTCGATAGCTGACCGAGCTCCATATCGGGATCTAGCGGGCCTCCGGCCTCGAGCCAGTCCTCTTCGATCAACCATCCCATGGGGCAGTCAGGATAGAACGCGGCCACTCTCCCAAACGGAAGAAGCACGGCCTTTTGAATCAGGGCCTCATGTTGCTTTCGGAACCGTTCACGCGTGTCCGCCGGAACGAGGGAGAAGTCCGACACCATTCCAAGTGGCGGGAGTTTCTGGTCCCCGACAACCTCGTCGAGTGCGTCCATCATCTCGCCATAGATGTTTGGCCACTCGGCCTTCCTCGGTCCGTAGAACATAGCTAGCGCGCCGATCCACAGGTGCTCGGGTACCATGTCGCGCATCCACTGAACATCGGTGAACCTGAGTTCATCGCCGGGCGAGTAAAGTCGAGACCCCTTCTTATGATGTCTCCTGAGCGCGCTGTACCCCCCACCCTGGCGCGCCTTCTGACGCTTTTTCCTTCTCTTCTTTGACATAGACTACATTTCTTCAGCTCAAAGTAAGGTCGACACCTTAAGCCAAGCACACCCATTGGGTTTCGTCCAGGTTCGGGGTTCGAACCTCCCGGATGCCCTGTGGACAGCTCCCGACCTGTTGATACTGGACCATCACTCACCGCAAACAAAAACGCCGCCAATCCTGGCGGTGTTCATGCGTGTTGTCCATCATTGCCCTCGGCGGCATTCGATTCCCGGTGGCTCACCGTAGTAGACACAATACGCACCTTTTTACAGACAGGCCTCTCCTGATCCAATGGCCGAATTACATCCTGGAAAACCGCCCACAGAGCATCATCCGGCAGATGAAACGCCGGCAGCAAGCCCGGGGGAAGGCGCGGCACGCGTGTCATAAGCCCTGGATAGCCGAGTAGGTCAAACGCGGATGGTAGGACGGAAGTTGCCGGAGCCGTCACACCGACCACTCACCGCCATGAAAGACGTAGGTGCTTAGCGGCATGTCGCGAAACGTGCCTTCCCGAAAGTTTCGGATGTATGGCTCGTAGAACACGTGATGGTCAACGTGAAAGTGATCGCCGGACGGGTAGCTCGTAACCCTCCGCACTTCCCACAACGTTTGCAGGCACGTATCCGGGCAATAGCCATCTCCGACGACCTCGCTGAACTGCAAAGGAGAGATAGTAGGGACTGAGTTAGCCGGATGCAGGTAGTCGCTGAACACATACAGCTGACAGTGCTTGTCGTCGAAGTACACCGCACGGAGCCGAAGGTACTCATCTTCCCCCGCCGTCAGTTTCTCGAAGCGAGCGACAAGCGGCTCCACCCAGCTCAGGCAGGGAAACGTTGCGCCATCTCGACAACACAAGTAGATGAAGTGGCCACGGTAGTGGGCGGCCCATATGGATGGGGAGCCAGCGTTGTATACCCGCCACGGGGTTCCGCCCAGCGACTTAGGAAAGAACATCTGGGCGATCCCGAAAGCGCGTGGCTCGTTCAGGCGCTTCTCGAGTTCGACACCGTCCCAGTACCGAGTAACGGGACTGCCGTTCCTGTCCAACTCCTCGAGGAGCTGCACGGCACTCGACGTCGGGTTTTTCGAGCAGACAAGCAGATAGCCATCAGCACCGATCTGCTGACAATCCGTGACCACCGACGCTAGATCGGGTCGTCCAATCGCCGACGCCGTGTTCTTGCACTGAACCAGCCACACTCGCTTCGTCTTGGAAACCGGGCCCGAGAAAGACTCGGTCGCGATGATATCGCGACCCTGGTCAGGGCCCTCCCCGGACCATCTTGGTGCCAGCCCAAGAACAAGAAGAAGTTCTCGTACGAGCTGCTCGAATCTCGTTCCATCGACTTCTGAGTAGTCGAGCATCAACACCACCTCGCGAGACCCGCCCACACCGTTCTATCGCAGGTATCGGCGTTGCGAGCACTGTAGTTGACGCGTCAGGTCCAGAAATCACCTAAGTGACTGGCTGCTGCGTGGTTGACCTGGCTTCTGAGAACCTGACCTCCACCTGAGTGGGTCAGGAACGACCGATCACAACATCGATGTGGTCAGCAGCGACGCAAACGCCATCCTTGATGATGTAGCACTCCACGTAGTGGTTGCCCCGGTACTTGGTGTTCTCGGTGTGCCGGTGCCGACCTGCGTCGGCGTAGATCTGCCCACGCAGGTCCCCCCTCGCCGCCGCCTCCGGTCCCGTGTTCTTCACCTTCCATCGGACATCATAGGGCTCCGGAACATCACATGAGTCGATGAAGAACTCGAGGTGGCGCTGCTTGAGAAGGGGCTTCGTGCTGCCCCGCAGGTTGAAGGGACGGAATCCGTTCTGGGTCACCCGGGCATTGATCCGCACTCCATGACGAAGGTCGGTCGAAACGCCGTTGTCCTGGAGGAACTGCTCTCCAGGGTCTCTACCGTTCGTAGCGACGAGACCCCGCGGGACTGGGGACGCGCTCGCTCCGCTCACCGCTCGAACGGGGAACACAGGATTCATGCAGAAGAACGTGGCGAGGGCGCGTCGTGCCTCCGTTGATGTGCCAGCCTCCAAGACGGACGCCCAGTGGGACATCGCGAGCCGATGGGCGGTTTGGATCGTCTTCCGCTCCTCCGCGGTGAGGGTGCACACGTACTCATCGATGAATCGTGTCCGGTCGGCTCTGTCGGGAATCTGCGGTCTGGCGATGAGGTCCGGGACGCCTTCGAGCGTTCTGCCGATGGCATCGCAACATGACGTCGCTGGGGTTGCTCCGAAGAGCCCGGTGACCGCCTGCTCCAGGTGGAAGGACTTGAGGCGGAACGAGTCGTCTCCGGCCTTGCATCCCCATCGCCACCGCTTCATGGCCTTGGCCGCTTTGCGGAAGCGACCGTCCGACCGCTCATCGGTGTCCTTGGCTTGGGCGATGTAGCCCTTGGGATCCGACTTGATCCAGTTCGGAGACGGCGGATGGGCGGCATGTGTGCGGTAGAGTCCTCGGCGCTTCGCAACGGAGAGGTGCGCGATTTCGGGCACCCAGAACATCCCGTCGTCGGTCGGAACTGCTGGTACGACATCGATGGAGAACTCGTCCTCGCGGCCGAAGTAGATGCCCGCGGAGTGGGGCTGGAGCTTGATCGTCGCCGACCGGCCGTAGTGCACTCTCAGCTCGCCCGCGAGGGACTCGATGATCCGATGGATGTCCAGCTTCGAAGTGTCGATCGCCCGGGCGACGGTGATCGACTTGACGACCTCTTGCGGGAGCACGTAGATGACGTCGAGGTCATTCACCGGGGTCGTCGACGTGAACCGGGCGTACGATCCGTTCTGGAAGGTGCGCCCCGCGAGGAAATCCTGGAGCTGCAAGTAGCGCGTCGAGATCTCCGACCGCTCCCCCTCCGTCGGCGACAGGTTGTCGCGGATGAAGCCGACGACTAACTGCTCGAGGTCACTTCGGGTCATAGGGGTAGCTCGCTACGGTTGCGAAAATGTGGTTGAGGAGCGTCAGCGGGAAGTTTGCGTAGAGCGTGAACGGGTAGCCGTCGAGCTTGGCCTTGTCTTCGCCGGTGATTTTGTTGCTCCCGTACGTGTAGACGATCAGAGGAACATGGTGCGACTTAATCCGGGTGAGAATGTCTTCCAGCCCGGTCATGCTGGGCCTGTAGCCGAGAACCACGACGCAGTGCTTCCCAGACGGGTCGAAGTGCCGATGATCCGAGGGTTGATTCTTGACGTTGAGAAGGCCGCTCTTCCGCATGATCTCGATCACGGGGGCGAGCGAGCCGTCGGGTACGGGCGCCCCCGATGCATGTTGCGGTTCGAGGACGATGACGGGACGCTTGAGATTCTTGTAGAGACGCCAGTGCCGTCGGAAGGTCCAGCGCATGAAGGACGCCGCGACCGCGACCGCCAAGACGATCCAGATCACGGTCACGATGACCCACTGGAGGAGTGAGATATCCGAGAGTGCCTTGTAGATTGCCTGCAGCATAGTTCGTTCTTCGCTAGTTCAGTGCCTCTTGTCCTTCGGCGGGTGGGGATCCCGACCGTACGAGTCCGAGTCCTGGATGCGTCCGTCCTTGCCCTTGATACGGAGCTCTCCCTCGCTCTTGCGGGCCAGGTCTCGGCCGCGCTCGACCGCGTCGACCTTCCGATCGTGGGTGGAGCTGGCCCGGTCGGCGCCGTCGCGCTTCACCTGCCACCCACCGTCAGGTCGGGGCCCGACGCTGTAGTTGGGCTTCTTCGTCATGGCTTCGTCTTTCCTTTCCTGCGCCGCCGTTCGGTGGTCGACGTTCCTGGTTTGATGAAGGATAGGTACC
>CBDCYW010000011.1:0-13778 GCA_965224245.1 Candidatus Eiseniibacteriota bacterium | reverse complement strand
ACAAGGCACTCCTCACGCTCATCATGAAGCGGCTTCTCGAAGACAGCGAGCACGACGAGGACTCAAACCCCGCGCGCTCCTGGGTTGTCCTCGACGAGGTATCCAACGTTGGAAAGCTCCCGCTCCTCCCCGAGCTCATTCGCGCCGGCAGAAGCTATGGCGCATGCACGTTTTTGGGCTTTCAAGACATCGAGGCGCTCTACGACATCTACGGCGAACACCAGACGCGCAGCATCCTAAACAGCGTCGGGAACCAGGGTTACCTCAGCCTAAACAATCCCGAGACCGCAGAGTGGGTCTCGAAGTTCTTCGGCGAGCGGGAGGTTCGGCGGAAGGCGAAGCGATACAGCCGCATGAACCTCGAGGAGAGTCGGTCCGAACAGTTCTCGCGCGAGGCCGTGGTCCGAACCGAAATGCTCCTTGCGAGAAATAAGGGCGGGCGACTGCGCGGGTTCTTCGCTTCCGAGGCGGTCGACCGACCCTGGCGCTTCGACCTGGCCGAGAGCAAGATACGACGCGACGTTCCGAGCCCTCGCGACCGGGACAAGCGCGACTTCGGAATCCGCCCCGTTGCCGAGGTACCACTAAGCCCGTGGACCGCCGACGAACGAGCCCGGCTTGGACTGGACCCGCAGCCGCCGGATGAGACCGCCAAGCAGCCGAAACCCAGAGAGCGACAACACCACCCGAACCGGAGCAGCCCAGGTACAGGAAACATAGGAACCGAGATGATTAGAACCGCGCTCATTCTCGTCGCACTGTCCATTCCGCTCGCAGCCCGCGCCAACGTCAATCAGGCCGAGTGGGAGACGAAGTGGCACGAGACCTATGCGGAGTACCAGGCCGCAGCCGATAACGAGCTTCGCCGCGCGAATCGCGCCGAGGAGCTTCAGGCTTTCGGTTCCACCATTCCCAAGGGGACCATGCTCGAAGGCTGGCTCGGGCAACTGAGCTTTCTTCGAGCGGTGGACGACCCGGTTCTTGGCCTCTGCGTTGTGGGGCAAGTGAACCTCCAAGGCCGCGTCGACGGCACCCCACACGCCATCCGGTTCGTGGAGCAGCGCTCCCGCCTGACTCCCGAATTCATGGCACACTTGGAGTCACTCTCTCGCGGTGAGCTCGTGTCCGTCACCGGTCGAGTCATCGAGAGCCCGCGCCGGCGAGTGGCTCGCCGCGCGAAGGTCGAGGAGCCAGAACCCACCCCCGAGCCGGCACCTGAGCCCGCTCACGAGGAGCCGGAGGAAGAAACTGAAGACAACTCTCGCGACCGCGGCTTCCTCCGGATTCTCACGGAGACCGTGTCCGTTCAGTTCCGGGACCTCTTCGGTGGGGGAGAGGACGAAGAGCCCGAGCCCGTTGAGGAGGAACCGGAACCCGGGAAGACGGCCTCACCGCCCAAGCCAAAGCCCGCGTCGCTACCCGAACCCGAGCCCGGAAAGCTCTTTCCGGACCTTGCCGACTTCGGAATTCCAATCCACCTGGACATCGAGGAGATTCGGCCCGCCGGGTTTGACCAGTCCCGTCAGCCAGACATCGCCCAGGCTGAGCGCGCTTCAGCCCTTTTTGCCCAAGCGACGGCAGCCGCGGCCGAGATTGAGCGGGTCCGCGTCGTGCTGGAGGCACACTCCTGCGAAGACTTCGTAAAGGCGGCTGAGCAATCCGTTTGCGGTTCCGACTTCCTCCTTGCGGCTAGTTCCATCTCCCTCGAATGCGGAGATGGGAGCCTCGACCTCGCGAGCGCTTGGACCCCAGCCGGCTTCATCGCGGAGAGCAACCGCGCCGGCGAGGCGCTCAACAACATCCGCACGCGCCTTGCATACGGGCGCTTCCTACCGACCGGCTACCGAGAGGCCATCAGCACCCTTAGCGGCTGGCTCGACGCAGAGGCACCAGACCTTAGGACGAGAGCCGAGGCCTACAGAACCGTCCTCGAATGCCTCACCGGTGGTAGTGAGGCGATTGCGCGGGAGGAAGAGAGACTCAGCCAGCTCGCCGACCAGGCCGTCACACCACCCCGCGGGTTTCGCTGGGGCATGTCCCACGACGAAACGAAGTCCACGGCCGAAACCTTCGATGGTCGCGTCGGAAGAAAGACCAGCGAGTGCAAGGCAGGTGATGGCAAAGAGGACGACTGCCCCGACGGCTGGCGGCGCTCAGGGGTGCGCGACTGGCCCGACATGCTCGGTCACGAAATGAGCGCAGGCCTCATCTTCGACCCCCGCGGGGGTCTTCAAGGACTGCACCTCCGCGACTACATCGTGACAGGTGGGTACGAGGCTCAGCGCTTCAAGAAGAAGGTCAACGACCTCTACTTCGGGCTTCGGTCCGAGCTCACGTCTCGATACGGCCCTCCGCAGCGGGGCGAGGAAACAAGAGACGCGCTTCCGCCTCCGGGCCGAACTACCGAGACCATCTGGGAAGGTCCAGACGGCGGGAGAATCCGGTTGATGGTGAAGGGCCACCGGTACGATGGCGTTACCGGTCACTCTGTCAATCTCTGGTACCAGTCCCCGGCGTTTGCTACGGCGGCGGCTACCGCACCTGACGAATTCTAACCCTGGAGAGGGCGCTCTTAGATGCAGGTTGATGCTCAAACGCTGGCGGAACGAGTAAAGGAAGCTCGATACGAAAAGGGCTTAACTCAGGAAGAGCTCGCTGCCAAAGCTGGACTCAAGGACGTTCGGACCATTTGGAACATCGAGAAGGCGAAGAAGTCATCTTACCGAGACTCCACCATCGTCCGAGTAGCACGCGCCCTCGGGTGCGAGGTCTCTTACTTGCTCCTGAAAAACCCACCAGCGAGTTCTACGACCAAGTGGGATAAGCTGCTCCGTGCGGTCAGCGAAACAGACCAGCTGATAGTTCAGGCGCTACGCGACCACCGGCATCTCGCCCAGCATCTACTCATGCGTGAGTATCAGCATCTCGTCACTGCTGGCCTTGTGAAGACCGGTTTCTCGGTCGATGAGCTCCTGAACCAAATAGACCAGCCCGCCTCCGTTGAGGAGCTCGCCAACGCGCTTCCCAGTCCCGACCTTGTCATTCAGGTGTCGGCCGGGTTCCGAAAGCTCACCTTCCGCGGTGATGGTTTCGAGCTACCAATCGAATCTCCACAGCTCCTTTGGGACTGTCACTGCGATACTCCCGACCTTAATCCCAAGGAGCCGATGGGCGAGCCAGTCCCTTGCCCGGTTCACTCGTTCGAATCGAAGAAAGAGCTACTTGCCGCATTCTCGAATGGCCTCGTCGACATCCGGTGGAACAGGCTGTCTTTCCTATGGCGCCGGGGCCCTGAATTCTGGCCTCCCTCCGTAGACACTTTCTCGATGCTCGATAAGCTCAAGCAGCATGGAGCCTTTGGCCGAGCAGAGTCGGTAGTCGACGTGGGTTGCGGCACAGGTGTTCTGGGCACGGCATTCGCTGCCCAGAGCTCGAGCATTCAACGGCTCGATTTCGCCGACTGGCTGCTCACGCCACTTCTCTATTCTGTGGCGAACTGGGCGCGTAACGCTCACCGCACCAATCGCCCAAGCGTGCACGCACACCTGGGGCTCGGATTGAACTGGACCCACGCCGGCCAGGTCCCGCACTACGATGTACTGCTGTGCAACCCACCGTACCTGCCGCTCCTGTCCGGTTTCGAATCTGTCGGTATGTCATCAACCGTCGCCGGCACGGAGCTCCTCTCCGAGGTAATCCACGACGGGCACAAGCTCGCAAAGCGCGTCTTCATCCAGTTCTCTCACCTCGCGGCTCCGGAGGCCCACCAGGCAGCCGAACGGGCGGGGGCAGAGCTACGTCCACTTGGGAAACCCAAGCGCGTGCCGTTTCGCGTCGCCGTTGTCTGGGCGCACGAAGACTACTTGCGCGCCCTAATCGACGAGCGAGAACTCATCGTTGCCAGCGACGACCGCCATCGGTACTGGCACGAGATAAACACCTACGAAGTTGTCGTTTAGGCAGGATTTTTCCAGAACGTTCAAGTTAACCGCTCTGGGACGGAGGACGAGCCCTCCCTAATCTCTGCATCGTGGTTGGACAGTCCACCACCGCTCCCTAACACGGAGCGACCCGGCCAGCGCCAGAGCGAAGGAGAGTCCAATGGAGCCCATCAACAGGGTCGAGCCCTTCAACCTCGACCGCGTCTGCAACGACTACCTCAACGGTAGCCTGGAGTACGTGTCCGCCTACCCGGATTTCGGCGATGCCCACCAGCCGCACATCGACCTGAACGTGCGGCCGACCGGGGCGGCCGAGACCATCTCGTACCGCATCTACGACACGGTAGGTACCGCGAACCTCCGAGACGCCTGCGGTCCCGGTGGCCTGAAGCTTCCCTAGCCCCGGAACACGACGCCAGAGACATCAACAACTCGACGGGGGTCGGCCTCCGACCCCCGTCACCACACAGGAGAGTCCAGTCATGAACAACGAGTTCAACCCTAGCCCGGAGGCGACCTTCGCCTTCAACCAGATGTTCAACCCGCAGCCCGAAATCAGCCCGGTCGGCGGCTACGCTGGAACGAGCCACTTCGGCTACGTCCGGCCGCTTCACCCCGAGACGGTGAACCCCGGATGGCACGTCACCACCGAGATTCCGGGCCTCAAGCAGGGTCAGACCATCTCGGTCCACGACCAGGTCAACGACATGTTCGACGGCGGCGGCTACTAGTCTCCACCCCGAACGCAGCGCGAGACGCGGCCCGTCGACTTCGGTCGGCGGGCCGTTTCTTGTTGCCCCTAGAATGCGTACGCCCACCGTTGAAGTGGCTGGGGGTGACGGGGACGGCCTCGCACACCGTCCCCGCGACTCGGCTACTTGAAGAGCGCCTCCCAAGCTGCGCGAACCCCTGCTGCCGCCACCAGGACCCCGCCGACATCCCGCACCGTCCCTGCGATACGCCCGAGCGTCGACCCACCCTCATCGTCCGTGGTCTCGGGCTCCGTCGAACTCTCTGCTTCCGGAAAGACATCTGCAATCAGCATGAGCCCGGGCGGGATGCTGTTCCTCGACGCGACCCAACGCACGAGCGCGGCCCGCCGACCGGAGAGCCGGCTACCCGACAGCACCTCGAGTGTCGTTACCAGCTCATGCGCGCACAACGTCATCTTGTCATACGCAGCGCGGGCCGCCGTCGTGTCTCGGGACGCCCAAGCCTCTTCGACCTTCTCGAACTGACCCGTCAGGTGCACGAACCCCATCTGCACCGGAAACGCCTGTGCCGTTTCGGCCGCGAGCGTCGAGTCCGAGGGGCTGAGCTCGTCGGGCCCCCAGCCCATCGCCATCCCCGGCACCGCCCCCGCAGTAACCGCGAGCGCCAGGCCAAGCGCCGCGCCCTTCCATCCGACCAAGAACTTCATGTTGTCACCTCCGTGAGTTGATTTCCCGTCGACCGGTCGGTCAACGAGGGCACGGTGACGACTTCATGAAGTCCCGTAAATAACTGCCAAATAACGAGTTACATAGCACCGGACATTGCCGCGCACATTGCAGTTGCACGGTTTGCGATGGCCCTCGTTATCCCTTTTGCAATACGGCCGCTGTTGTCCTCGAAGCGGGTGAGTGTCTAAGCTCGGTCTCTAGAGATGGGGCGTTAAGACCAGGAGGTCGCCATGCACGAGGTCATCTGGAACGAACAGGCTGGCGGGACGCTCAAGAAGGCTCGCATCAACCTGGAGAGCCAGGGCGCCCTCCAGACGACCGTCGCAGACGCGATGGGGGTGAGTCAGGGGTTCCTGTCGCAGATGGAGAACGGGACCCGGAGCCCACGACTCCGGACGCTTGCCAATTGGCTCCGCGTCGTCTCTCCGGGCATGTACCCGGAGGAGGAGCGCTTCTTGTGGAACTGCATCCTGGGCGGGACCCACGATATCGACTTCGCAGCGAAGTTGAACCTCCCGTCCTTCGAGTCGGCAAAGGCTAAGGCCAAGAGCCAGATGGATGCGGGCCTCTCCCGAGATGCTTGGTACATCCTCCGGGCACTCGAGCAGCTCGCCAAGACCCCTCTCGAGAAGGCATACGCGGCGCTCCTCATGGGGAATCGGGCCAAGGACCTCGGGATTTTCGAGGTCGGCAACCGCTTCGCTAGTCCGGCCGAGGCTCACTTCCACAACGCTCTCTCGTTCCTCAATGGTGATAACTCCGTCGAAGCGAGGGAGATTCGCGCCAAGGTGACAGTCAACCTCGCCGAGCTGCATCTCGAGCTCCACCGGGCCGACATCGCCGAAGCCCTGACCGACAGCCTCCTCAAGCGTCCCAAGGATTTGCTCCCCGAGGTGCGCGCACACGCGTACTTCGTTCGTGGCCGTGTTCAGGCGGAACGTGGTGAGCTGGTGAAAGCCGCCAGAAACCTCAGGGCGGGCCGCAAGGCCTACGCGGAGCTGGGGAACCACAACCTCGCGGACTGGATTTCCATGTACCTGGCCAATGCCAAGAAGGACGAGAAGGTGCTCAAAGAACTCATCGAGAAGTACGGCCCTGGCCAGAATCCGTCGCGCCCGAACGAGCTGCTCGACCCGGAGACCTTCGCCTGGTCGACCTACTTTCTGGCCGACCTCACCGACGACAAGGACCTGGCGCGCAAGGCTAAGGAAGCGGCCGAAAAGTTCGGTTTCCGCAACCTCGTTTACAAGGCCATGCTCTTCCTCGGAGAGCACCCGACGATTGTCCTCGTCTTTGTCGTCGCACTCGCCGCCATGGGCATGATGCTCCTGGACGGCGGAACGTCGACCGCTCTCGCCAAGTCCTGCAACTAGAGACTCCTTCTTCCTGGAAGAGCCGAAGGAAGAACTGACTCCGATAGAGACTCTGGCTCTTCCGACGGGGACCACGGCTTCAAGTCGAGGTCCCCGTTTTTTTCCACCAACGATGGCTTTTCTTGGGGCCTCTCCCACCGCCTTGACTGTGAGTGATAAAATTTGTTATCAAGCATAGTCGGAGCCGAAAAAACCGATGGGGGAGAACCGCTTGTCAGACCGTTTGCCAGCTATCCGAAGTGCCCAGGAGTTGCCCCCGATCCTCGCCGGCCGGGACACCCCCGAAGTCCGCCGGCGAGTCGAAGGCTTCTACCTGTCGGTCTCCGACATCTTCGAGAAGTGGGTTCACCGGCGCCAGAGCCCGCACACCCAGCGCGCGTACCGCCGGGACGTCATGAGCCTCGTTGAGTTCCTCGGGCGCCGGTGGCCAGATGGGTTCCGGTGGCCGGACGAGTCCTTCCGGATGCTCCAGGTCACAGTCGGCGACGTCCTCGCCTGGCGGGACGACATGGCCGAGCTCGAGCTCGCCCCGAAGACCATGAACCGCCGGGTTTCCTCCGTCTCGAGCTTCTTCAAGTACCTCGCCGGCGCCGCCGCCGAGCTCAGGCTGCCCATCACCGTCCCAAACCCTGCCCACGCGCAGTTCGTGAGCCGCGCCGCCCAGGACCCGATCTACGAACGCCGAGCGCTCACCGCCACCCGGGGCCCGCCAGCTCATGGGGTTGCCCGGAGGCGAAGGCCCAATTCCTTCCAGGGACCGGGCGATTCTGAAGATTTTCATCTATACAGGAATCAGGCTCGGGACAGGCTGCCGCCTCAACGTCTCGGACTTCCACGCGGACGGCGAGGAGGCCACACTTCGCCTGAACGAGAAGGGCAACCGGCACCGGACCATCGGGATTCACTTCGCCGCGGCCGAGGCAATCCGGGAGTACATGGATGTCGCCGGCATCGAGCACGGGCCGCTCTTCCGCGCCCGGCTGAACCCTAGGAGCGAGAAGCTTGGGAAGAAGCGCATCTCCCCCGCCTCCATGTACCGGATCGTCCAGGGCTACCTCGACCAGCTCCCGGGTGCGATGAAGGAGACGAAAGAGCTCGACGGCTCGGTCGAAGTCACTACCCGCTGGCGGGTCTACACCCCGCACTCCCTACGGGCGACGACGGCAACACTTCTCCTCGATGCCGGCGTGGACATCACGAAGGTACAGGAGCTTCTCGGCCACCGGCACGTAACCACCACCCAGATTTACGACAAGCGCAGACGTACCACGAAGGAGAGCGCCTCACATGATGTTCCAGTTTGACGATCACGCCGAAGTGGTTCTAAATCGGTGGGTATACGAAACCGCCTAGGAATGGAGACGCCGCCGCATGGCGAAGAAAAAGACCACCAAGAAGGCAGGAAAGAAGACCCCGAAGTCCAACGGCATCGCAGATCTCCTGAAGGAGCTCTGGGAAGCAGCGGTGAACCTCCGGGGCACCATCGACACGTCCGACTACAAGCGCTACGTGCTGCCCCTCATCTTTCTTCGCTTCCTCTCCCTCCGCTACGAACGCCGGCGCTCCCAGCTCGAAGGCCTGGTCCGGGAGCCGAAGAGCGACTACTACGGGGACCCCGACGCCCTCGAGGACCCGGATGAGTACCGAAGCGCCGGTGCCTTCATCGTCCCGGAGCAGGCCCGCTGGGACAACATTCGAAAGCACGCCCAGGCCGACGACATCAAGATCCGGCTCGACAACATCCTGGAGCTCCTCGAAGACGCCTACCCGGAGCGCCTACGTGGATTGTTTCCGAAGATCTACGCTGGCTCGAACCTCGCCAAAGAGAACGTGACTGGCCTCATCAACCTCTTCTCTCGTGACGCATTCAAAGACGACCACGGAGGTGAGGACCTCATCGGCCGGGTCTACGAGTACTTCATCGGGGAGTTCGCTTCTTCAGAAGGGAAGCGAGGTGGCCAGTACTACACGCCCCTCAGCATCGTGCGCCTCCTCGTCGCCATGCTCGAGCCCGAACGGGGCGTCGTGTTCGATCCTTGCTGCGGATCCGGAGGCATGTTCGTTCAGTCGGATGCCTTCACGAAGCACAATCGGCGCCTCTCCTTCTATGGCCAGGAGGGCATCGACTTCACCTACCGGCTTTGCCGGATGAACATGTTCATCCATGGCATCGACGGCAAGATTGAGCCTGGGAACTCCTACTTCGACGACAAGCACCCGGACCTCCAAGCCGACTACATTCTCGCGAATCCGCCTTTCAACGATGGCTCCAGGAGCAGTGAGGGCTGGGGTGCTGATCGCATCGTGGACAAGGACCCCCGTCTCCGGATTGGGGACGAACGCATGCCGCTTGCGCCACGCAATGCCAACACGATGTGGATGCTTCACTTTCTCCATCACCTAAAGGACGGCGGCACGGCCGGCTTCGTCATGGCGACCGGTGAGCTCTCGAACGGGGAGACCGCGCGCCTCGCCGTTCGAAGAGCCCTGCTAGACGCAGACTGCGTCGACTGCGTAGTTCAGCTTTCCGGACAGCTATTCGCGAACACTCAGATACCTTGTGCCCTTTGGTTCCTTTCAAAGAATCGGGGCGGGTCGCACGGATATCGCAAACGTAACGGCGAGGTTCTCTTCATTGACGGCCGCAAGCTGGGAACCCTGATCGAGGGCTCGCGGAAACAGAAGGCGCTCTCCCCCGAGGAAATCCAGCGAATCGCAGCCGTCTATAGAACATTCAGGCACGAGCAGGTGCCAGAGGCAGTTCTTGGTTTTGCCTCGGTAGCCAGTCGCGACGATATCGCCGAGCACCGATTTGCTCTCACGCCCGGACGCTACGTCGGCAACGAGGAGGCGCTCGACGATGACGATCCCTTTGAGGAGCGCTTCCCTGTCCTTCTCACGCGCCTCGAGGAACAGTTCACCAATGCTCGCCGGCTCGAGTCCGAGGTCCGCAGATTACTTGGTGAGGTAACGACCGTTGAGTGATTCTACCTATACCGTCCAGCAGCTTGTTGACCAGGGTGTGCTCGCTCCACCGATGGACGGCAACCATGGAGAAATACATCCCAAGGCCAGCGACTTTGTCCCCACCGGGGTGCCATTCATCATGGCATCCGACCTCAAGGGCGGAAGAGTAGACCTTCGCGGATGTGCTCGAATTTCTCCTGAGCAAGCCGAGGGGCTCCGCAAGGGGTTTGCCAGGACTGGAGACGTGCTGATCTCTCACAAAGGAACCATTGGGCGCACAGCCATTGTCGGAGAGATACCGGAAGACTATCTTGTACTCACACCGCAGGTTACGTACTACCGTGTGCTGGACCACGAGTTCCTCAATCCGAGCTATCTTCGTATCTATTTCGACTCGTACGACTTCCAAGCTCTATTCGACGCCTGGGCAAACTCAGGATCGACGCGAGCGTACCTTGGCATCACAGCACAACGCCAGTTACCCGTCGTCGTCCCTCCGATCACCACACAGCGCGCGATTGCGTCCGTACTCGGAGCCCTGGACGACAAGATCGAGGCCAATCGGCAGCTTAACGAGACACTCGAAACGACGTGCCAAGCCATTTTCCGGTCCTGGTTCGTAGACTTCGACCCTGTCGTAGCGAAGAGCGAGGGTCGCCGCCCCCCCCACCTGACTGACGAGGTGGCGGCGCTGTTCCCCGATCGCTTCGAGGACTCCACGCTCGGGCCCGTGCCGGCTGGGTGGGAACCGGGTACTGTCGGAGACATCGCCGATAACCCGCGGCGCAAGGCGGACCCCACCGCGGTCGTGCCCAGTACGCCATACATTGGCTTGGAGCATCTACCCAAGGGATCTATCGTGCTGGACGCTTGGGGCGAGGCAGCCGCAGTCACTAGCGCCAAGTGGGAGTTCCGGCGTGGAGAAGTACTGTTCGGCAAGCTGCGTCCGTACTTCCACAAGGTCGGCGTAGCTCTCTGTGACGGGATCTGTTCCACCGACGTTGTGGTTGTCGCCGCCAAGCAGGAACACGACTTTGGACTCTTGCTTGGCACGCTCTCAAGCCGAGAGTTCGTGGACTACGCTGACGGGACGGCTGGGGGGACACGCCAACCCCGAACATCATGGCATGACATGGCCCGGTACGCTTTCGCGATTCCCCCCGATCGAATCCGGGTCCATCTCACTCGCGTTGCACGTCGCGTTGAGGACTGCTTCGCAACCCACGCCGCGGAAACGCGCACCCTGACGGCGCTTCACAGGACTTTACTTCCGCGCCTTCTCTCCGGCGATATCCGGGTCCGCCAGGCCGAAAACCTCGTTGAGGAGGCCGTCTGAGCATGGGCCGCGAACGAGGAACTGAGACCGAGTTCGAGCTGACGACCATCGAGCGCCTCGAGCTCCTTGCTTACCGCTACGAGCACGGCGAGGAGATGGCGCGCGACCACGAAGAAGTGGTCCTCCGCCCCACCCTGCGAACCTACCTAACCCGTCGCTATCCCGACCTTCCCGAGGCCGCACTCGACGACGCCGTCCGGCAGTTCGCCCGCCCCGAGGGCGCCGACACACTCCGCCGGAACATGAACTTCCACCGCATTCTCACCCGCGGCCTCGAGCTCCGGGTCGAGCTTCCCGATGGCCGGGTCACCCACGAACACATCTACGCCGTCGATTGGGACGCCCCCCAGAACAACGACATCGCTGTCGTGAACCAGCTCCCTATCCGAGGCCCCCAGAATGACCGCCGGCCGGACGTCATCATCTTCGTGAATGGGCTCCCCCTTGTCCTCTTCGAGCTCAAGAACCCCTACTCGGAGAAGCCGACCGTCGACGACGCCTTCAACCAGATCCAGCACTACCGGAACGACATCCCGCAGATCTTTGACTACAACGCCATCACCGTCGTTTCCGACGGGGTGACGACTCTCCACGGCATGTGGACCTCCTCCATGGAGTGGTTTGCGCCGTGGGTCTCCATCGACGGCTTCGCCATCGAACCGACAACCACCGGAACCATGAAGACGCTTGTCGAGGGTCTCTTCCGGAAGGACCGGCTCCTTGAGTACATCCGGAACTTCATCGTCTTCGAAGAGGTGAAGGGCGTCATCACGAAGAAGGGAGCCCGCTACCACCAGTACTTTGCGGTCCGCCTCGCCGTCGAGAAGACCCTCGACACCATGACAAACGGGGGCGACAAGCGGGTGGGTGTCATCTGGCACACGACAGGCTCCGGGAAGTCGCTCTCCATGCTCTTCCTCGTGGGGATTCTCCGGCGCGAGAAGACCCTTGGGAATCCCTCTTTCGTCATCCAGGTCGACCGGACCGATCTGGACGACCAGCTCCACGACCAGTTCGTGGCTGCCCGGGCGCTCGTCGGGGAGGTGAAGCAGGCTGAGAGCACGGACGACCTCCGGGAGCTCCTCAAGACCGAAGGCGGGGAGGTCATCTTCACGACCATCGAGAAGTTCCGTCTTAAGACCGACGAGGGCGAGGTCACCCACCCCGTCCTTTCCGAGCGGGACAATATCCTCATCATTGCCGACGAGGCCCACCGCTCGCAGTACGGCTTCAAAGAGGGCTACGCACGCTACCTCGCAGACGCTCTCCCGAACGCACGCCGCCTTGGGTTCACCGCGACCCCCATCTCTTTCAGCGCTGCGGACACGTACGAGGTCTTCGGGGACCAGATCCACACCTACGATATCAAGCAGTCCCAGGACGACGGCGCCACGGTGCCGATCTACTACTCAGCAAGGCAGGTGAAGCTCCACTTGAAGCAAGCCGACGTCGACGGCGCGCTTGCGGAGCTCGCCGAAGGGCATGACCCCTCGGAGCTCGAGCGCCGAAAGAGCCGCTGGGCAGCACTCGCCCGGGCGGCCGGCACCAAGGAGCGACTTGCCGACCTCGCCGAGGACCTCCTCGCTCACTTCCTCGACCGCACCGAGACCCTGAAGGGCAAAGCCATGGTGGTCTGCATGACGCGGGAGAACTGCGTCAGGCTCTACGAAGCACTCACGGCCCTCCCCAACTGCCCCGAGGTCAAGGTCATCATGACCGGGAACCTCTCGGAGGACCCCCCGGAATGGAGCGAAGCTGGGCACCTCACGACCAAGGCCCAGCGGGACGCCATCAAGCAGCGTCTCATCGACCACGAGGACCCGCTCCAGATCGTCATCGTCTGCGACATGTGGCTCACCGGTACTGACATCCCTTGTCTCCACACGCTTTACGTCGATAAGCCCATGCGCGGGCACAGCATGATCCAAGCGATTTCCCGCGTGAACCGGGTCTTCCGCGACAAGCCCCATGGGCTCGTTGTGGACTACATCGGGATCGCCGATGAGCTGAAGGAAGCCACGAGCCGCTACACGAAGGGCGGCGGCTCCGGCGAGCCCGCACCCGACATCGAGGACACGGCCCGGCCGCTTTTCTTCGAGTGCCTCGAGCAGGTCCGTGCCCTCATGCCTGAGGGCGGGGACTACGCCGGGTGGCGCACCATGAGCCGAATCGAGATGGAGGACCTCTACGCGCTCGCTTATGGCCACATCGCGGAGGACGACGAGCTCCGCTCGCACTTCCTCCAGGCCGAGCTACGGCTCACCTCCGCATTCCTTCTCGTGAAGCACCTCGACGACTGCCGGAAACACGCGGACGAAGTGATCTTCTACCAGCGGGTCCGGAAGCAGATCTCGAAAGCACTCCCCGGAAAGAGCGTGCCGCGGCGCGAGCTCGACCGTGCAGTCCGGGACCTCGTCGACGACACCGTGGACACCGCCGGCGTGGTCGACATCTTCAGCGCCGCAGGGATCGAGAAGCCGGACATCTCGATCCTCGATGAGGGGTTCCTTCAGACCTTCAAGAACAGGCCGCATGAGAACCTTCGCCTTAAGCTCCTCGAGCAGCTCGTCCGGGACGCCATCAAGCTCAGGACACGGAACAACGTTGCCCGAGCCCGGTCCTTCCGGGAGATGCTCGAAGAGACGCTCCAGAAGTACCACAACCGGCTCATCGACTCGGCCGCAGTCATCGAGGCACTCATCAAGATCCGAAAGGACAT
>CBDCYW010000010.1:0-73616 GCA_965224245.1 Candidatus Eiseniibacteriota bacterium | reverse complement strand
ACATCGCCACGCACACTGTCAAGAGCCACGTCCACAACATCCTCGAGAAGCTCACTCTGCATTCGCGCCTTCAGATCGCCGCGTTCGTCCGGGGGAAAGAAACCGGGTGACGGGTGTGATCGGCAATCCCCACCTTTCGAACTAGTCCCAGTTTCATTCTTGCGACCGATGGTCCGGTCCGGGCCGCTCCCCTACGCTACAGCTAGAGGGGAGCTAGTGCCTGGATGCTGCTCAGTACCCATTACTACGTGCTGTCGCTGGGCACCGAGCGATCGGTGCTCTACGAGGCGTTCCGTGACGCGCTGATCCGCGTGGACAACCAGGGCTTCCCGGTCGAGCACGCGATCGGCGCGCCGGCGGCCAGACTCCGAGATGATCTTCACGCACACGTACGCATGGTGGATCGTTGCTTCGACTACTACGACTCGCGTGAACGACTGGGGCTGATTCTCGTGGGCGACGAGGAACTCCAGTCGGCATTCGACCTCGTGACGACGCATGGGACGGCGCTGATCGGGCGGGTGAAGGGCGATCGTTCCCAAGCCCGTGACGGTGACCTGGGCCAGATGGTCTGGCCCGTGATCAAGGAGGCCATGTCCTCCGTGGTCGATCGAGGATGCATGACCTGGACCGCTGTTCGCGCGACGGACACTTGGCCTCCGGGCTTGATGCGGTCGCCGCGGCCGCGGCTGCCGGCACCCGTGGGATGTTACTGGTGGAAGAGGATTTCCGCGTCCGAGGGAGTCTGGTGACGGTGTCCCAGCCGCCTGCGATTTCCCCGGACGTGGACATCCGGGACGAGGGCGACGACGCCGTTGACGCAGTGATCGAACGGTTGCTGGCGTCCGGCGGCAGCGCTGTGTTCGTCCGGTCGGGAAGTCTGACCGATCGGGGACGGATCGTTCTGCTGCTCCGGGAGAGCAACAAGCCATGATCGATCAAAAAGACAGAAGCCGAGGCGATACCCTGCGACTGCTCTTGATCAACCCACGCAACCCACTCACCCGGCTCCACGACAAGCGCAATCCCTGGAACCGCTACCGAGTCTGGAAGCCCCTGGGATTGCTGGTCCTGGCCGGACTCACGCCAGACAAGTGGGGCATCACGGTCGTCGACGAGAACGTTCATACGCCGAACTACGCTCGATTGCCTCGCCCGGACCTGGTCGGTGTGACCGCCTTCACGTCGCAGGCACCACGTGCCTATGAGATCGCCGCGGAATTCCGATCCCGGGGCGTTCCCGTGGTGATGGGGGGCATCCACGCCACGTTCCGTCGGGAAGAGGCGGAGGAGTGGGTGGATTCCGTGGTGATCGGGGAAGCCGAAAGCGTGTGGGCCGAGGTGCTCGAGGACGCGGCAGCCGGCAAGCTGAAACCGACATACAGCGGGACGCTCGAGCCCATCGAGCACACCCCCGCGGCCCGACATGACCTCCTTCCCGACGGGTACTACTTCGGGGCAATCCAGACCACGCGTGGATGCCCACTCGATTGCAGCTTCTGCAGCGTCAGTGCCTTCAACGGAAGGAAGTACAGGCGTCGACCGATCGCCGACGTGGTCGCGGAATTCCGGTCGATCCGGGAACGATACGTTCTGGTCGTCGACGACAACCTGATCGGCACCCGCCGGGACCACATCGCTCGTGCCAAGGACCTGTTCCGTGCAATGATCGATGCCAGCCTCGACAAGCGCTGGTTCTGCCAGGCGACGATCAACATCGCCGACGACGAGGAGCTGCTCACACTGGCTCGCCGGGCTGGCTGCATCGGTGCGTTCATCGGCTTCGAGTCGATCACCGAGGATGGCCTGAGGGAAGTACACAAGAAGTACAACCTCCACCGCAGCCAGGATTTTCGGGCATCCGTCCGACGCATCCAACGTCATCACATCACGGTCGCGGGATCGTTCATCCTCGGGCTCGAGGTTGATCGCCCGGGAATCGGGCGACGCATTGCCGAGACCGCCCAGCACTACGGTCTAGATTTCCTGAACGTCCTGTACCTAACGCCCCTGCCGGGAACTCGCCTCTGGGACAGGATGGAAAGAGACGGCGGCGTAGCGGCCACCGATTTCCCTCAGGATTGGCAGCTCTACACGTTGAACCATCCAGTGGTCAACCATCGGCTTCTGGGCCCGGATGAACTTCGTGGCGAGATGCGTGCGTGCGTGGAGGAGTTTTACTCCCTGCGCAGGATCTTCCTCCGGGTATTGCGGAACGTGTGGCGGCGCTGCGAGCCCAGGCTGACCCTGGCGGGGAACTTCTCTTTCCGGGTCAACGGCCGATGGCGGCCAGCACCGGATACCGCGATCGGATCGTCGTGGTCTGCTGCGGGGCACAATGGTCACGTGGGACGTAAGTCACTGTCAACCCCAGGCGCCGAGTGTGACCGTAAGAGAGTTGGATGACGCGAACAGCTCCTCAGCGAGACCCTCGTCGCCTTGAGCGAAGCGAGTCCCGTCGGCCTCTCGTATCCAGGCTCCGGTGCGAGCAGTTCCGCGTAGCGAGTTGCATACGAGGACGCGGCGTCGACGCTTTGCTCATCGGGCCGGACATCGGGTCCAGACGTTGCGTGCGACGACAGCCCGCGACGAGGACACTCTCTCCGTGGGCGCCGGATGGCAAGACGATGTTTCCGCGCCGCGGAACCCCTCGCACCGCGTCGGCCGACAAGGGCGCGCGCGGTGAGGTCACGACTTGATGGTCGCCCCCCATCGTCGAACATCGAGCGACTGGATCTATCTACTACCGCAGGGGCCACACGAGGGGGATCAGGAAGGAGGCCACGGCCCAGAGCAAGAGGTTCAGGGGCACACCGACCCTGAGATAGTCGGTGAACCTGTAGCCTCCGGGACCGTAGACCATCATGTTCGTATGATAGCCGAAGGGTGTGCTGAGTGCGGAGGAAGCGGCGAACGTGATTGCGAGCAGGATCGGTAGCGGGCTCACACTCATCTCCAGCGCAGTGGCGATGCCGATTGGAACTAGTAGGATGGCAGCCGCGTTGTGAGACATCACCGAGGCGAAGATGGTCGTCACGAGATAGAACACCGACACGACCGCCACCGGACCAAGGCCGCGGGTCAGTGCGAGAATGCCCTCAGCGATCATTGAGGCGGCGCCCGTTCTCTCCATGGCGATGCCGAGCGGAATCAGGCCGGCCAGCATGAAGATCACGAACCAGTCGATGGAGTCGTAAGCCTCCTGCAGCTTGATGCACCCTCCGAGGACCAGGAGAATGCAGCCCGTGATCGCTGACGCTGCGATCGGCATGATCCCGAGAGCGGCAAGTGCGACCACCAGTCCGATCGTCGTGAGAGCGAGCGGTGCCTTGTGTCGCCGGTCTGGCGGTATCTCCAGCTCCTCCAGCACGAGAAAGCTCGGATCGTCGACGAGTGCTTCGACAGCCGCGCGCCTTCCCTGGATCAGGAGCGAGTCGCCGGCAGCGAGCCGGATACTGCCGATCTTGTTCCGGATCGTCTGCCCGTGTTTGCGGATGCCCAGCGCGACGACTCCGTGTCGACGCCGGAAGTTCGCCGCCCCCAATGTGCGTCCGATCAGCCGTGACGACGGTGCGATGATGGCCTCGGCTAGCATCGTCTCCTCGGTCGTGAGACTCTGGTCGGCGTACCTGACATCGGCGCGAATGGAGACTCCTTCGGAACCGGTCATCTCCACGATGTTCTGGGCCGAGCCGCGCACGAGGAGCTCGTCGCCGTCGTGGAACTTTGTATCCCGAAGGTCCGTCCAGATCCGCTCCTCCCCGCGATGAATCTCGAGTACCGTCACGTCGTACCTTTGATCGAGTTGAGCTTCGGCCGGCGTGCGCTGTACGAGGGACGACTTCTGGTCCAGGACGAGTAGTGTGAAATAGTCGTCCACCCGGTACTTCTTTGTGAGGTCGTGGGCATCGGTACGGCCGGGGAGTAGGCGGTGCCGGACGAGAGTGAGATACAAGAGCCCTACGAGAAAGAAGATCCCGCCTAGCTTCGTCAGCTCGAACATCCCGAACTCGCCGAGCCCGGCCCCCGCGGACATCGAGCTGACAAGGATGTTCGTCGACGTACCAATCACGGTGCAGGTCCCGCCCACGATGGAGATGAAAGAGAGCGGCATGAGGAAACGGGAGGGGCTGATGCGATACTGCCGGCAGACTCTCAGCGTAATCGGCAGAAACACCGCGACGGCGGCGGTGTTGTTGAGGAACGCCGAGACCAGGCCGGCGGTCGTCATGAGCACGAGGAAGAGGCGACCCTCGCTGCCGCCAGCGAGATCGATCAGCCGGTGGCCGATGGCGCGAACGACGCCGGTTTTCACGAGCCCGTTGCCGAGAACGAACATGGCGGCGATCGTCACCGTCGCCTGGTTGCTGAAACCGGATACCGCCTCCTCCACGGTGAGGAAGCCGGGTCGGAGCACTCCGATGACCATCAGTGTGCCCATGACGAGAATGGCGACGAGATCGGCCCGGAACTTCTCGGAGACGAAGAGAACCAGGGCGATCACTATGAGCGAGTAGACCAGGACGATGTCGAGCACGGGACTACTCTCGAAGACTGTGTGTGCGGTCACAGGAAGAGACGGTGCATCCTGGGCGGCATTCGCAGCAGTCACCCTGCACTGGAGGGAGGGATAGACCACATGTGTTAGAGCAAGGTCGCTTCGATCCCGAGACTAGGGTTGACCGCCGAAGATCCGGGCAGAGTCGAGCGCTGACTCGGCAAGCAAGAAATGCGGCGCCGACTTGCATGGTTTCGATCCTCAGTGCGATGACCTACGAACCCGCACGCTTACCGCGGATCACGCCATACTTCTTGAGCTTTCGGTACAGCGTCGCCGAGCCGATCTGCAGCTGCTCCGCTGTGCGCGTCTGGTTTCCACGGTTCAGCTCGAGCACGGCAAGGATGTACTCCTTTTCAATGTCACTGAGCGGGTGCACCGTTCCCTCGCTGACGACCGGCTTGGGGAACGCTTGACGGACCTCCTCGGGCAGATCGACGAGATCCACGCGATCCCCGCGCGCAAGCGCGACAGCGCGCTCCATGGCGTTCTCGAGCTCGCGTACGTTGCCTGGCCACGCATAGCGCAGCAGCTGATCGGCGGTACCTGCGGCGAGGCCCGTGATCCCGCGAGCCATCCGAACCGCCGCATCCGCGAGCAGCAGCCGGGCGAGCGGCAGGATGTCGTCCCTGCGATCGCGGAGCGGCGGAACGTACAGGTCGACGACCTTGAGCCGGTAATAGAGGTCCTGCCGGAAGGTACCTTCAGCAACGCCGTGGGCAAGGTCGCGGTTCGTGGCGGCCAGAACGCGCACGTTCACCGGTCGGCTCTTGTTCTCCCCGACCCGACGGATCTCCCTCTCCTGAAGCACCCGCAGGAGCTTGACCTGCATGCCCGGAGAGACGTCGCCGATCTCGTCCAGCAGCAGCGTTCCGTGATTGGCCGCTTCGAACAGCCCAGGCCGGTCCGAAGCGGCCCCAGTGAACGCGCCCCGCTTGTGCCCGAAAAGTTCACTCTCGAGGAGCGTCTCCGTGATGGCACCGCAGTTGACGGCGATGAACGGTCCCGCGGCGCGCGTTGACTCGTCGTGGACGAGACGCGCGATCCGTTCCTTGCCCACTCCGCTCTCGCCGGTGATGAGTATCGTAGCATCCACCTTCGCCACGCGTCGTGCCAGCTCCACGACGTGTTGCATCTTGGAGCTTCTGGCGACGATCCCCAGCGGCTCCTCTACATCGCGTACCACGCGTACGAGCGCCTGACGGTGCGATCGGAGTTTCTGCTCTGCCGCCTTCAAGGTCTTCGTGACCCTGGTGAGAGAGACATCGAGGCACTCCGCGAGGCGCCTCGAGTCAAAAAAGGTCAGCTCCTCGGCGCGTTCGCCACCCCACTCTTCGCGCGTACGCCCCAGAAGGTGGCATGAAATCCCAATCGTAAGTAGGGCCATCCGTCCTCCGTCGCCACACGTCTCCGTTTTCGAAGGCGGCAAACACTAGATACGAGCTCAAGGGTCCGTGGCTAGAACCCGGCTCAAGAACGGCCGCGATGCCGACACACGGGGTCGCTAGCCCTCCGGGCTCAGCCACAACGGATCGCGAGACCCGAGCACGTAGCTTGCAACCAGGGCGAACACGCCCAGCCCGACGAACGCGAAAGACTTGGCGGACCAACGCATCGCTACCCCCCTATTAGTGTGGAATGGTCCGGTGAGTCTACCGCCGATCCCGGTGGGGGACGCACGCCTTCGAGCTGGTGCGACAGTGCGACAGGGGTCTCCATAGCAATCCGTGCGCGAGTCGCCCCCACCGTAACCGCAAGCCATATAATCGTTTCCGTGTCGAATGACGACAGAGAGCCTCGCTGGGCGTTCAGCGATGCTCTTGGGCAGACGAGCGGCAGCCAAGCGGCAGGTTTCGGGAGGTTTCGCGCGGCACTCGTCCGCACCGAGCACTGCCGTCAGCGCCCCTTGTGCTTGCTGACAAAAGACTTACGGGAACTCGCCGCGTCGGGAGACGCGTCATACCGTGCCGTTTTTCGACCGGTTCGGCCTTCAGGCATGCCGCTCACGGGCCGCTTTCGGCGGGGGCCATGCCGCGTGCCGGACATCTCCTTGGGCGAAACACCCGACTCCGCGGCGGACCTTTTCGGAGCCTGCCGCGTTTCAGACTCCTCGATTCTCGTTGGGCAGTCGCTGACGCCACATGTATACGGGCCCGGCTTCGGCACCCACGTCACACCGAACCAGCAGCCATGCGTCCCGCGTTCCCACGCGAGTCGAGTCAAAACGGTTCGTTCCAGAGCCCTTGGAACGTGCAATCGTCGTCGAAGCTGAGGAGCGACTTCACGGGTATCCATTTCATCTGCGAGCCACCACCTCTGCGCTCCATCTCAAAGGCGAGCCACGCGTACGTAAACGCCATGCTGAAGTGGTTCGGCCCGGTCCGTACGTACCGGTAGCTCTGCGCGCCGGTCTCTTCATTCTCGACGAGTTGCTTGACGTCGCACGAGAGATGCTCCGCGAACTCTTCCAGGATCGGACTTCGCCGCGGCAGCTGGACCTCGCGATCCCGAAACGCGCGGCGCGACGCATCCAGCGCCTCGGTTCTGTTCTCCTGGACGGTGAAGCTCTCCTCATCCCAGCGAGGCATGCCTCGTTGGTTCTCGTTGAAGAAGTTCAGGTACACCCGCTCAGGGTATCGACGTGCGAACGCACGGGCCGCATGGGTTTCGGGGAGTCCGTCGATGACGCAGCGGCAGACGTTGAACCGCTCCATGAGCACGTCGAGCTCGGCGAAGTCATCGACGATATCGATATGGACGATGCGTTGCCCGCCGCCGTCGGTCTCCAGTGTCGCGCCAATGACCACATGTAGCGCCTTGCCCGTGTCGACCCCCATGACACAGGCGTCCTCGCTGTTCGCGCTCATGCCCACATCGCGGCAAAGCGCCAGCACCTCATCGGGGTGAAGTCGGTTGGCTCGATCCACCCACGCGATCCCGATCTTCAGGTTGTAGAACCTCTCCGGGAAGCGCGTGCGTCGGTACTCTCGCAGGATCTCACCGGGATCGATCATGGGTGAGAACAGCTGGGAGATCCGATAACCATGGATCGGGCGATCGGGGTACCTCGCGACCCACTCCCCGGCTTCGGGATCCAGCTCGCCGCCACAAGCGGGGCACGCTCGGTAGAAGCCGCCGCTCTCACGCTCACGGATGACGGACACGTCCTGACCGAGCGCCTTTGGAAACGCGGTGTCGAGACAGGTCCATTCACCGCAGCCGGGGCACTTCAGGGTCCAGTGTCGCTGATCGCTTCGTTGAAAGGACTCGTCGATCCCGTAGGAAGGGATCGAGGGATTCGAAAGCTCGATCACGCGCTTGTATGAGGAATGGCTCAGTCGCTCGAGCGCCCGGGTCTTCGCATCAGGCGATGCCTCGTCCAGCTCGTCGAACACCACCATGTCCGCCGGCACCGACTTCACGTCGACGGCGCTCTTCATGCCGCGAAAGTAGAGATGGGCGGCGCCGATGCGTTTCAGTCCCGCGGTGTCGGTATCGCGGAGGTTCGTCGAGAGAAACGGGTTCTCCTCGAGCAGCGGCTTTACCCGGGACTTCGAGAAGTCGATGACGTCGCTTCGCGTCGGAAAGAAGTAGATGACGTTCAGCCCGGCCAGACACGCGTGGAGCGCTCGGAGGATCGCCCAGGTGCTACCGCCGATCTGGGCTGCTTTCATCAGAACGACGTGCGGTGAGGTGTCGTCGTAGATAGCCCGCAGGTACGCGTGCCCCTCGAACGCGAACGGACGGCCGTCGAGCCGAATGCGCCGCAATGCCCACTCGGCCAGCGGCGTCGTCTGACTGCGCGTGGCGGGCGATGCCATTTCCATGAGACGCGAGCGCACGTAGGGCAGTTGCCGGCTCATGTGCCCGACTTCGCGTTGGCGTCTGCTCCCGGCAACCGTTCGAGGACGGCTTCACGGATCCGGTCGCGAACGGTCTCGTCCTCGACCTGCGTCGTGACCGCTTCAACGAAGGCATCCACGAGCTCGCGCGCCTCCGCATCGGCCTGCGCTCGGATCTGCTCCTCGTTCTCTCCCGAGAGCGAAAGCCCTCGCGCCAACCGCTGTCCCTTCTGGGCTCGGTCGACGACCATGCCGATCCGTTCGAGTTCGCGGACGTCGAACCCGTCATTCTTCCCCAGGAGTGTGCCGACGTGGCCGAGCAACACATCCCAGAACTTGTAGTGGCGGAGGTTCAGGGTCGTTCGCTCACCGGCGAGCTTCTCGACCATCTGCTCGGCGGCACGACGATCCACCTTCAGGCGGAGGTCGTCCCACGCCTCGTCCTTGCGCCAGCGGCCGACGGTGTGAGGTTTGACTTCGAGACGTCGCGCGATCTCGGCGTTCGAGTCACACTCGCCGGTCAGATAGATCCGTCGCGCTTCACGACGCTTCGATTGGATCGTCGGCTTCTTCGCCACGGTACACCTCGAGGTAGTGACGGGCGAGGTTCAGGAGGCCTCGCGCTTTGCGGTCGCGACCGGAGATGCCATCCGATGCGGCTTCGACCGCTTCTTCGATCACCAGCGCTTGCTCAGGTAGCACGACGAACGTCATCACCCGCGGCAGTCGCTTCTCCTCCTCGTCCGCGTTTGCGGAGAGCTCCGCGACAATGTCATCTTCGGGAAACTCCAGGAGGCGGTGCAGGTCGGCGATCTCCCCGCCGGTCTCGGGCACCAGTCCGGCCAGGTCGTCAGACCCCATCTCGCCGAGGAGCTCATGCAGGAGTTGGGCTCGGCGAACGGGTATATCGTCGCCCTCGAGTCGGTTGAGCGTGGCGAGGAGGAGCTTGGCTTCGTGATCGTTCACGTCCCAGATGTCGCATCGGGCGTCGGTGTGCCCGAGCTGCTCCAGCGCCCGGATCCGGTGGTGCCCGTCGAGGACCTGATAGCGGCCGGGCTCGGTGGGATGGGGACGCACGATGAGATGCGGGTAGCGACCGGTACGCTTGATGTGCGTGGTCAGCTTCGCCAGAAGGTCCTCTGGCATCACGTTCGCGTTGAGCGGGTGGGGCTGGAGGTTCCCGAGCGGAATCATGCGGGTCTCGGGGGGACGCGGTGCGCTGGTCATCGGAGGACCTCCGCCGTCAGACGGGTGGCACGGGTGGCGCGAGATTCCGGGTTTGCCGCGGGATCGACCCCGATCACGAGCAGCTCGCGGTTGCGTTCGCGCACCGACGCCCGGGCGACGCTGGCCTTGTGCGCGTAGGGGATCTCCAGCCCGCGGACGTCACGACCGACCCGTTGCATTCTCGCCTCGAGCTCCGCGAGCGTGATCTCAGCGTTCCCGCACGAGAGCAGCACGACGGGGATGTGCCGCGATCGGTCCAGGAGCTCGTCGAGGAGTCCGACGCCGCCACGCCGGCTGAAGGCGCTGATCTCCGAGCGCTCGTCCCCGAGAATCCGATCCAGCGTCCGGTACTCCCGCTCGTAGGGGGTCGTCCCGGGGTACGGCGGATCGAAGTACGCGACGTCGGCCTCGACGTCGTCGAGAAGATCGAGCGCGCTCCCTTGCCACACCCGGCCCGTACCGCCGAAGACGCCGGCGTTGATCGCCTCGGCCACGCGCCAGAGCCGGGCTGGGGTCGTCAGCCGAGCCGCGTCGACGTACGTCTTCACACAGCTCTCGGTGATCGACTCGTACTCGCCGGTGGCCATACGGTGAGCCGTGCCCGGCCTCACTTGCGCCATCGGATGTGCCAGCATGGCGACCTTGATGACGAGGAGCCTCAAAAGTGCCGCGTGAGCCGGATCGTCCGCCGACGCGGCCTCGGCCAGGGCACCGTCGAGAAACCGGGCGACGTTGACGGGAAAGACCGCCGGGACCATCTCGGTCTCGATGCGGCCCGGGCGCGACCGGTCGCGGGACAGGGCGCGGACGATGTCGGCCTTCACGAGCTGCGCGCGCGAGTTGGCGATGAGCGCGTTGCCCACGACGATCGAACGATCGGCGATGTCGATCGCGTGGACCTGGAACCCCTGGGCCTTGGCGTAGAGCGACACCGCCCCCCCGCCGAGGAACCCGTCGAGGAATCGCAGGCCGGGCCACTGGCCCCGGGGCAGGACGCGATCGAGCTCCCGGAAGATCATCGGGCAGAGGCGGCGCTTGCCGCCGAGGTAGGCCGGGAGGGCGGACCAGAGCGAGCGGGCTCCACGATAGCGCCTCATGCCCCGCCTCCAGATCGGGCCCCGTGCCGCCCCCATGACAGATAGGACAACTGAGGGTGGTTTAGGTATAGATCCCATAGAGAGAGGTATAGAGGTCTATAGGTAAATGGGCCCTGAGCGTCCTTGGTGTCATGCTCTCCCCCCTTTTGCAGGACACTCATGACGGGTTGCGGCACTCCGCGACGCTCCTGCTCGTCGCCCAGGATACTCATGACACCGTTGCGACCATCACCCGGCCCGGCACAGCGCTGGTACGTGGACCTCGGTAGGTATTGCGTGATCATCGAGCCGACTCCTCCCGCGGAACGGTTTTCGCGAGCACGATACCGGTGCGATACGACCGCCCCCCGCGCTTCTGCTTGCCGATCCCCTTCTCGGTGAGGCGTTCTCCGAGGCGCTGCCCCGAGAGCGGGTAGGTGCCGGACTCCTGGCAGTGATGGCGGTACGCCTCGTAGAGATCGCCGAACACGATCTCATGGCCCACCACCACCCACTCGTCGAGGAAAGCCTGGATCACGTCCATGTCGGTGAAGTAGTCACGGGTGGTGGCTTCCACCGCCGCACATACCCCAACGCCTTCGGTTTCGAGGTACTGCCGACATCCCTGGAGCGCCCAGTTGAGGATCCCCGGCAGCTCCTCGCGCAGCTTCTCGGGCAGCTCGGTGTCCTCGCGCCCCTCGAAGCTCACCGTGAAGGGCAAGAGCCGTAGGCGGGACTTGAGGGCGACGTCGGTGCCCTTGACCAGCGGCCGGTGGTTGGTCTGAAGAATGCACTTCCCGACCACCTGGAACTCGCCCCCGTTCTCGCGCATGCCGCGGGCATAGATGTGGTCGCCTCCGCTGAGGCGCTTGATCGTGCTCTCGTCCAGGTAGGTTCCGAACGCACCCTCGGAGGTGGTGATCATGCGGGCGCCGCGCATGCGCATGATATCGGGCCGTGCACCGGTGTCATCGCGATAGCGGCTCTCGGTGAAGGCGCCAAAAGGCACTGCCACCGCGTAGTCCCCCCACACGTCCCGCAACCGCTCGAAGACCGTGCTCTTGCCGTTCCGACCCGTCCCGTAGGCGATGAGGACAACGTGATCACGCACAACGCCAGTCATGGCATACCCAACCCACCGCTGGAAGAAGGCGATCGTCTCCTCGTCACCATCGAAGATCTCGGTGAGGCACTGGCGCCAGCGCGGGGCATCGGCATCGCGGTCATGGCGGACCGGGGCGATCTTGGTGATGTAGTCGGTGGGGTCGTGGGCACGCTGCTCGCCGGTCCGGAGGTCGATCGTGCCGTTCTCGAGGTTGAAGAGCCAGGGATCGGGGTCGAGATCGGTGAGCGCGATCCCCACTGACCCCATCGTGGCCGCCTGGGCGATCAAGTGCTGGAGAGACTTGTGACTACGGGAGCGCGCGGCGTGCTTGGCGAGCTGGCTGGCACGGGCATCGTCGCTGCAGTCACGCGCTTCATCGAAGATCGCCGTCACCGCCCGCCGAGCGTACTCGTAGATGTGCTCGGCCTCGTCCCATTGCCAGTGTCTCCCCGTCCAGAGCAGCCAGATCTTGCGCTGGGGGCAGTACCGGATCCGGTCCCCGAACCGATCCACCAGGCGTTCGGCGTTGCCGACATCGTCCAGAAGGTACGTCGGCTTCGGTGCGCCGCCCCTCAGCCCTCCGGCCACACGGCGCTTGTAGAAGGGAACCCCCAGCCGCCTCGCTAGCCCCTTCGCCCCGAACGATCCGCAGCCCGCCGAGCAGTGGTAGGTTCCGAGGTCCTCGCCGTCGCCCAACCAGATCACCGCGGACGGATGCCGGTCCTCGTGAAAGAGGCAGCACCCGGTCAGTTTGCCCGGCTCGGTCTCCTTGAAACCCTCGAGGCGACCGGCTTCGGTCATGATCTCGCCCACCGTCTTGACGTTGCTCGAGAGTCGCGGCGGAGTCACAGGGGACGTCTTGGCTATGCCCCGGGCCCGCTCGATCAACCACACCGGTGCGTCGGCGATCCAAACCTCGGTGAGGGTCATCCACGCCACCGATCAATGATGGCGTATGGAACGCTGCCCACGACCGATCCTGGACCGACGACATAACCCCCGTCGCCACGGACATCGATGCTGAGACCGATCTTCCCGACCGAGTTCGCCACGCCGCCCTCGGGATACTGGAAGTAGAGATGCACTCCACCGCTGGGCGTGCGCACCGTCAAGGTCGGCGGGACCTCACCATGCTCGGCCTCCAAGAGGCCGAGACTGACCAGGCCATCCGCTACCCCTGACTCCGCGTCGTCCTGCCCATGGCGGTCGATGTCCACGACGAAGATACCGCTGATCTGCCCGGTGACCACCCCGTAGTTGGGGTGGGTGGAGGTCTCCCACCACCGGGCGATCACCACCGGATCCCGCGTTGCCTCTTCTGGCCAGTGGCATCCCGGAACCGGTATCTTCGTGCCCGGCGCCAGCGGAAAGATCCGCCATCCACGGTCCGCACACATCAGGGCATGGGTGCACGTGCTCTCAGTCATCGTCTTCCCTCCACGGCCACACGCTCGCGGTGATACCGCCGGAGGTAGGTCTCAACGAGCCACCTGGCCGCGTCCCGGTTCGAGCCGAACAGCACCGGGATGCGATGGCGCAGCTGGATCGCGAGCAGTCGACCGAGCACCGCATTGGGGTGGGCGGCCGACCGGTAGCGACCCTGCCGGATGTCGGTGAGATCACCCTCGACGACGATGCAGGCGGCGTCGTAGGTGCCGAGCACCAGGAGCTCCTTCTCGAACCGGTCCCACTCCCAGATCACCGTGTTCACCAGATCATCGAGGGACTTTCGCTCGATCGCGACGTCCTCCTCGAGTCCGGCCAGGGAGTAGTCCCCGGCCGGCAGCATCCGAGTGAGCGTGGGCGCTCGATCTGGGTCGAAGGCATACGGTTTCTGTTCACGCGTATCGATGACGATCACCGGACCGTGATCAGAACGGCATCCCGGCATCAGCCTCGCCCCCGGCACTCACGCGGCGGTTGATGTACACGTTCGTGAACTCCCCTCTCGTGCGCTTGGTTACCTCCACGACAACATCCAGGAGCCGATGGAGGTGGTCCGGCAGATCGGAAAGCTTCTCCAGATCGACATCACACCGATGGAGATCCTTCTTCAGCCACGCGGCGTTCTCGTCGGTTGCGAGCAGGTTGTATCGCCAGAGCTTGCATCCGACGAACTGGGGCCCGGTGATGACCAACGTCCACTTGAGCATGGGCGTCTGCTTCTCCCGCGATGTCGTCAGCTCCACGTTCTCGATCCTCGCGAGGTACTTGCCATCGGGAATGTCCTCATCTCCGGTGGGTGCGGCGGCATAGGCTCCATCGAAGCGCGAGAGATCCGGCCGGCCGACATTGCTCTGGGTCATGGCGATCCATCCTTTCGGTCCGCGTCAATCTGTGAGTTGGTCATGAGTTCCCACCACGACGCTCGCGGGGTCCGCCCCTCGGTGGAACGCCGCTGCAAATACGTCATAGTCGAGTGAGAGAGTCTCGGGGAGACGGCCGGTGCGGTCGCCGGCGTCATATCGAGCGCTCGGCCTGGTCCGGATGACCCGCCGGTAATGGGTCTGCCCATCGGGGGCCGTAACCGTCTCTACGTCGCAGAAGAGGATCAGATCCACGAGTCCGATCACGATCTGGTGAGCCTTCTCCGGCAGGGTCGGGATGATCCGGGAGTGGCGACCGGTCCGTGTCGCGATCTCCTTCTCTTGCGAGTGCGACACCAGGTAGAGCCCATAGGGAAGAAACGCCATCCGCGTCAGCACTCGGTGGAACTCCCCATTCACGAGCGAGAACCCCCTTGCCGTAGCTGAGGTCGGACTCATGCTCGACCTGGTGCTTCTCGCAGATGTGGACCGAACACATGCGGTACGCGTTGTCGATCGTATCGATGATGACGGTCTTGAACGGATGTTTGCCCTCCGCCAACAGGGAACACGCCGCCAGGAGCTCCCTCCAGGACGTCACGGGCACCTGGTAGGTCTCGAGGGCATTGAGTCCGGGTTCGGTGGCGAGGAAGACAGCTTCGTCCGCTCTCGAGCAGAAGGTCGACTTTCCAATCTTCCCGGGGCCGAAGATCAGTGCTGAGACCCCCCGATAGGTCCGATGTTGGCGCAGTCTTCTCAGTCGGTAGTACGATCATCGGTCATCCCTTCTGGCCTCGCTGAGAACGGCTGGACCGCCTCCAGGCGAAACCCATCCCCTCACCACTTGAGCACTCCGCTCTCGTCGCGCTCCGTTCGACACAGAACCCCTGATCACCAAACTCGCGCGAGAGGAGACAAGTCAGGACTCGAGCAATGGTCCGCCCCACGGGTGTCGTGGCGTCGACCCAACAGGTTCGGGTCGTCCAGTCGAGGGTCGGCACCTCGGCTAGTCTCACGCGGCTCTCACCGTGGATCCCTTCGGCGGCCAAGATGGCCAGCGACAGCGAGTCGTCGACATGCTGACGCTCCACCCAGTCCTCGAATCGGTAGAGATACGCTGGTACGCTCATTCTTCCTCCTCGGCTCCATCAGCTCTCTTCACGTTAGGTACGCGATCGCGACGTGAAACGTCGGCCGATGGCCCAACACCCCGCCGATCGAGGAACTCCCCCAATCGGCGACGACGATCGTGAAGGGTCGTACGTGGGACACCCAAGATGCGTGCGGCTTCGACCAGTGTGTGATCTGGAAGAAGTCTCGCCAGCTCTTGCAGTTCTGATGGAGCGCCCGCCAGTGCCCGACCCAGATCGATTGAGAGATCTGCCCATTCGCTTCCGTCTCCGCCCTCCAGCAGTCCCGCGGAGACCAGGTATTCCTCCATCGATGTGGGAGTGCCCTCCCACGTGTCATCCCCGATCTCCGCGTCCAGGCTACAGAGCACACTCCGCCGATCCCCGCCGGTGGGCCCGGGCGTGACGAAGGATCGACACCGCCGCGCAGCGCAGGATCATGCGCGCGAAACGAGACCATGAGGCGCGGCTGCCATCGAATCGGCTGTTGGCTTGATAGAAGCGCTGCCACAGTTCCTGCTCCAGCTCCTGGAGTTCCTCGTGACGGAAGTCTCGGGTCTGGCGAAGTCGCCGCGCCGTCCGGCGAACAATCCGTGCAACTTCGGAGTCGGGTGCGCGATTTGCATTTGAGTCAGCCATCTTTCCCCCTGAAGCCGGGGGGCATGGCGAGCGGCGACGGCATGGGGGGGGAAGGCGGTCGTAGGAGCTGTCGGTGCTCACCACGACCGCCGGTATTCGGTAGGTTCGTCGTCGAGTAGGTTATTGAAGCGTCTACAGACCGCGAAGCTGGATCTGGACCGGTAAGCCCTCCTGGATGTCGATCCGGTCTACCTGCCCGGTGTGGACCTCATCAATCCGATCGAACAGGTCGACGACCCGATCCTTGAGCACGAAGTCGCGCAGTCCTGACTCCGGCCGCGACGTCGTCGTCGCGATCCCCAGTCGGATCGACCGGACGATGTGAGCGGAGGGATCGAGCACGGGCTCTCCATCACGCAGTTCGAGTGCCTCGATCCGGCCAAAGTTGATCCGCTGCATCAGCTCGACGAGCCTCTGACGTGGCGGACTCAGCTCGCTCTTCCGTCGTCTCATGACCTCACCTCCGGACATCGACTGTTGATGGGAAGCGCGGTCGCGCCCCCTGCTTGGGGCAATGTCCGATGCCGAGGGAGACAGACGGGGCACGGCTGGGACTAACTCGGGTGACATATCGGTGACGCCGCTAAACGTCGTTGTGACAGGGGATTGGCTGCAAATTCTTTACAATGGGATCCGAGGCAGGCGGGGATGAAGGGGGCTAGGCGTCGGTACGCCGAGGAAAGAACCGCACAGTGCCGCGACGGATGCCGGGGCCAATCAAGGACTTCCAGGCTGCTGATCGCCGAAAGACCTGAGAGGACCTTCTTGCTCCTGAAGCCGGAGAACTCGGTGGCCGCGTGGATGCTGATATCGCACGGTCCGTACTGACTTCGGTCCCAGATCTCTTGCAAGATTGCAGCCTGTCCCGGTGTGGAAAGAGAATGCCATCGTTCCCCACCACGCGGCCCGGAAATCAGCGGTGAGGATCAGGCCGGGGAGTCGTTCGTTGGTGAGCAAGTGTTCGTTCCCACGGATGATGGCGTCGTCAGTTCGATTGGGAGTGGGATCGGAGACGCGATGGTCCTCTTCGGCCTGGACCGGGAGGATGGGCGGAGGGTGAACGGGGCTGGATGACCGAAGCAACAAGTCATCGGGATCGGGAAGCCGCTTCAAACGGAGGGGGTTGACCCGGGTAAGAGGAGCCTCAAACGCGTTCTTCGCACCACATAGGTCCGACGCGACACTTGCCAATGGGGCATAGTGCTCTGAAAATGCGCGACACGCCTCCGAGAGAACCTCTCCCCCTGGAATCGAAAACAGGGGGACCGTCTGCTGCAATTCCGTGATTGGTGCCGCAATCGACTCTGCGAACAGCTGAACCCGTCGCGAGGACTCCAGCAATTGCGTCTGACAGTCCCGGAATTCTGGAGTCTGGCGGAACTCCAGATACGGCCTCTGAAGCTCATCCATTGACGCCAACAGGTTCCTGCTGGCCTCGAGAACGTGCTCAGTGTCCGTTCCCCTTTCATTGCTCGCGTCGGTCACCTTACCTCCCAGTGGTCGTTCAGTCCCCAGCGGGCCCGATCCGCCCCGAAAGCTCACTCCGTCACAGCCGCATCGTCTCGCGTACTTAAACACATGACTGAGCTGCCTTGCACGGGCCTTTCATGGGTCCGCTGAAAAGAGAGAGGCGGGATCATCATGATGGAGTCCCCCGACCAGTTCAGAGCGTTGGCTTGTCTCCTAGCCCGTGGCTATCTCCGGCTCATCTTGTCCGTTAGGCCGACTCCCACTCCCGAGCGAGAGGAACCACTTGATGTCCCCGCCCACGCGAGCGTCCATAACCCCACGGTTGACACCCTGAGCGAGGAGGACCATGACCGTAGACCAAGCTCCTGCAGCTGAAGCTGTTCCGTGGCAGCCTGTATCAGAGGTACCCAAAGAGAGCGAGGAACGACTCATGCAGCCCGATCAACTCGAACCGATTCGTAACCCGAGCCGACTTGAACTTGGGATGCCCCACACCATTGTGTTTCCCGAATGGGACACCAATGGCGCAGCTATGCTTCATGTCGTGGTCCACAAGTACTCCGATGGACGCAGCGGACTTGCGGTCCGCGACAGTTCGATGGTGGACAACCGCTGGCGGATCGTGTCGCGGCGCTTCCTCCAGCTTGAGCGCTTCGATCGAGTTCACACAAACCGTGACGGGTCCTCGGTGCGCTACGTCAAGCTAGTGCGTCTCCCAGCCGATACGTGGACGCTCTTTCGAGGCCACCTTCCACGAAAGATCCTCGACTCGTTGTCCAGGCGGTCGAGCGCAACGGCCAACGAGGCGAACGCGTGAGCCCCGACACCGAAGTGGAGATCGACAAGCTGCGCGCCATGACGGTCCGCGAGCTCCAGCGGCGCTACCGGGAGGTGTGGGGCGAGGAGACGCGCTCGCATTCGAAGCCCCACCTGGTGAAGCGGATCGCCTGGAAGCTCCAGGCCGACGCCGAGGGGTTCAGCGGTCACCCTGAGGCCGTGATGGCCCGGGCACGGGAGCTGGCCGACTTCGCCTTCTTGCGCACGCGACCGCCGTCTGCCACCGAGGCCGGCGCCCGCACGTCGCCTCGCGTCCGCAATCGCCTGCAATCGCGCCATCTCAACCTCCCGCCCGCCGGCACGGTGCTCCGCCGGGAGTACCGCGGCCGCGTCCTGGAGTGCCGGGTCCTCGAACACGGCGGCTTCGAGTTCGACGGCGACGTGTACCGCTCGCTCAGCGGGGCGGCGCGGGCCGCGACGGGCGTGACCTGGAACGGCAAGGTGTTCTGGCTCAAGGGAGCGAGGGACTGACGATGGCCGTCCTGTCGACCACGTCAACCGCCGAGGTGCGCTGCGCCATCTACACCCGGAAGTCGACCGACGAGGGCCTGGATCAGGCGTTCAACACCCTCGACGCCCAGCGCGAGTCGGCTGAGTCATTCGTCCGGTCACAGGCTGGTCTCGGGTGGGTGCCACTTCCCGATCGCTACGACGACGGCGGTTTCTCAGGTGGCACAACCGAGCGTCCAGCGTTCCAGCGGCTGCTGCGCGACGTCGAGGCGGGCCTGATCGACCGGATCGTCGTGTACAAGGTCGACCGACTCTCCCGCTCGCTGCTGGACTTCGCGCGGATCATGCAGACGCTGGAGAAGCACGAGGTGGGCCTCGTGTCGGTCACTCAACAGCTCGACACGTCGTCGTCGATGGGCCGGCTGACGCTGAACATGCTGATGAGCTTCGCGGAGTTCGAGCGAGAGATGATCCGGGAGCGGACGCGGGACAAGATGCGGGCAGCGCGGCGTCGAGGCCAGTGGACCGGAGGCGTGCCGGTGCTCGGGTACGACGTGGCCGAAGGTGGTGGCCGGCTCGTGGTCAACGAGGGCGAGGCGGAACGGGTCCGCATGATCTTCCGCGCCTACCTGGAGACGCGATCGCTGTCGGCCACCGTCGCCGAGGCGCGCCGCCGGGGCTGGACGACGAAGCGGTGGACGTCGGCCGCGGGCAAGACTCACGGCGACACGGCCTTCGGTAAGTCGACCCTCCAGAAGCTCCTGACGAACGTGCTCTACGTGGGTCGCATCCGCTGCGGCGACGAGGTGGTCGAGGCCGAGCACGAGGCGATCGTCGACGTTGACACATTCGAGGCAGCCCAGGCGTGCCTTCGCGGGAACCGCGTCACCAACGGCTCGGCCCCGAAGACGAAGCGCACGGCGATGCTGGCGGGCGTGCTCCGCTGCGCGGCGTGCGACGCCGCGATGACGCGCACGGCGACGACGAGGGGCTCTCGCCGCTACAAGTACTACGCCTGCACCCGTCGCCAGAAGGAGGGCGCCCAGGTCTGCCCCACCGCGCCGGTCGCCGCCGGGGAGATCGAAGCGTTCGTCATCGACCAGATCCGGGGCATCGGCAACGATCCGAAGCTGATCGCCGCCACCGTCGCCTCGGCGAAGGCCCAGGCGAAGGCCCGCGTCAAGGAGCTCGGCAACGATCTCCGCCTATTCGACGCCGAGATCAAGCAGCTCCGAGGAGAACTCAACCGCGCTCGTGAGGATGGCGACGACGATCGCATCACCGAGATTACGCGACGCGCCAAGACCACCGAACGTCGCCGCCGTGTGGCCCAGGAAACGCTCACAGCCGTGCGTGGCCGCACGATCAACCGCACGGGCGTCTCGGACGCCCTGTCGGAGTTCGGCGCGCTATGGGCGCGGCTGACGGCGCGTGAGAAGGCCGAGGCGTTGGGGTTGCTCGTCGAGCGTGTCGACTACGACGGGGCGTCGGGCGAGGTGGCGATCACGTTTCGTGAGGGAGCGGCCGCGCTTCTGCCCGGAGGTCACCCATGAGCGTGACCATCCGCGCCACGTTTCGCCCCGAACCTGCCCCTTCCCCTGAGCCCGAGGTCCCCACCGTGCCCCGATCAGCCCGGCTCATGGCGCTGGCGCTCGTGCTCGACGAGATGGTGCGAGACGGGCGCGTCGAGTCCTACGCCGAGGTCGCCCGGGTCGCCGGCGTGTCGAGGGCGAGGGTGTCGCAGATCACGGCGCTGCTGGGGCTGGCGCCGGACATCCAGGTGACGCTGCTCGATGGGACGGTCGTGGTTGGGGAGCGGCGGCTTCGGAAGGCGTTGCGGTCGGTTCGGTGGGATGAACAGCGAGGTGCGCTCGGCTAGCCCTACCGTCACTTACGTGACTCACTCGGGCCACACCACGAGTCGTGTCACGACCTCCGCGAGCGATGATGCGGCCCGAAGGAAGATGACGCAGGGGCCGCTGACTCGCGTCGCCGGGAGAAGTGAGCGTAGCGAAACGATGGTACCCTCTGGCCGGGCGTTCGCGGTCGTCGAGCCGAGCTGCCGGCCCGCCACGTCGAAGACCGCCATGGAGACCACACCCGGTGGATCGCTTCGGATGACGATGCCCCCATCGACGGGCATCGGACTCGCGGCGTCCACACGCAATCCGCCTCGCACCGGAACGTCGGGCGTGGCGACGATGTCCGCATCCCAGCGCGCGAACCTCAGCGATACCTTGCCACCCGCCATGGTGAAGTTGCCACCGACGTAGAGATCGCCGCGCGGAAGAAGCGCACAGGCCGCGCCATTGAGTCCGCTGCCGAACGTGCTCCAGACGGATCCATCCCAGCGGGCGATGTGGTTCGCCGTGATCCCACCGATGGTCGTGAACCCCCCACCCACGTACAGGTCGGTTCCCAGCGGAACCATCTCACAGACATGCCAATCCGGGCTGGCGCCCACGTCCACCCAGGCCAGACCGTTCCAGCGTAGGAGAAACCCGACACCGGTCCCACGTCCGCCGGCTAGGAGGTCACCGTCGTGCATAGCCAGCGCGAAGACAGGCCCCGGAGTCCCGGCTCCCATCGATGACCACGACGAGCCGTTCCACCGGGCCACGTTGTTCGCGGGGATCCCGTCCACGCTCGTGAACTCGCCACCCACGTAGAGGTTCGCGGTGTCACCGGCGAAGGCGAACACGGGGTCCGACGGCGCCCCGAACCCACTCCACGACCCATCGATCCATCGGGCCAGGTATGGCAACGGAACGTCATCGACCGTCTGGAAGTACCCGCCCGCGTAGAGCACGCCATCGAGCGACAGCAGGACGAGCGGTTCTCCGTCGCCGAAACCCTCACCATCACCGAGCGGGACCCAGTCCGCGCCGTCGAACACCATCACATGCTGAGTCACCCCGAAGAACCCGGTCCCCTGGGCGGCCACGAGCTGGCCCTCGTGATACTCGAAGTCATGAACGGCGACGAGCTGGTCGTGCCCGAACGCGCGCCAGGACTCCCCGTCCAGCATCATCACGGCACCCGACGGGACGCTTCCGGCCCCGTCGAACCAGCCGCCGGCCACGACGTGGCCGCCCCACACAGTCAGGGCCTCCACGCTGCCGCTCACGGCCTCGCCGGTGCGCCAGGGACGAAACGTCTGACCATCCCAGCGGGCCACGTTCCACGCTCCAACACCGCCGATAGCCCCGAAGGAGCCTCCCACGTACAGCGTGTCCGGTTCGGCCAGCAGGAAGTCCGCCCGATCCCACTCCGACTCGATCCCGGGCTCGATGGGCGTCCATTGGGCTCCGTCCCATCGCGCGATCCCACTGACCGGCACGCCGCCGGCGAGATCGAAATCACCGGACACGATGAGGTCGCCCGCAAACTTGGCGAGACCCATCATCGCGTCCGGGTGGTCACCATCGGAGCGCGAGAGCCCGCCACCGAGCGTGCGCCATGAGGTTCCATTCCAGGCGACGATGTTCTGGGCGGGCGCTCCTTCGACCTCGTGGATGTCACCGGCAAGGACGAGCTCGCCCTGAAACTCCGTCATGCGAGTGACCCATCCGTCACCCGCGGCCACCGAGTCCCACGCGGTCCCGGACCATCTCTTCAGGATCTGGGAGTCTTCGCACCACTCGTCGGAGCAAAAGTGGCCGGCCGCGTAGAGCTCACCCTGGTAGACGATGAGGTCCGAGGCACCGTAGTCCAGGAGCGATCCCATGGGAGACCACTCGGTGCCCGACCAGCGAGCCACACGTTCGACAGCGAGGCCGTCGACCTGATACATCTCACCCGTCACGACGAGCTGGTCCTCGAACTCCTCCATGGCGTAGATGGCTCGAAACTCATCTCCGGGGAGTGGCCACCACTGACTACCGTCCCAGCGCGCGATGCCGAAGGACGGATGCACGCCCGCCGAGTCGAGGCGGCCGCTGGCGTAGAGATCGCCCTGGAAGATCTCGAGATCGAAGACACTCGGTGGGGTCACATATCCGGAGTAGTACCCGATCCCTTCCCCCATCCGCTCCCAGTTGCCATCTCGAAAACGCAGCACCAGATCGGGACCGATGTCGGCTTGTAGGTGCCATCCGCCGACTACCAGGTCTCCGTTGTACCGGACCATGCACCGCGCGATGCCGTTGTCGGTCCCCGGGGCGATGAAGGCGTCCGACCATCGACCGTCATCGCCGGCATGAGCGAGCATCGCGATCAGGGTGACTGGGGTCGCGAGTTGCAATGCGCGAATGCGTGCTGCACGCGGTGACGAGGTCCTCATCGGACTGTTCCTTGATGGGTGGTCTATCTGAGAAGTGTAACCTAATCCGTGACGCTTTTGAGGATACTGGGCCGACAGATGCTGGAGCCCCTCCGTACACGACAACGGGACTGAGACGCAAGAAGCCACGGCCGCCGAATGAAGGACAAATCGCGCGCAAACGCGAAGAGTCGTTCTATGGCATCAGGTCTCGCTGAGGTCTCTACGGCGGAGGCGAAGACTAGCGGTCCTTCCCGATACTCAGCACGCCAACCCCCTCACCCTCTCCGCCATCTCCTCATCCGACACGTAGGTGTAGATGATGGTGGTGAGAGGCGACGCGTGTCGTGCGAACCTTTGCGCCAAGAAGAGATCGCGGCTCGCTCGGTAGACGTTCGTGATGGCGGCATGCCGGGTCGAGTGAAAGCAGTAGAACCTGTCGAAGCCCGCGCGCGCCTGCCATTGCCGAAACATCATCTGCGTCCGCCTCGCCGACAGCCGCCTCCCCCACGACGAGATGAACAGCGGCGCGTCGGCATCGAGCGGCTCCCCCATCATGGACTTCCACGCCAGGAACCGCGTCAGCTTCTCGACGACCCGATCCGGCAGAAACACCTCGCCCTTTCGCGCGCCCTTCGTCGTTTCGACACGCAGCTTGACGCGCGTGCGGACGCGGACGCCGTCGGGACTCACGTCGCCGACGTCCAGGCCGAGCAACTCGCCGAGGCGGAGCCCAGTGCCGAGCGCCATCGAGATCATCACGTGATCGCGGGGCCTCGGGCTCTCGGCGCTGACGTCGAGGAGGCGGCGCTGCTCGGCGGTGGTCATGGTCTCGGGGGCACGGTACGGCATGGTGCGGGTCCTCCTTCCTGGGTATGACGGCTCGTACCGACGTTGGATATCAACTCGAAACTTGGGTGGGCTGTCTCGGCCATCGACTTCTGCCGCGCAGCCTACGGTGTGGACACGGTGAACCCGTCCCAGTCCGTTCCGCCGTGTCCGTCGTCCACATGAAACTCGAAGGCACGAGATGGTCGATCTTCGTTGGACGGGACGAACCAGAAGGCGCCTGTGCCGCGGTTCAGGCTAACGTTGGCCTCGTATCCCTCGTGTAGCTCATCCAGGGAAATCTCGACGACCAACGAGTATGTCAGCACATGTTCGTCGGGGTCCGTGGCCCGCGCGACGAGTCGAAGGGTGTCCCCAACGGCGCCGGTCGTATCGGCCTGCGCTTCTAGGATGGGTGGGTGATTTGGAGGGTCGTTCGGCGTGTCTTCCGGAGAGGTCACTTCTTTGTCGGATGAACAACCAGCGAGGATTGCCGCCGACACGAGAAGCATACGACTCGACATCCCGGTCCTCCGACGTTCGGTAGGGTCGACAAGTATACGTCGTCCGTCCGTGGAAGCGGAACGACAACAAGTCCTGTGCTGGCCTGCTCCCAGGACACGGCAGCCTCATCCTCTCGCTCAGGCAACCAGCACCGAAAACCGATACGATGACCGGGCTCCCCAGTGCCCAAGCTGCGCTGCGACGTCTCTCTCCTTCGCAGCAGGGGAGTCTCACTCGGCCCCCAGCGGCCCGGGCTGACCCCGAAGCCCTGGGGGCTTCCTGTGCCCTCCACGCTCCCCCGCATGTTCGCTCCTCCGCCCCGCAGATCACGCTAACTTATTGTACTGAAATGACTTGATGACCTCGCCCGGCTCGAGCGTGCATGTGTCGCACTGGCGCGCATTCCGCCGCGCCTGCCACACAGCCCGAGGAGGACGAGATGGCGACGAAGAAGAAGGCTCCGAAGAAGACGGCGGCGGCGAAGGCGACCAAGGGCGGCACCGGCGCAACGTCAGGCCGCACGTCGAAGGCACGGGCCAAGAAGGCCCCCGAGGCCGCGCCAGCCACCGAAACACCGACACCGCCCACGACGACGCGCGACACGGCCGCCCCCGACCTCGACGCGCTCCGCACCGCCGTCGTCGACGCCGAGCGCAACGTCCGGGAGATGCAGGCCGAGGCCGCCACGCTGCGCGGCGAGGCCAACACCCTCATCAACGACGCCAAGGCCCACTTCCGCGACGTCCTCGGCCCCTACCGCGACGCCTGCAAGAAAGCCGGCGTCCCCTGCGAGTTCACCGGCGGCCGCGCCACCGACGTCACCGAGCGCGTGACGTTCCTCGTCGAGAAGAGCGGCAAGAGCGTGAAGGTCGCGATCAAGGGAAGGCCGGATACCGAGGAGACGCTGAACCCCGACTTGATCAAGGTCTCGATCAACAAGGCGGCGCTGGACTACACCGATCGGCATCTGGGGCCGCGCGAGGTCATCGGAAACAAGTCGGGGTCGTTGGCGAATCGGTTGCGGGCGGTGCTGAGAGGCTAGCGGCGCCGGCCACAGAGACGCTTTATTCACCCGGTGCGGTTGTGCCGGGTTCTCTCGTTGCGGTTCGCTCTCAAGCACGACGGGAGGCGCACATGCTCACTTCGTTGCTGGCTACGAGTCGCCGTCTTGACGACAGTTCGTCCACGGTCTTGGGGTGCGCAGCGTCGGTGCTCGCAGATCCGCGATGTGCTACCCTGGACAACGTCACGGCTTCGACAGCGGACCGTCGATACGAAGGGCATCATCGTGATCCTGATCTCGCCACTCTTCCTTCTTGGCGCCGTTGCGTGTCCGGGGTCCGTGCTGTTTGCTCAGCCTCCTCACCCCACCGGTGGCGTGCTGGCGATGGAAGAGCCCGTTCCACCCTGCGATGGGGTTCACGTGGAGGTCGCCGACGACTTCCAACACACAAGCGACCTTCTCGCCGTACGGTGGTGGGGGACCTTCGGGCTGTTCGAGCCGAGCTCTCCCGATGCGTTTCGCATCCGCATCTACCAGGACGCCGACGGCCTTCCGGGCGACACGCTCTACGACGGGCTCTTCACCGGTTTCGAGGAGAGCGGCGGTGCGCCATGGTCGTACTGCGTGGAGATCCCGGCGGACGACCATCCGGGATCACTAGTCGAGCGTGAGCGCTACTGGATCTCAATCCAAGCACAATTCTGCTATCCACCGGAGTGGTACTGGTCCACATCCACCGATGCGCCGGACGGACCTGATCTACCCGCGGTGCTCCGCTCGAACTACTTCGGCCCGGCCGATTGGACCCCCGCTCACGACGCGCCGTGGATCGGTGTCGAGGAGCCGGCGAATCTGGCGGTCGAGCTTCGGGGAGCGGGATCGGTGCCAGTCACGAATCACTCCTGGGCAACGCTGAAATCGGTGTACCGGCATGATGTCGAGACGCTCCCCGCTCACGTTGGCGGCGTTCGGTAGACCAGAGCGAGAAAGTAGCGTGAGTCGATCCCGTGCTGTCCGAAAACCCGAACGACGTCACGCTGCCCACCGATGGTAGTACTTCAGCAGCCCCCTCGCCTTCTCATCCAGCTCGATGCCGCGCTGCGTCGGCGTTCCCTGCGAGTTCACCGGCGGCCGCGCAACGTACGTCGCCGAGCGCGTGACGTTCCTCGTCGAGAAGAGCGGCAAGAGCGTGAAGGTCGCGGTGAAGGGTCGACCGGACACCGAGGAGGTGCTGAACCCCGAGCTGATCAAGGTCTCGATCAACAAGGCGGCGTTGGACTACACCGATCGGCACCTTGGTCCGCGCGAGGTCGTCGGAAACAAGGCGGGGTCGCTGGCGAACCGGTTGAGGGCGGTGATGAAGGGGTAGCCGCTCCGGCCACAGGCGCCTCGCTCACCCGGTGCGGTTGCGCCGGGTTGTCTCGTTGTGACAAGTTCCTGTCTCATCAGTCGAGGCAAGCGGCGTCTAGCAACTCGGGGAGGGACGTGGCCATGCCGACCCCCACCGTGACGGACATGTCCCACTTTCTCGACGAGAATGGACACATCCCGCCGCGTCGTGCCGGCCGGGCGCTGCGCGACCATCTGGGCTCGATCGTCGCCTTCGTCAGTGCCGTCCTCGCCGGCCGACACAGCATTCCACCTCAATGCCGCCGCCGTCCCCGCCGTCGCCGCTGCAATGGCATCATCGAAGCGGTCATTTCGTCGAGGCACGACGAGATCGCCTGGCGATGCCCCGATTGCGGCGACGAGGGCACGATCCACGGCTGGCGAGGAACTCCCTGGGACCTGAGTCAGACGAAACCTGTCAGCTCGCCTGGTGTTGACGGACCTCGCTTCACTACGACGGCACGTCCCATCTGGAACGCCATCGATCCTGGGCTTCGCGTTCGCCTTCTCAACAACGCCTGGTGCTCGTCCTGCCTGACCGGAACGTCGATGGCGCTGGAGTCCGGACGTATGATGGGCGGCGACCTCGTTCTCGAAGGGCGCTGCGTGCGCTGCGATGGGCCCGTCACCCGCGTCGTGGAGGGCGAAGGGTTGCCGCATCCTCGTCCGTCGTCCCCGACAGAGCGTGGTCCGGCCAATCAGCCCGAGCTTCCCGCGCGCATCGATCCTGGTGAAATCGTCTCCGATGAAGTGGTCGCCATGCTCGCCAAGGAGCTTCGAAGGCTGATCGCCGACTCGTTTCCCGCGGCCACGCCATCGCCCCAGCATGCGGAGCGCACCATTCGCTTCATGCCGCTCTCGACACAGATCACCCGCCGCCGCGAAGAGCTCGGTCTCGACGTGCGGACCCTCTCGCGGCGACTGAAGATCCCGCAGTACCGAATCCGTGACATCGAGGAAGCCAGGCTTGGCAAGATCGTCCCCGAGTTTCTTCGCCGGTACGTCGAAGCACTGGAGCTAGAGGAGTTCTTCGCCGATTGGCAGAAGGCGAACCCGGCGCTGGCTCGAGAGTTCGAGCTTTCGTGATACGTGGTCAGAGGTCGCCGCGCCACGTCTCAGAGCGCGTCAGCTTCGACGTCGTCAAGACCGCGAAGGGGCTCAGGGTCACCGTCAAGGGCCGGCCGGAGACCGAGGAGGTGATCCCGACCGAGAAGCTGAAGGTGTCGATCGGGAAATCGGCCGCGCAGTACTGCGAGAAGCACATCGGGCCGAGGGCTGAGGTCGGGAACAAGCAGGGGTCGTTGCAGAACCGGTTGAGGGCGGTGCTCAAGAGCTAGCCGTCAGCCCCAGACGGTTCTGCTTGCCCGGTGCGGTTGCGCCGGGTTTTGTCGTTCGATCAGAATCAACGGGCCACAATCACGCGCGAAGTGTGCGACGCGTGGGGCGTCTTCAGACGAAGGAAGTACGTTCCCGGAGCCACCCGGCGTTCCGCGCTATCGGTTGCGTTCCAGCCAGTGGAGTGTTCACCCCTCGGAAGATCCTCGTCGCGCAAGAGGCGCACCAGTCTTCCCGAGACGTCATACACTGACAATTGCACCGACTCAGCGTTCGGCAGGAAGAACGTGCACAGTACCCCGGTATTGATCGGATTGTGCGACGGGACTACTTCGTATGGACGCGGCCCTGGCCATGAATGGTCCGGAACGCCAACGCTCGATCGGACGAACCCAACGCGAAGATTGTCGAAGAATGGCGACGGGGCGTTACTGAATGCGTCCCGAGCACAACTTGGCGAAAACGGATCACACGATCTCTGCATGATGATCCCGATCCGGAGCGAGTCCACGAGCGCGATCGGCGGCAAGTCTCCGGTCACATCCACGACTGCATCGCTGGCGCAGATCGCCGGCGCAGCCACGCCTGAGGCACTCAGAGTCGGTATCGGGGACCAGCCAACGACGCCGCTCTCCGGGCAAGTCCACGGGTAGTACTCGACGCCGAGATAGAAGAAGATACCCATCCCGTCGGGCCAGTTCAGCCATGCATCGAACTCGAGCACGACCGCGTCGACCATCATCTCCACAGCAGGGACGGCATTCGACCGAAGAGTTTCGTGCTGCAAGTACGGATGGGGGTCCCCACCCCCGAGCGCATCCGAAGCGAGGAGCACGCAGCCCACGACCGGGCAGCTCTCCGGCACCTCCTGGTTCGTGTCGACGTCCTCCAGCGTAGCGACGTCTCCGAAACTGCCAATGGGGGGTGCCTCATAAAGGCGCCAGCCATCGTGCTCAGCGCCTCCAATCGCGCCGGGTTCGAAGTCGCTGAAGTCGTCCAGCGAGTTGCCGACGACCCCTACGTTGTCGAGACCGAACCCGCCAATCGTGTCTATCGTGGTCCCAAGCGCGTCCCAGCCATCCGACTCAGACTCGTTGGCCTCGAACTGAAACACCACGTCGAACGAGTCCACGACTGTCGCCAGGTCAACTTCGCTTGCCACCAGTACAGCGTGCGCTGGGCTCTCCGGCGACCCAACCGAACCTGAATACCCCGGGCCCCACGCCCCCGGGTTGAGTGGACCGATGGTCACGTCATCAGTCGCGACGTAGACGTACGTGAAGTCGAACCCCGCCGAGCTGTCGGCGAAGTAGTCGAACTCGATCGTGACGTCTCCGCTGCCGCCGTATGAGAACGTCTTGCGCACGACCTGTACCCAGGCGTTGTCGTAGCCCTGACCGCCTGGCCAACACTCTTCCTCTGCGCGGTCTGCGTGAGCACCGAACCAGATTGATCCAGAGGAATTGATGGCGGTCACGTCACCATCTCCATGCACGGCGTTCGAGTCGGGTGTGACGTGCGTCACGAAGAGCCCCTCGTCGCTTCGATCGACGCTGGACCAACCTTGTGTCGTGCAGTCCTCGAAGTCCCAGATGCCGCCTTGTACGGCAATGCCCGTGTTGGGGTCCGATCCACCAAACCACGTGGTGTCCGACACACCTGCGATCCCAGTCGAGACAGGACAGAGGCAGCCCAAGCAGAAGACCATACGTCTCAGTTGACACATCCTTAGCATCCCCGACGGCCTCGCGAAGTCCAGGATCATCGAACCACGAGCACGCGCTGACTCATTGCTGCTGCACCTACGGCGTTCCGCGCTCGCACGAAGTATACACCAGTCGGTGCCAGGCGACCGGTGTCTAGCCGCCCATCCCACTCGATGGAACTTGCGGACGTTGGGCCCTCCATGTCCCACTCGCGGACTCGGCGGCCAGCTACGTCATAGACTTGCACGATCGTTGTGACAGTAGGAGCCTGAAGGTTCTCGATCGCGTTCCCTCCGATCCGTTGCGGACAGGAAGGCAGCACGAGGTACGTGTAGCCCCAACTCAGGGGAGGAGACGACCCATCATCGGGATCGTAGGGGAACCACCCCAGGGAACTGGATGCGTTCTCGTCCGCGAACACCTCATAGAAGTATGTCGAAATGTCGCAGCCAAAGGGAGTGATCGTTTCATTCACAACTCCCCCCCACGTCGTGTCGAGGGCCACGTCGATCGTAGACTCGTTTCGCCAGCCCGAACATTGACGACCTCGCGCCCAAACCTGGGTAGTATTGATTGGGCAATCCTCAACGTTGCTAGGAAAGCCAACTGACTTTGTCGCCTTATACACATCCACCCAGTAGTCGCCTTCTCCCCCCCAACTCTCCTTCAGGTTGAGAAACGTCTGGGTGCGATCTTCAACGAACGTCAGCTGGTCGTATGCCCCAGACACGTCGCCATGGACCAGCGTTCGCTCCGTCACAAAGCAGAGAGCGTTGTCGAGTCGAGCTAGGCCGTGACCCCAGGTTTCGTCATATCCCGTTGGCCCGAGGTCCCTGGCAGTTCGAGTAATCACCTCCAAGAGATCCTCGTTCGTTGCAATCGGAACGTGGGACAGTATGAGCGCCGCCATTCCGGCGACGTGTGGAGCTGCGGACGAGGTGGCGTGAAACCACCCATAGCGCTTGCAGTCTTGGTTGAACGAGACCCATGCAGTGGTGTACACGCCCTGCTGAACGCCCAACGGTGCTCCCGCGGGCCCCGGAGCAGTCACATCGATCCAGGGCCCCTCGCGCCAGCCTGGATCACTCCCATCAGTATTGATCCCGGTCGTTCCGATGCCAAACCGCCCCCACTCTTGCGGAGACACATCGCTCGAACTGTTCCCCCCGGAAACCGCGAAAGTCATTCCAGAGAGAAACGCGTTTTTCATTGCTAGCTTGAGTGCGTCAACGTGGACCCCGGCGAAAGTCATGCTGATGTTCGTTACAGGGATCACACCCGTGCCAACAGCGTAGCTGATCGCGGTTGCCGCATGAGCCGTCTGTCCTGAACCGTCCGCCGACCTGAGCTGAAGCGAGACAATGAGGTCATCGTCTGATGACGGGTGACCGAGGACGCCAGCAACACCCACTCCGTTGTTTGCAATCGCAGCGATGATGCCCGCTACTGCTGTTCCATGGGCTCGTTGAGGGTCCGTCTCGTCGGTCGAGCAGGAGTTGCCGCTGAAGCACTTCGAGAGAACGGCGTCCACAGGAAGGTCCTCATGACACATGTCAATGCCACGATCCAGTACCGCGACCTTCTTGGTGGCTGTGTTGTAGATACTCCATGCCTCTTGCAGATTGATATCCGTGTCCAGGAGCGCTTGAACCGAATCGGCGCCCACAATCTCGCTGAACAGGCCTGGGTTGCTCATGCCCCAGGATCCAGTGTGTGTTGCCGTTTGATGGTACAGTGTTTCCCCAATCGAGACCGGGATTGTCGGGCACCCAGTATCGCGAGCGCGGTAGTTCGGATGCGCGAAGATCACATAGTCGTCCCGGGTTCGTAGATCGGCGACTACCTCGTCTACGGTGTGAGAAGCGTCGAAGTAGAGAAGATAGACATTCTCGAAGTCCTTGAGGGGCTCGAGTATTGGTCGACCTTGAATATCGAACATGTCGGATTCGTCGATTCCTCGCCATTCCGGGCAGATCACTTGGAAGGCCCGAACCCCCCACGAGTTGAGAAGTGTCCTCAGAACAGGATCATGCACCGTCTGGAGTTGACCCGGTTTCGTGGACACCGAACCACTACAATGTGGCCAGGAGGTCCCGATGCCAAGATCCCGTCGATCGTACCCGCCAGAGTTCCGCGAGCAGATGGTCGCACTCGTCCGATCGGGGCGGAGTCCCGAGTCGCTGGCGGAGGAGTATGAGCCCTCCGCGGCGGCCATCCGGAACTGGGCCAAGCAGGCCGACCTCGACGAGGGTCGTCGCCACGACGGCCTGACGTCCGAGGAGCGCGAAGAGCTCTCTCGCTTGCGCCGCGAGAACCGTGAGCTTCGCGAAGAGCGAGAGATCCTAAAAAAAGCCGCGGCCTGGTTCGCTCGGGAGACCGAGTCGAACCCGTCGAAGCGTTCACGTTCGTGAAGGCGAACCGGGCCGATCATGCGGTGGCCACGATGTGTCGGGTGCTGGAAGTCTCCACCAGCGGGTACTACGCGTGGAAGAAGCGGTCGCCGAGTCGTCGGTCGCTCGAAGATCAAGAACTCCTGGCGGAGATCGAGGCCGTTCACACGATGTCGAAAGGAACCTACGGCGTTCCCCGCATCCATGCCGAGCTCACCGACAATGGTCGTGCCGTGGGCCGCAAGCGCATCCGTCGACTGATGCTGGTGAAGGGCCTGCGAGGCGTGAGCCGGCGGGCACGACGTCGGACGACGGTGCGCGGCGACGGGTCGCCATCGCTCGATCTGGTGCAGCGCAGGTTCGAGGCGACCGGACCGGACGAGCTCTGGGTGGCGGACATCACGTACATCCCCACGTGGGCCGGCTTCCTGTTCCTGGCCGTGGTTCTCGACGCCTGGAGTCGCCGGATCGTGGGCTGGGCGATGGCTAACCATCTCCGCACCGAACTCGTGCTCGAGGCGCTCGAAATGGCGCTTCACCGGCGGCGGCCAGAGAACGTGATCCATCACTCCGATCAGGGGTGTCAGTACACGTCCTACGCCTTCGGGCGGCGGTGCCGCGAGGCCGGCGTTCGGCCGTCGATGGGATCGGTCGGGGACTGCTACGACAACGCCATGTGTGAGAGCTTCTTTGCCACGCTGGAGTGTGAGCTCCTGGAGCGGACGACCTTCCGCAACCGGACCGATGCGCGCCGCGAGCTCTTCCAGTTCATCGAGGGGTGGTACAATCGACATCGTCGACACTCGGCGCTCGGGTATCGCTCACCGTCACGCTTCGAACGGGAGAGCCGGGAGGCGATCCCTAGTTGAAAACCGTCCACGGAAGCGGGTCAACTCCAGAACCTCAGGCGAGGAGGGTGACCCACAACGATCTCAGGTCATCTACGATGCACTGAGTTCAGGTATCGATATCCTCAACACAAGCTGGCGAATAACGCAGGGGATCTCGCAGCCTCGCTTCTCGTTTCTTCTTCGCCTTACGTTTCGCGACGTGTACGTCAGCAATGTGGCTGCCAACGCTCCAATGGGGAATGGCGTACCGGATGCGACGGCAGTGCAATACCCCGCTGCGTTCGGGCAGGGAATCATCGCCGTAGGAGGGACGGACGCGCAGGACCGCTGGGTACAGGGTGCGTTTACTGCTACCAGGGGACAGCACGTCGACCTCGCTGCAGGCGCGAAGGACGTCTACCTGTGCAAACCAGAGGCGCCGGGCGACTACGCATACGAGAATGGTACGTCGTTCGCAACCGCCCAGGTGACAGGAGCGGGAGCGCTCTTGCTGGCGCGCGCGTCCGAGCTGGAGATCAACCTGGACAATGACGATGTCGAAGGTCTTCTGAAGTCGTCCACCGACGATGTCGAGGAGGAAGGGTGGGACGACAAAACCGGAACCGGAAGATTGAACATCTGGCGCGCTCTAACGCTGCTGGAGCAACCTGGTTTCGCGCAGGAGACAGCAGGCCCAGGAGGAGTCGAGGGAGCTTCGAGTGACTGCCTGGAGGCTATCCTCTTCGCCGCCGGCGACTTCGAGGGTGTGTACTCCGCGACGCGGCATCGCGTGACGAAGGACGTCACGTTCTCTAAGACCTACTCCGTGCCTCCCCACGTGTGGGGGCGCGGCGTGAACACAACCGGATACGCGCTTGAGGAGATCCCACCATCCTTCAGTCGGTTGACGATTCCGTACTACGTGAACTGGGGAATGGGTTGGTGCCAACCAGTTGCCGGATCAATCACGACAACTGGATGTACCCTTGAAACATACGTCTATCGTGTATCACCCGCCGGTTCAGACTGCACCATCGGCCCGCCGCCCCATGATTGGGTACCTTGCGATCCGAGCGAAGTCGTTTTCGCGTACACTGTTGTCGGGCCATCGCTGATCGGAACGCCCTCAATCGAGGTTTCCGAAGGCGCACCGGCACTATTCGTTGCATCGGTCAGCCAAGATCCACTCTCCGCGCAAATCGAGCTAGGCTCCTCGGACCTGGTGCAGCTCACCGTCTACGATGTCCTCGGACGTAGGGTCGGTGACCTAGTTCATGGAGACCTGCCAGCTGGGCGGCATTCGTTTGCGTGGAGAAGCCGAAACGGTGCCGCGCGTCTGTCTCCCGGCGTGTACTTTGTTAGGCTGGAGACGTCAGCTGGCTCTCTAGTCGCTCGAACCGTGGTAGTACCATGATTCAATCGGTTCGAGACGACTTGGCGCGTATGGGCCTTGCGGTCATGATATTGCTGGTTTGCAACGGAGGCACAGGCGCGACGACAATCCGCGTCGAGGCAGACGGTAGCGGCGACGTCCCCACTATTGTTGATGCAATCGTCGCGGCGAGCGACGGCGACGAGATCGAGCTTGGTGACGGGACCTTTAGTGGTCCCGGCAATCGGGACATCGACTTCCTGGGAAAGGGTGTGCGCGTTTACTCCGCGAGCGGCGATGCGTCGGCTTGTGTGATCGACTGTGGTGGAAGCGAGTCCGAGCCGCACCGCGGCTTTATCCTCCAAAGTGAAGAGGGCGGCTTCTCGATCCTGGAGTCGATCACCATCACCCACGGCTACGTCACCGACGATCTGGGCGGCGGCGGCATTCTCACCGTTCGGAGCGCACCGCAACTCATTCGGTGTCGGATCGTCGCCAATCATTCCGAGGGATCGGGGGGTGGGCTAAGAGTCCTCGGGAAGACAGATACATTCGACGCCCCCATCGTAATGGAGTGCCAAGTGCTTGCGAACAGCGCTTGGGCGGGCGGCGGGATCAGTGACTCCGGAGGAATCTGGATGTCCGACTGTCTAGTCGCGGGCAATCGTGCGCAGATCGGTGGAGGCATCGAGTCGTCCGCCCCGCTACTGATCGATCGCTCGACGGTTGTCGGGAACTGGGGCGAGTCTGAAGGTGGCGGAGTCCATTCATCGAGCGGCACTACCTTTCGCGCCGCCGCGCTCTGGAGCAATTGCTCACCCGTTGGGCCCGACGGGTTCTTTTCTGGAACTCTCCTCACGGAGTTCGAGTGTTCCATCGTGGACGTAGGTCGGCTGGACGGGGGCGGCTCTATCGAGCTATTGAACGTCGTCAGTGCGGACCCCGAATTCTGTCAGCCAGTGAGCTGCATGGACGCACCCACCGCCGACGGGGATTACGAGGTCTCGGAGGACTCCGCTTGTCTTCCTGACCACAATCCGTGCGGCGTTCTGATCGGCTGCTGCGGAGTCGGTTGCACGTCGGTGCCTGTCCAGCGTCGGTCCTGGGGATCGATCAAGACAAGCTTTCGGTAGCCGGGTCGGATCGGGGGCTGGCGCGGTGGTCGATTGACTCCGTCTCCAGCTCCCGGCACATCGCACGCAGCGTGAGCCGCCGCTCGACTGCTTCCGGCTGCAGCGACCCGTTGCCGGGCGGGAGTCTCACCCGCTGGATGTCGCCGCCATTTCACGGCGCACGACATTCTTGACCCACGGGGCTCTTTCCCGCGAAAGTTACACTTCTGAAGCCTCACTCTCGCCATACGTTCGTCGATGACTCGATCGGACACGGCTGGATAGAGAGCTCGCGGGCGCAACGATTGCGGTCATGTGATCCTACGATTCGTGCCACGTCTCGTAAGCGGTCAGTCCTCGGAGCATTCCCGTGCCTCGAGATCTGAGATAGAACACAAGCGCGCCAACGACGGCGCGTGACTTCGTTCATCTCGATCGAAAGGCATGACGATGACGACCCTCAACCCCGGCCGGGTCCGCCGCACCGAGACGCAGTGGCGTCAGATCTTGCGTCAGTACGAGCGCAGCGGCCTGAGCGCGGCCGCGTTCTGCCGCCGCCAGTCGCTCACACTGTCGAGCTTGCGTCGCTGGCAGAAGAAGCTCGGCGCCGAGAGCCCCTCGATCACTCCGCCCTCGGATGACACCCGGGAGTTCGTCGAGGTCGCGATGTCCGAGTCGCCGTCGGCGTTCTGGGCGATCGAGATCGAGATGCCCGATGGTCGCGTCCTCCGCATGCGCGGGTAGTCGATGTTCGCGCCGTCGGGCGTCCGTCGGATCCTCGCCTATCGCGAGCCGGTCGACATGCGAAAGAGCTTCGATGGGCTCGTCGCGATCGTGAAGAACGTGCTCGTCGAGGACCCGCTCTCGCACACTCTGTACATCTTCGTGAACCGACGCGGCAACTACCTGAAGCTGGTGTACTGGGATCGGACGGGCTTCTGCCTGTTCGCCAAGCGTCTCGAGCAGGGCCGGTTCGCGATCCCGGGCACCTCTCGCACCGAGGAGCTGAGCGAGCAGACGCTTCGGTTGGTGCTCGACGGAATCTCGCTTGGAAGGAGCACGCGCATACGGTAGAAACGACCCATGACGTACACCGAACGCGCGGCCGCGATGAGCCGAGACGAGATGGCCGAGATCTTGATCAAGTACGACGAGATGGCGCGGCAGCTGGCGTTCTTCAAGAAGCAGCTCTTCGGTCCGAAGTCGGAACGTCGGGTCATTGATCCCTCAGGCGACCAGCTGTGGATCGGTGAGACCGAGGGTGCCGGTGAGCCCGATGCGCCGGCTCCGACGGTGACGGTCGCCGAGCACGAACGGCGGCGGCGTCCGCGCCGCGCGGTCGGCGGCGACGAGCCCGTTCGCTTCGATCCGTCGGTTCCCGTGGAGACGATCGAGGTCACCAACCTCGACGTTCCCGAGAGCGAGCGCGACCAGTACGTCGTTGTGAGCCGGAAGATCACCGAGCGGCTGGCGCAGCGCCCGGGTCCGTACGTGGTGCTTCGCTACGTGCGCACGGTGCTCAAGCGCAAGTCCGACGGCATGTTCTCGTGTCCGCCGGCCCCGGAGTCGGTGCTCGAGAAGAGCATGGCCGACGTCAGCTTCCTGGCCGGGCTGGTGATCGACAAGCTGAGCTACCACCTTCCGCTCCATCGCCAGCATCAGCGTCTCGCCGCCGCCGGCGTTCGGATCGGACGCTCGACGCTGACCGGCTACTTCCAGCGCGTCGCGGACCTTCTGGATCCGATCTACCACGCCCAGCTGGGCTCGATCCTCCACAGCAAGGTCCTGGCGATGGACGAGACGCCGATCAAGGCGGGCCCGAAGAAGAACAAGCCGCCGGGCACGCGCGGGGCGATGCACACGGGGTACTTCTGGCCGCTGTACGGCGATCACGACGAGGTGGCGTTCCCGTTCGCTGCGACGCGCGCGCACGCGGTGGTGGCCAAGACGCTCGGGGAGTACGCGGGCACGTTGCTGACCGACGGATACGAGGCGTACGAGAAGTACGCGGCCACGCTCGCGGGGGTCGTGCACGCGCAGTGCTGGGGCCACGTGCGCCGACACCTGGTGGCGGCCGAGTCGTCGGAGCCGGCGCTGGCGGCCGAGGCGCTGGATCGCATCGGCACGCTCTACGAACTCGAGGCGGAACATCGAACCGCCTCGATGACGCCCCAGGAGATCCTGGCGCATCGCCGCACGCACAGCCGCCCGGTGGTCGATGCGTTCTTCGCCTGGCTCGAACAGGTTCGCGTCGAGCATCTGCTCTTGCCGTCGAGCCCGTTCACCAAGGCGATCGACTACGCACTCGGGCGCGAGAAGGCGCTTCGTGTGTTCCTGGATGATCCGGCGGTCGCGCCGGACACCAACCACCTCGAGCGGGCGATCCGTCCCGTTGCCGTGGGACGACGGAACTGGCTCTTCTGCTCGACCGAGGCCGGTGCGCATCAGCTCGGCGCTCTCCAGAGTCTCCTCGTCACGTGCCGACTGCACGGAGTCGATCCGTACACGTACCTCGTCGACGTGCTTCAGCGCGTGCACGTGCATCCGGCGAAGCGGGTGCACGAGCTGACGCCGCGGCGGTGGAAGGACCTGTTCGCCGACGACCCGATGCGATCGGATCTCGATCGGGCGACGGCGCGGCCTTCCTGATCCTACCGGTTCTACATCATGCCGCGGTGAAGAGGGAATGCGCCGTTCGCTGACCGCTTACACGTCTCGGCGTTGCGGTCGCGAATGATGCAAACGCATCATTGCCATCGCTACCGAGCGAGCCTATCTTCCGCAGGATCTGGTGAACACCGATGCGCCTCCGCACGACTGACTCGCGAGAGCGACGGCGACGGTCACGGTGGTGAACGGCTCGACCGCCGCCATGTAAAGGCAGTCTGATTTGATCGACGTACCCACACGAACATCTCATGCGACACCGTCCCGCAACGGCGTTCTTCGCATGACGCTGTTCGGCGTCAGAGCTGATGGGACACAATCAAGCTTAATCGCAATGGTCACTTCTGGGATGTATTCTTTGAATCGTCATCCAAGGAGCGGACCTGATGTCGAAGAAGACTGGCCCGGAGTCGGCGGTTCGTGAGATCCGCCGCAAGACCCGCCGTAAGTTCTCATCGGAAGAGAAGATCCGGATCGTTCTGGAAGGTCTCCGGGGTGAGGAGACGATCGCGGAGCTGTGCCGTCGTGAAGGGATCAGCCCGAACCTCTACTACAACTGGAGCAAGGAGTTCCTGGAGGCCGGGAAGCGGCGTCTGCAGGGGAACACGAAGCGAGAGGCGTCGAGCACGGAGGTGATGGAGCTTCGAGAGCAGATCCGTCAGCTCCGGGACGTGGTCGCAGATCTGTCGGTGCGCAATGCAATGCTGAAAAAAAGGGCGACTCTATCCGACGAGTCGGACGTGGGATGAGGCACACGGCGTCCGAGAAGCTCGAGATCATCCGCCTGGTCGAGGGCTCCGAGCTGGGTGTGCGGCAGACGCTGCGAGAGCTGGACGTGGCCCCGAGCACGTTCTACCGCTGGTACCGGCTGTATCAGGAGGGTGGGATCGAGGCGCTGGAGGGCGTCAAGCCGGCGGCTCGTCGGTTCTGGAACCGCATCCCCGACGAAGAGCGGCAGCACGTGGTCGAGGTGGCGCTCGAACACCCCGATCTGTCACCCCGGGAGCTCGCCTGGCGGCTCACGGACGTGGATGGGACGTACATCTCGGAATCGAGCGTGTATCGCATCCTGAAGGCCCAGGACCTGGTGACGAGCCCGTCGTTCATGGTGCTGACGGCGCACGAGACGTTCCCGAACCCGACGCGGCGTGTGCACGAGCTCTGGCAGACGGACTTCACCTACCTCCGGGTGACGGCCTGGGGCTGGTACTACCTGGCCACGGTGCTCGACGACTACAGCCGGTTCATCATCGCCTGGCTGCTCTGTCGGCAAATGGCGACCGATGACGTGGAGCGGGTGCTCGAGCAGGCCATCGCCCGCACCGGGGTCACCCGGCCCCACGTGCGACAGCGGCCGCGGCTCCTCACCGACAACGGTCCCTGCTACGTCTCGGGACAGCTCCGGGAGTACCTCCAGGAGCGGGAGATCCCGCACACGCGGGGTCGACCCTACCACCCGATGACGCAGGGCAAGATCGAGCGTAAGCGGTCAGCGAACGGCGCATTCCCTCTTCACCGCGGCATGATGTAGAACCGGTAGGATCAGGAAGGCCGCGCCGTCGCCCGATCGAGATCCGATCGCATCGGGTCGTCGGCGAACAGGTCCTTCCACCGCCGCGGCGTCAGCTCGTGCACCCGCTTCGCCGGATGCACGTGCACGCGCTGAAGCACGTCGACGAGGTACGTGTACGGATCGACTCCGTGCAGTCGGCACGTGACGAGGAGACTCTGGAGAGCGCCGAGCTGATGCGCACCGGCCTCGGTCGAGCAGAAGAGCCAGTTCCGTCGTCCCACGGCAACGGGACGGATCGCCCGCTCGAGGTGGTTGGTGTCCGGCGCGACCGCCGGATCATCCAGGAACACACGAAGCGCCTTCTCGCGCCCGAGTGCGTAGTCGATCGCCTTGGTGAACGGGCTCGACGGCAAGAGCAGATGCTCGACGCGAACCTGTTCGAGCCAGGCGAAGAACGCATCGACCACCGGGCGGCTGTGCGTGCGGCGATGCGCCAGGATCTCCTGGGGCGTCATCGAGGCGGTTCGATGTTCCGCCTCGAGTTCGTAGAGCGTGCCGATGCGATCCAGCGCCTCGGCCGCCAGCGCCGGCTCCGACGACTCGGCCGCCACCAGGTGTCGGCGCACGTGGCCCCAGCACTGCGCGTGCACGACCCCCGCGAGCGTGGCCGCGTACTTCTCGTACGCCTCGTATCCGTCGGTCAGCAACGTGCCCGCGTACTCCCCGAGCGTCTTGGCCACCACCGCGTGCGCGCGCGTCGCAGCGAACGGGAACGCCACCTCGTCGTGATCGCCGTACAGCGGCCAGAAGTACCCCGTGTGCATCGCCCCGCGCGTGCCCGGCGGCTTGTTCTTCTTCGGGCCCGCCTTGATCGGCGTCTCGTCCATCGCCAGGACCTTGCTGTGGAGGATCGAGCCCAGCTGGGCGTGGTAGATCGGATCCAGAAGGTCCGCGACGCGCTGGAAGTAGCCGGTCAGCGTCGAGCGTCCGATCCGAACGCCGGCGGCGGCGAGACGCTGATGCTGGCGATGGAGCGGAAGGTGGTAGCTCAGCTTGTCGATCACCAGCCCGGCCAGGAAGCTGACGTCGGCCATGCTCTTCTCGAGCACCGACTCCGGGGCCGGCGGACACGAGAACATGCCGTCGGACTTGCGCTTGAGCACCGTGCGCACGTAGCGAAGCACCACGTACGGACCCGGGCGCTGCGCCAGCCGCTCGGTGATCTTCCGGCTCACAACGACGTACTGGTCGCGCTCGCTCTCGGGAACGTCGAGGTTGGTGACCTCGATCGTCTCCACGGGAACCGACGGATCGAAGCGAACGGGCTCGTCGCCGCCGACCGCGCGGCGCGGACGCCGCCGCCGTTCGTGCTCGGCGACCGTCACCGTCGGAGCCGGCGCATCGGGCTCACCGGCACCCTCGGTCTCACCGATCCACAGCTGGTCGCCTGAGGGATCAATGACCCGACGTTCCGACTTCGGACCGAAGAGCTGCTTCTTGAAGAACGCCAGCTGCCGCGCCATCTCGTCGTACTTGATCAAGATCTCGGCCATCTCGTCTCGGCTCATCGCGGCCGCGCGTTCGGTGTACGTCATGGGTCGTTTCTACCGTATGCGCGTGCTCCTTCCAAGCGAGATTCCGTCGAGCACCAACCGAAGCGTCTGCTCGCTCAGCTCCTCGGTGCGAGAGGTGCCCGGGATCGCGAACCGGCCCTGCTCGAGACGCTTGGCGAACAGGCAGAAGCCCGTCCGATCCCAGTACACCAGCTTCAGGTAGTTGCCGCGTCGGTTCACGAAGATGTACAGAGTGTGCGAGAGCGGGTCCTCGACGAGCACGTTCTTCACGATCGCGACGAGCCCATCGAAGCTCTTTCGCATGTCGACCGGCTCGCGATAGGCGAGGATCCGACGGACGCCCGACGGCGCGAACATCGACTACCCGCGCATGCGGAGGACGCGACCATCGGGCATCTCGATCTCGATCGCCCAGAACGCCGACGGCGACTCGGACATCGCGACCTCGACGAACTCCCGGGTGTCATCCGAGGGCGGAGTGATCGAGGGGCTCTCGGCGCCGAGCTTCTTCTGCCAGCGACGCAAGCTCGACAGTGTGAGCGACTGGCGGCGGCAGAACGCGGCCGCGCTCAGGCCGCTGCGCTCGTACTGACGCAAGATCTGACGCCACTGCGTCTCGGTGCGGCGGACCCGGCCGGGGTTGAGGGTCGTCATCGTCATGCCTTTCGATCGAGATGAACGAAGTCACGCGCCGTCGTTGGCGCGCTTGTGTTCTATCTCAGATCTCGAGGCACGGGAATGCTCCGAGGACTGACCGCTTACGATCGAGCGGTACCACCGCACGATGAAGAACGTGGTGACGCTCCGCAACTACTACCAGCCCGCGGAGTTGTCAGAGGAGATCGGTCGGTTCGTCGAGCACTACAACCACGAGCGCGTCCACGAGGCGCTCGACAACCTCACGCCGGCGGACGTGTACGAGGGCCGAGGGCGTGAGATCCGTTCAGCCAGGGCGCTCGTGAAGCGAGAGACCCTGCGACGCAGGAGGCGCTACAATCAGGCTTGCCGGTCACGAGAAAGGACGTCATCCGGCCAGCCGACGTGAGGGACGTGTCCATAGCGATGAGCCGCGAAGTGTCCCAAAGGCTCTGACGACGAACACCCGCCAGCCAACAGAAGCGAATCATAGGTGATCAGCGCACCAACCCAGTTGTTCATCCCGCCGGCAACATCCTCCCAGCTACTGCCATTCCATCGAGCGATGTGCTCCGTCGGCGTCGTGCCGCTCTGGCTGAAGCTCCCACCCGCGTAAAGAACCCCATCATGCATGGCCATCGCGGACACTTCGTTGTTGAAACCCGCGCCCATGGGGTGCCATTCGGCTCCATCCCAGAACGCGACCCTGCTGGCACTGACTCCATTGACCCCACTAAACTCACCTCCGATGAACAGATTGCCGTCCTGCTCAAGGAGGACGTGGCCCACACTGCCACCGGCGAAGCCACCGTTGAAGACCTCCCAGTGGTCGTCAACCCACCGATGGAGAATCCCCACATTGCCGGTCACGACCAGGTCACCGTCGTAGACAATCGCGTCGTGAACGACAGAGGAGCTGGACCCGAAGCCTGTCCCCATCGGCTCCCACTCGGTCCCGTTCCAGCGCACGATCGGCGCGCCACCGATTCGGAAGCTGCCGCCGATGATCAGGTCGGAGTCGAACTGGATGATGGTATAGACGTTGCCATTGACCGGCTGCGACAGCGCAAAGTGGCCTCGCCAGTCTTCATCGCCATCGACGAGCACGGCGGCGGATGAGGAGGTTCCGAGGCAACAGAGTATGAGAGCTACGCGCAGGCGTTTCATCGGGAACCTCCGTTCCGGTGACTGAGTGGAGCCGACCACGCACCGGGCATGCCCTTGCCCGCGAAGAGCGATGGCGCATGCCCGTCGTGCCGTCGATGATGCACGGCTACCTGCCGATCAAGACACGGAGGGTTGTCTCCCCGCTCTCATGTCTCATGCGTGCAAAGTAGACGCCCGGGGCGGTGGTACCCCCGCTCTCAGTGGTACGGTCCCAGACTGCATGATCCGCCCCCGAAGGCGTGAGGTGACGCACGAGCCGGCCGTGTACGTCGAAGATCGAGATGTCGACAATCGGCAAGGGACCGTTGAACCGGACGCTGGAGAAGGCCGGATTGGGCCACGCGGTCCAAGCCGTGGGTGCATTCTGATCTCCTCCCGGTACGCCGACCACCGTGCACACCGACGCATCCACCACATCGTTGTCCAGCTCGGACGACTCGGTCTCATCATCGTTGTAGTCGACGAACACCGACGCCGTGCACTGATGAGGCTCGACGGCAAACGGCCCGGCGAAGACCGTATCGACTTCTCCAGGGCTCAGCGGCCCTATCGTCTGCGTGTCACCCCAGAAGCCGACGCAGCCCTCGATCTCGATGCGAACGTCGAACGTGCCCGAGGTCAGGTTGCCGTCGTTGATGACAATGGCGCCGACGCGGAGGCTGTCGGGGTCGTCGGCCCACGCGGCGGCCGAGTCTGGGAGGCAGACGAAGCCGGCCGGGGCGAGGTTCGCGAGCGCCGGGCCACAGCCCTGACCGAGGGCACCGATGAGGCCGCAATCGTAGCCGTCGGGGTGGTTGCCGGGGAGGCACGGGGAATTCTCCGCGAGCGAGTACACTTCGTCCGCGCAAAAGAGCGGATCTGCTGCGATGTTTCCGTCCAAGCCTGTCGGGTCCTCGATGCCTTGCCACGCCGCCTCAGAGCTATCCCACACATCGTTGCAGGAGAGGACGACCGTACTCGGGCCGGGTGATGGCAGCGATATGCCTACAGCACAAGAAGTAACGACGTTCCGCACCATTTGAAGCTCGAGCATTGGCTGCTCTGTGAGCTGAATGCCACGCATCGCATCGACAATCGTATTCGACTTGACGACAACAAGATCCGCGAGCGAGGCCCCATTGATGCGTATGCCTCCGTCTCCGATGACTAAGTTGCTATCGATCACGCAGCCAATCGGCACGACGTAGTCGCAGTAGGGAGCTGAGAACAATGCGGCAAGTCCCTCTGTTTGATTGTGGCTCAAGCGGATGTTTGGTGCTCCTGCTGAGATCGTACCTGCGACCTGGTTGGCCACAGCTTCGAGCCAGTGATCTGAGCCAACGTAGAGTTCTCCGGATAGCACAGTGTTCCCGATGGCCTTCGCCCGAGCCCAGAACGCGTCGCACGTCGCGGCGACAGATAGGTTTCCAAGCAGCACGCTGTTGTAGGACGCGGTAGCCTCATTGCCGTCGACCACAAGATTCCCACTGAGAACCGTGTTTCCAGATGCATTGGCGTACTGTTCCCATGCATCAACCGTGATCGACTCAGCGGTACAACCTCCGACGCTGCATCCCCCATCAGAGAACGCCTCTATCGTCTCTGCTGTGCAGCCTCCTATGTCGGGAAAGGAGAGGTAGTCCTCGCCGTAGCCGCGGATCTCAATCGCGGCGCAGTCGTGGATCGAGAACCCGCCGATCCCGGAGACGTGAATCACTGGGGCAGCGACTCGGGTTACGTCGAACTGACCGAGGTCTACGGGGTAGATACCGCTAGTGATGAGACTCGTCTCGACCGTGAGGTCACGCGCGCCGCCGAACTCACCACCCGCCTCCCAGTAGAGGCTTCTGACAGTCGTTGACGCCATCGCCTCGCCAATCAGTCGAACGTCCTTTCTGACGATCTGAACGTCCTCGGCATAAGCACCTGGGCTGAGGATCACAGTCGTGTAGCTTCCCGGCTCGGACCATCCGGGCGACGCGTCCACTGCGCGCTGTATCGTCGCGAACTCCTGCGGCACATAATGAATGGCATCCGTCGCACGAGCCCACCTTGCAATGGATTGTGAAAGCACGCCGCCAGCGTGGTTGAACCCGCCCGCTATGAACAGATCGCCACTAGCCAGACAGATGGAGAGCGCATCGTCATCTATGCCGCTTCCCAGTGACCTCCAAGCTGAACCATTCCAGGCGCCGACATGACTTGCTGGCACGTCGACAGCCTGGAAGGCACCGCCAGCGACCAGGTATCCGTTGTAGCTCGCCAGCGCGAACACCTCGTCGTCCGCTCCCCCGCCGAGCGACGACCAGACCGCGCCATCCCAGAGGGCAATCCGTGAGGCTGGAGCCCCTCCGGCCATCTCGAAGCCGCCGCCAACCGCCAGCGACCCGTACCAGACCGCCAGTGCTCGCACGCGCGCCGACATGCCTCCCGCCATCGATTGCCAGGCGACGCCGTCCCATCGCGCGATGTGATTGACGAGAGTGCCGCCAGCGATGTCGAACAGCCCGCCCGCTATGAGATCACCGTCGTAGACCGCGAGCGCCTCGACGCGCGAGTCCATACCGCCGCCGATCTCGCTCCAGGTCGCACCATCCCACCGCGCGATGTAGCTCGCTGGTGTTGCGCCAGCGTTCAGGAAGTGCCCGCCGATGATGAGGTCGCCTTCGAACTCGACGATCGCCTTCACGGTCGCGTCGACGCCAAGACCGAGCGCGGACCATGTCGCACCATCCCAGGCGGCCACGTTGCCCGCCGAGACTCCGCCAATGGTCGTGAACGCACCGCCTGCGACGAGTTGACCGTTCCAGGTCCCGAGCGCGGACACGACGCCATCAGGACTGGTACCGAGCGCCAGCCAGTCGCTACCCGTCCATTGCGCCAAGTAGTTCACCGCGAGATCGCCGGCCATCGTGAAGTCGCCGCCCACGACGAGCTGCCCGTCGTACTCGGTCATCGCGAGGACCTTGTCGTTGAGTCCTTCACCGGCGGGCGGTGGCGCGAAGCCATCGAACCAGTGGATGTCGTCGTCGGAGGCGAGTGCGAAGGCAGGTAGCAGAAGCAGCGCGAGCGATGCCTGTGCGACGCGATGCATGGCGACGCCTTTCGCGGCTGGCGCGGGGCGTTGCACCCCGTCCATAACGTGCGCGGTCTGTATTGGCGGAGAGTTTAGGTCAGGCGGCCGTTTCGCGCGAGTCGTGGAAAGCCGCAGTCCGGCCTGAGGCGTACCAACGGGTTACGACGGCGCTGTAAACAAGCAGGCTGCGGGTTCGCAGATGCTGAGAGTTGACGCCCACGTCGGACGGTCTGCGAACCTCGTCCGCGGGCTCCCCGGCGCGCGGAAATGCTGAGAATTCGACGCCTGGAAATCGCTGGAGAACGTTGTGCCACAACGCGATATACGGGATCGGTGTCGACGAGAAGGGCCGACCGGGCGTACACAAGAAGGGGCGCCCGTAGACGCCCCCAAGGCATGGCTCCCCGTACAGGACTCAACTAGAACTCATCCCCTTACGCTTCTCACAGAGCGGCAAGCGGCCAGGATTCAACAGCTTGAGCGGTTGGTCGCGTAGTTTCGCTGGATGTTCACTCTCCTAGATCCTAGTGTTCTCACATGCCATGGGAAAACAAGACCTATCGTCGCCAGGAGCTGTACGAGCAGGTCTGGGCTGTTCGGCGTCAGAGCTGATGGGACACAATCAAGCTTAATCGCAATGGTCACTTCTGGGATGTATTCTTTGAATCGTCATCCAAGGAGCGGACCTGATGTCGAAGAAGACTGGCCCGGAGTCGGCGGTTCGTGAGATCCGCCGCAAGACCCGCCGTAAGTTCTCATCGGAAGAGAAGATCCGGATCGTTCTGGAAGGTCTCCGGGGTGAGGAGACGATCGCGGAGCTGTGCCGTCGTGAAGGGATCAGCCCGAACCTCTACTACAACTGGAGCAAGGAGTTCCTGGAGGCCGGGAAGCGGCGTCTGCAGGGGAACACGAAGCGGGAGGCGACGAGTTCGGAGGTGATCGCGCTTCGCCAGGAGAACCGGCAGCTCCGGGATCTGGTTGCCGATCTGTCGGTGCGCAATGCGGTTCTGAAAAAAAGTGCCGATCTGGCCGACGAGTCGGACGGTCAATGAGGCACACGGCGTCCGAGAAGCTCGAGATCATCCGACTGGTCGAGGGCTCCGAGCTCGGTGTCCGGCAGACGCTGCGCGAGCTGGAGGTGGCCCCGAGCACGTTCTACCGCTGGTACCGGCTGTATCAGGAGGGTGGGTTCGAGGCGCTGGAGGGCGTCAAGCCGGCCGCTCGTCGGTTCTGGAACCGCATCCCCGACGAAGAGCGGCAGCACGTGGTCGAGGTGGCGCTCGATCACCCCGATCTCTCGCCCCGGGAGCTCGCCTGGCGGCTCACGGACGTGGATGGGACGTACATCTCGGAATCGAGCGTGTATCGCATCCTGAAGGCCCAGGACCTGGTGACGAGCCCGTCGTTCATGGTGCTGACGGCGCTCGAGCAGTTCCCGAACCCCACCCGACGCGTGCACGAGCTCTGGCAGACGGACTTCACCTACCTCCGGGTGACGGCCTGGGGCTGGTACTACCTGGCCACGGTGCTCGACGACTACAGCCGCTTCATCATCGCCTGGTTGCTCTGTCAGAAGATGGCGACCGATGACGTGGAGCGGGTACTCGAACAGGCCATCGCCCGCACCGGAGTCACCCGGCCTCACGTGCGACAGCGGCCTCGGCTCCTCACCGACAACGGTGCCTGCTACGTCTCGGGACAGCTCCGGGGGTACCTCCAGGAGCGGGAGATCCCGCACACGCGGGGTCGACCGTATCACCCGATGACCCAGGGCAAGATCGAGCGGTACCACCGCACGATGAAGAACGTGGTGAAGCTCCGCAACTACTACCAGCCCGCGGAGTTGTCCGAGGAGATCGGTCGGTTCGTCGAGCACTACAACCACGAGCGCGTGCACGAGGCGCTCGACAACCTCACGCCGGCGGACGTGTATGAGGGCCGTGGGCGTGAGATCCGTTCGGCGAGGGCGCTCGTGAAGCGAGAGACCCTGCGGCGCAGAAGGCGCTACAATCTAGGCTTGCCGGTCACGAGAAAGGACGTCATCCGGCCAGCCGACGTGAGGGAAGTGTCCATAGCGATGAGCCGCGAAGTGTCCCAAAGGCTCTGACGACGAACAGTCTGGGCAACACCAATCCGCGAGTTGGCTAAGGAGCACGGCATCTCGGATGTGGCGCTGGCCAAGATCTGCCGGAAGCTGAGCATTCCCCGTCCTGGAAGAGGATACTGGGCACGCCGAGCCGCCGGGAAGGCGGTCAAAGTGAAAGCGCTCCCGCCTCTCCCCGATGGCAAACCAGCCGAGCACACTGTTTCGCGCTGGCACGATCCTCTCGATGACTATGAAACCGGGGACGAAGCGCTGGCCCTGTTGGCCAGGGAGGACGAGCCGGGCATGGCGATCGCCGTTCCCGAGACTCTGGTCAACTCCCACAGATGGGTTCGAAAGAGCGCCGGTGCGCTCAGAAAGCACTCAAAGAACCCTAGCGCTATCTTCCTCAAACAAGCATGCCTCGATGTGCGTGCCTCACGAAACACCATCGAAAGAGCTTTACTGGTGACCGACACGCTGCTGAAGGCTCTGGAGCATCGTGGCTTCCGGGTCGAGGTAACGGATCCTGTCCTGAGCAAGGATGATTTGTATCGGGGAAGTGCGCAAACAGAGCCAAGCACAACGGGCGTTCACATCCTTGGTTCCTTCATTGCATTCGGAATCGAGGAAGGAGTTGATGTTACCAAGCTGGAGCCGAAGCCTGTAAGACGCCGGTCCTCGTTCTCTTCTGACTCTTGGACCTACACGCCACCACCAGAGTACAAGCGTGACCCGAATGGTCGGCTCGCGCTGAAGATTAGAAGCCATATCCCAGGCCAGACACGAAGCACTTGGAGTGATGGCAAGAGGCAGCGGGTTGAGCATTGTCTCAACGCGTTTGTTCTAGCCCTGATCCGAGGGGCTGAGCGCCTACGGGTCCAAGACCTCGAAACGGAACGAAGGAAAAGGGAGTGGGAGGAAGAGCAGCGACGACGTCAGCTGGAAACCGAGCGACGCGAACTTGAGACGGCAAGGCGAACCAAGTTGGACGCCTGGGTGGCCGCATGGAAGAAAGGCGCGACGATCTTGGAGTTTCTCGCTTCTCTTGAACAGAGGGCCCACAACGAGCGGCACGAAACCGACTTGAACTCTGATCTGGGGCAGTGGCTGCAGTGGGCGCGACAGTATGCGAACGCGCTGATGGAGGACGCCATCTACCAGGCGCTAGACAATGCCTCGCCTCAGGATCCCGAACAAGAGCGCTGAGTCATTCCCCCTCGACTTCAGGGGAACACTCTACATCGTAGATACCCAGCTTACCTTTCACAGGGAACGGACGGATGCGTCGGATGTTGGACAACACCCATGCTTGAGCTTTCGGATAGAGGTCGCAGCAGGCGGCCCGTTCGTCACCGCGGGTCATGGGTCTACAGTCGACGAGCTCAGCGATTGCCAATGCGAACCCGGCTGGATGGATGGGTGGGGACTTGGAGGAGACTATGAGAAGATCGCCCCGATAGTCAGTGAGCCAGGTTCTCGTTTCTATCGTCTTCTCGCCGGCGGCGATCATGTTCGCCCACGGTTGCTTGATAGACAAAGCCTTCACGATCACCACATCCTACGCAAATCGCTTCACGGTACGGCAGCCCTTGTCCCGGACGAGCGCAGCGACTTCCTCGTAGCCGACAGCAGCCACGCCCAGGCACTCTTCGACAGATGCCGCTCCCGATATCGGCCCGGTTTTCAAGAGGCCCGCCAGCAATCGCCGGCGGCTGCCAGCGTAGTAGCGGGCCGCTTGAAGCAGGGCTCGAGTATCCCTTCCTCTCGCATCCTCTCCCAGGGTTCTTGGCTCTCCAATTGCGTCTTCGAGATAGTGCTTCGCGACGTCCACTCCCAATGAGTGAAACGCCGCTCGTCGCATAAGGCATGGATAACAGTAGCCGCAGTTCTTCTCGTCTCGCCCCTGATATCGCCCCGGGTTTCCCTTCGCACACGAGACTGTCTCCGGGAGAAGCCGCTCAAGGAGCTCCCTGTTGGCGCATGTAGAAAGCGATTGACCCTTTGACAGACTCTGAAGCGGATTCACGATGGGGTTCTTGACTGACAGCCCCTCAAGCGCCCTCCGAAGGCCGCGCACGAACTCAGGGTGCGTTGTTCGGGTGCTATAGCTCCCGAGACGCGCGCCGGTGAGAGGCAGGTTGAGGCCGACGAACCCATTTTCGGGGATCAGCAGTGGCGTATCATCTCCATACACCGATGCCGCGCTGATTCCCAATGCCAAAAACAGAAGCGATCTGCTGCGCGATGATTTCTCCACGGCATTGGGAACGCAAAGCTGAATGGAGCGATGCCGGACCCGCTCGACTCCATACTGTCTTTGGAGCTGCCGAACCAGGCCATTCTGAACACCTGCGTCTATCCCTGATTCAAAGTGGCTCACCAACAGGACCTTGTGCTCCTCCTCAAGGGCATTGATCGCGCCTACAAGACTATCGGTGCCGCCAGAGAAGAGGCTGATGCGATCCGGGACGAACTTGTCCTTGTAGAATCTCCGCGCGCCGATGCGTGCCTTTTCATCCCGTCCCTCAAGCTGCCACCTGTCACCCGAGAGAAACGTCAGAAGTTCCTCGAATGGAGCGAGTAGAGAAGCGTCCTGAGTCGACGTTGGCAAGCTGACTCTGATGTCTCTCGTCCAACGATCCGTAGCCTCGGACCGAGAGAAGCTCTTGTCTGCCAGGAACGCAGCCGCAGCCAGACAGGCAAATGCCTGAGCCCCATCTGATGGATCGCGTGGCTTACATAGGAGCTTATCCAGTGTGTGAGAGAAGCCGCACGTTCCCTTCTCATGCACTGGACCAAACACGAGACCGTCGGAGAACGACGACGGAACCCGCTGGCGCACTTTGGATCTAAGGAAGAGACTGCTCACTCGTCAAGAACCTCCAACTGTTCGATCGCAGCTGCGAGGTTCCTTTCAACAAGCGCCTTCCCCTCGGCACCGGCCCAATCGAATCGCAGGGGATCCGCCTGACCCAGATCGAACTCCACCATTGCTTCGATGAACTGCTCGATCTGTCTTTCCTTTCGCAGTATTTCGGACGTGCTGTCACCGTTCTCTTCGAACCGATCAGCCATGTCAGCTAGCAGCATCTCAAAGATCGATTTCGACAAGAACAGGCGTAGAATCTCCTTGAATCCGTCCCCGTCCAGCCGGTCTTCGAGAAGCTTCTGCAGTTGGTCGTATTCGTCTTGCTCCTCGTCGAATATGTCGGTTAGAACCTCGACGACCGTGGCTCGCGCAATTGCTTCATCAAGCGGCCCTCCGTTGCCGGCTATGTGATCAGCTATTCCTGCCAGTACCTCTTCCGCGCTCTTGCCAATGAGCTGCTCAAGGCCGCGCTCACGTAGAGCAGCGTCCAACCCCCGGGAGCCGACGTCACCCATGAACGCGCCGAGCCCCTGCCCGACGCGTGTGGCCGTCGCCACGCGGCTGGAGCCAACACCACCCCCAGTGCCACCGGCTCCTCCAGAAGCACCTCCGGATTCAGCAAGCGCAGCTGCATAACCCGAGACAACACCGGCGGCCGAGGATCCCGTTCCACCCGCAAACCTGCTTGCACGTGTCTTGGCTGTGGTCCAAGCACCGCCCGTTGAAGAGTTGCTACCTGATCGTGACGCAGAGGTACCCATTGCTCTAACCCGAATTCAGAACTCTTGTCGCCGCAGTCGACACGCGCCGAGTCGCACACCCAGACCAATCTCGCAACTGTGCATTCACATCATTGCTAAGAGACATGTGCGTTTGGCCTAGCTGAGCAAAACGCGGGATTATGCGAACTGGGATTGAAGCAGCCGGAAGCGACTTCAAGCTCTTCAGTACGCGCCTTGCCATAGGCTCGCTGGTGAGCGCCAAGTCCAAAATACCGTCAATCGCGTCGCCGCCTGGGTTTGTCTTCACCTTCGCCCACAGTGCATCGTAGACAGAGCCCAGTTCCTCCACATCCATGGACTTCGCAGCCTCTACCCCCTGACGTCTCTGTGCTCTCGATCGCGACTGCAGAAGGCTAAACAGCCTCTGCTGTTCAGATGAAAGACGCCTCGCCCCAACCGATGTGAGGCTCACGCTCTCCCGAGCCAGCGTGAAATAGGACGACAGGTTCTCTCCGGACAGCTTGGGCTCTGTCATCAGCCACTGTTTGAGTGCGGCGTCCGTGAGCCAAATCGGGAACTCTTCGGCTGCGTTCGTATCCTCGTCTACAGCAGCCGTCTCGAGCTTTTGGACTTGCTCTGGCATCCCACCCTGCTCAGCCTGCCAAGCATGAAGTTCTTGGAACTGGTCATCATAAAAACGCTCCAGTACTAAGAGCTTCGCAAGCAACGCGTCCTTCAACTCCATCCCTTGTGACGCGCCGATCTGTTTCCGCAGGGCCAACGCATTCAAAAAGCGCTTCACAAGTCGGGGATTCCCATGCCCGTTGTGCACGAGAACGGGCGCGATGGCTGCAGCAATCGAGAAGTCGGTTTCCAGTTCCTTCGCCGCTTCGCCCAGCAGCTCTTTGATGATCCCGAAGTTGAGTGGTGGTCGCCCTGCCTCCTTCGCACGTTTATCACCAACGAGTCGCAGTACCTTCTCAAAGTCCTCTGCCGACAACGCCCGTTCCGCAAACAACAGATATGTGTAGGTTTCCGTTTCACTATCATCCAGGCGTGGAAGGACTAGCGGGATCTGAATTAGCTTATCGAGATACTCCTGTGGCAAATCAAACTCCGCACCCTCGTGGTGCGGGTACCGTAGCCCCACCGCTTGTCGCACAACTCTCTCGTCGGCGGCAACGACAAAGGACGTGCCAGGAACCGATAGAAAGAGCTTGATCGCCTCTAGTGTAGACACGACTGACTCCGGCAGACAGCGGTCCAAGTCATCGATTAGGACGACCAGTGCCCGGAGTTCTGCTTCCTCAAGAAGTTTGCGGAAGTCGCCTCGAAACGCGCTGATGTTCTCGTGTAACTCCCGAGTGCCCGGGGCTTCCTTCAGCAGCATGTCCTTGAGGGACTGCTGCAGCTGGTCGGGATCCTTAACGGTCTGCGCGAGTGTGGTGATACCCTTGACGACGCCCTCGGTGGCAAGATGCGCAGCACCGACAGGAGATGTGAGCGTGAGGATGCCCTTCGCTGCGAGTCCGGCTGTCCGGAACCAATCGATCCGTTTGAGTAGTGACTTTATCCGTGGACCGACCTTCTCGCTTATCGTCTTGTTATCGCTGATATGAGATTGGAGCTTATCGATGATCGTGGTCATCAGGGCGGCTTTTGCATCGTCGTAACCCTCGAAAAGCCAGCCGTCGAAGCGGAGCGTCAAGACCTTCTCTTGCGTTGTGAGTTTCTCCTCCGCCATGCCCAACACGCTTGACTTTCCGCTTCCCCAATCCCCGAATAGTCCAATGGTCACCGGAAGAACGCGTTCATCCAAAGCGAGGTCCGCTACAACGTTCGAAAAGCGACCGTACCCTAGTAGGTCAACGGTTGTTTCGTTGTCATGCCACATACTCGCTCCTGGTCTCATCTCGGTCCAAAAAGCCTGGCCCACCTCCGCCCACTCCCTAGCGGAGCGCACTTCTCACAGACGAAGGATCAAATGTGTGCCTTTTCCTTCTCTGGCCGCCGCAAGACAAGTTTCCCTGACAGTGGCGTCGCATCCAGATAGAGCGTAAGGCTGGAGTCGTCGTCCTCGAAGGCGACGCCCACGCGCACCCAGCGGGATTCCGCTAGCTTGGTGCAACCCCGATGTTCTGTAACACTGTATGCAACAAAGGCTATGTCCGTCATGCACGATTCACCTCCCATCCACAACCCGCACTGTCTGCAGGCGTTGCACTCAGCGTATCAGCCCCTCTCACGCGGTCAAATCCGTCCCAGTCGCTGGGGGCGAGTCGTCGGTCGCGTTACGCACATTACCGAGCGCGTCTTCGTCGAATGAGATCGGCGTCACGCGTTCTTCCGCTTCCTCCGTGAGTTCCACATTGAGGGCCGTAAGCGTGCTCTTTGCCTTCCGGAGGAGGAGGTCGAGCGCATTCTCGGCCTTCCTGATCTCCTCGCCGATCGTGTCGGAGTTCTTGCGGATCGAATCATTGCTCTTGCGCATCTTATCGAGGCGACTCAGCTCGGATTCGATGCGGCCTTCGATGTCTCGAAGCGCTTCCAGGTCGCCCTCGTCACCGACGGACTTTGCCCTGGTAACGAGCGCGATACCGAGGAGAACGCCCGCATGCAGGTATGGATCTGTGGTCGCATCCTGATCGTCCCACGTGACGATGACGTTACGACCGTGCCTCGCGAACAGAGGGAATCCGGCAGGCGCATGTGATTTCGCCATGACGAACACCCCGGCTGATGCGTTTCGGTTTGCGCGAGCGACGTCGAGCTCTTCGAGTGCCTTCTGCGTCGTGTATGAAGCATCTCGTTTTGATTCGAAAACGACGCCCTGACCGGCAAATGCGCTCTCTTCCGTAAATCGTGCGACCAAGTCACCGACCTTGCATCGAGCCCGTGTGCCCGTGGTGTTCCCAGTGTCTTCAACCGTGCATGGCGCGCCCTGAACCGCGTTCGACACGAAGGCGGTGACCGCGTCTTGAAAATTTAATCCACCCCGTGGGCTGACCGCTGTCTCATCGCGCCGACCTTCCAGTCGACCGAGAGCCTCGCGCACATCGCTTTCGAATTTCTCCTGGCGCTGCCGCTGGAGTTCGAGCGCCTCCTGCTGTGTCTTGGCGTAGTCCTTCAGTAGCTCCGTGAGTGAGGCCTTCATCATTGCCATTGGCGAATCGGGTGACTCTGGGTTCACCGCTTCAAGTACTGACTGCCTGGCCGTCGCTGTTTCCCTCATCATCCGACTAATGAGGGAGTTGTCGTCGTTGGCGTCGAGGGCGGCCAACGCCTTCTGCAGTTGCTTGGCTCGGTCCTCGTCCGCAGTCGCGAGGTCCTCGCGAAGGCTCTTGAGAAAACGGGCAACCGCACCATTCTCGGCCAGCGGGTCGAGTGCTCGAAGCAGTTCGGCATGGCCGTCATTCAGCACGCTGCGAAACTGTGCTTCGAGTATCTTCACGAGCCCCTCGCTATCGGTAGGACTCAGCTTCTTGAACAGCTCGCTTTGCTCCCCTACCTGACGAGCAAGTGTCTGAGCCAGAACGCTCCCGTCATCCCCGAGATACTTCTCGAGCAACCGGGCCAGCACACCTTCGTCGTTCATGAACGCGCCCAAGCGTTCAGCAACCTGGCCGTCGTTGGGATCGAAGTACTTCGACAGAACCGTTGCGATGATCTGCTGCTGCGAATCGACGTGGCCCTTGAGCAGCCGGTCGACGTCGTCAAGGAGCGTCTTTCCGACGTCCTGGAGACGAGCTTCCTGCGCTTGGGCATGTGCGTTCGCCAGAGCTCGAAGCCCAATCGACCAGGCGTCGGTCGCCAGCTGCTGGCGTTGGGGCTCTGTCAGGTCCTCGAACATCGAGATCGAGTTTGGTCTCGGATCCAAGATCTCGGCGGAGACAGCTTCCTCCGAGACTTCCACGAGGCTCCTGAGCTGATTCTGAGGGTTCGTTGCCATGATGTCCACTCATATCGCAGCAATCGTGCCAAATGGTGGCATCTTGCATCTCACTATATTGCAGTGTGTTAGCGCGACCCGAAGGGAGTAGTGCCACAAAAGTTCTTGTGTTTTACACACGATTCGTTGTATTCCCTTTGAGAATGAGGACCGTACTCGTGAGCTGGATCGGGGCCACCGACCTCCGTGCGCCGACGGAAACGGACACGGTTGGCATTGGTCCCATAGCCCAGGCCCTCGAAGGTCGGAGCTTCGACGAGGTCTACCTCGTCTCCGACTACCCTTCAACTCGGGTCAAGCCGTATCTGGAGTGGCTTGAGACCCGCACGACGGTGAAGGTCACGATCATCGAGGAGAAGCTGTCCGGCCCTACCAATTTCGGGGAGATCTACGAGGCCGCCGTCCGGTCCTGTGAAGCTGCCCTCGACGGCCAGCGGGACAGCACCGAGCTTGTGTTCCACCTGAGCCCCGGTACCCCGGCCATGGCCGCCGTCTGGGTAATCCTGGCCAAGACGCGATACCCCGCGGAACTGATCGAGTCCTCACGGGAGCACGGCGTTCGAACGGCGTCTGTTCCATTCGACATCTCAGCAGACTTTATCCCCGACCTACTCAGAGAACAGGACGAGAAGCTCCGGCGCTTGAGCGGGGCCGAGCCCCCCGATGCACCGGAGTTCGATGACATCGTCCACCGGAGCCGTGCGATGTCCCGAGTGATCGACCGTGGCCGGCGAGTCGCAGCTCGCAACGTTCCCGTTCTAATAGAGGGAGAATCCGGTACAGGGAAGGAACTCTTTGCGAGAGCGATCCACCGGGCCAGTACCCGTGCGGCGCAGCCGTTCGTGGCGCTGAACTGCGGGGCCATCCCTGCGGACCTCATCGAATCCCAACTCTTTGGCCACGAACGTGGAGCATTTACCGGCGCGACCCAGGCACGGAAAGGCTATTTCGAGTCTGCGGATAAAGGGTCTCTGTTCCTGGATGAGATCGGAGAACTGCCCTTGCCGGCGCAGGTCAAACTGCTGCGGGCGCTGCAGGAGGGCGAGATCGTCCGCCTTGGGTCAACACAACCGATCAAAGTGGACGTGCGCATCGTCGCGGCTACCAACCGGACTTTAACCGATGAGGTCTCCGCCGGGCGCTTTCGGGAGGACCTATATTATAGGCTGGCCGTCGCTGTCCTCAAGGTCCCGCCAGTGCGCGAACGCGCCGGCGACCTCAGCCTGCTGGTCGACCACATACTGAAGCAGGTGAATGAGGAGAGCAGCAGCGAACCCGGCTACAGACAGAAGAAGCTTTCTGCGGGCGCAAAGAATCTTCTTCTCAACTACTCCTGGCCAGGGAATGTTCGCGAGCTTCAGAACACGCTGCGACGCGCTGCGATTTGGTCTGAAGACGAAACGCTCACGGTCGAGGACATCCGTGAAGCGATGATGCCGCCCCCGACGTCGAGCGATACCGACGTGCTCAATCGCCCTTTGGGAGAAGAGCTTAGCTTGCCTGACCTCTTGAGTGATGTAGCTCGTCACTACATGACTAGGGCACTCGACGAGGCCGGAGGCAACAAGACTCGCGCCGCCGAACTCGTTGGCCTTGCAAGCTATCAGACGTTCACAAATTGGATGAAGAAATATGGGATTCGAGCTGGCACCAAAACTGCGTAAGGGGTTCTACTTGGAGACTCCACTATGACACAAGGTAGAACAGAAGCTGATGCGCGCATCGTAATCGATGACGCGCTGCGTGCCGCCGGCTGGGACCCTGCAGACAAATCTCAGGTTGGCACCGAAGTGGTCGTGCATCGTCGACACGCTGGCGCAGAGCGGGTTGCCGAAGTCGAAGGTGCCTATGAAGGCGTTACACGGGACACTAGCGGACGGGCCGATTACGTCCTCTACTCGCAGGACGGCCGCCCACTCGCAGTGATCGAAGCCAAGCGTCAGGCCACGCATCCCTACATCGCCAAGCAGCAGGCACTTCCCTACGCAAAGCAGATTGATGCGCCGTTCATCTTCCTCACCAACGGCGAACTCATCTACTTCTGGGACTACCAGAATGACGATGCTCGCATCGTCAACTCGTTCTTCTCGCGCCGAGACCTCGAGCGTCTCGTTGAGATGCGAGCCACTCGACGGGCGCTCGCGGAGATCGCGATCCCCGAGCACTACGTTCGACAGGGTGAGACCCGGACAGTCCGCAGCTACCAGCAGGACGCGATGCGTGCCCTCGATCAGGCAGTTGAGCTAGGCAAACGTCGTTTCCTGATCGAGCTGCCCACGGGGACCGGAAAGACGGATCTCATCTGTCTCTATCTGAAGCGGTTGATCGAAGCAGGCCGGGCCGAGCGGATTTTGTTTCTCGTTGATCGGGATCAGCTCGCCAAACAGGCAGTCGGCGCGCTCCAGGACGTTCTCGCCAGCCATCCCAGCTACTGGCTTCGTCCTGGTGTGCAGAAACAGGAGCAGCAGATCACGGTCTGCCTCCTCCAGACAATGATCGGACGTTACCAGGACTACACAAGCGGCTACTTCGACGTCGTCATAGCAGACGAGTCTCATCGATCGATCTATGGTGCGTGGCAAGTTGCGTTGACGCACTTCGATGCCCTGCACATCGGCCTCACCGCTACACCTGCGGCCTACATTGAACGAAACACGTTCGAGTTCTACCACTGCAAGGATGGGCAGCCCGACTTCAGCTACCCGATCCATGACGCGTTCCAGGAGGGATACCTCGCGCCCTATCGTTTCGCCACGGGCATCACCGAGATCATCGCTGAGGGCGCTGACGTAGAGGAGGAGCACTACGACCCTGCGGAGTTCGAACGCAAGTGGACGAACGAGAAGACGAACCGTCTGATGATGGAGGAGTTCGATCGTCTGGCGCACGAACACTACCTAGAACTCGCGCCTAAGCAGGACGTAGCCCCTGGCAAGACCATTGTTTTTGCTATTACCAAGCATCACGCGTCCCGGCTGGCGAGTTACCTCAACGAACTACACCCCGAGCAGAAGGGCCGCTACGCCGAAGTCATTACGAGTGACGTGCCGGACGCTGATGACGCCATCCGCCGTTTCAAGCAGGAGAAGTATCCGCAGGTTGCCGTAAGCGTCGGTATGCTGGACACCGGCTTCGATTGCCGTGAAGTACTCCACTTGGTTATGGCTCGTCGAGTGCGAAGTCCGATTCTGTACCAGCAGATGAGAGGGCGGGGAACACGCACCGCCCCCCACATCGACAAGCAGAAGTTCGTCATATACGACTTCTTCAAGAACCACGAGTATTTCAACGACAGCGACACCGACATTTTCACGGGGACCGGAAGCGGCCACGCGCCTACCGCGAAGCCCAAAGCCCCAACGTCACCTCGTGACCTCGTCGAGCTCGGCCTCGAGGACGAATGGCTCGAAGCAGTCACCTACGTCGAAGTAGGTCCTGATGGTGAGAGAGTAGACAAGCGGGACTACGTCACGAACTGGGAAAAGACGATTCAGGGTCAGGCGGTCGATGATCCTACGCTGCGCAAGGTCAAAGCTGAAGAACCTCTCACGCCCGAAGAAGAGGACCATCTCGCACGTCGACTTAATCAGCCCGAGCACTACTTCAACGAGGAGAACCTGCGTCGAGCCTATCGCAACCCAGGGGGCACGCTGGTCGACTTTGTCCGCGCGGCACTCGGGTTGATCAAGGTGAAGAGCCGAGAGGAGCAGCTTGACGAAAACTTTCGCGCTTGGCTCGTCACGCGCTCGCTCACACCCGAGCAGGCCCAGTATCTCGCCTTGCTGAAAAATCGAGGAATCGCACGGGGGCAGCTTGCAGTAGACGATCTGTTTAAACCGCCTCTGTCGATACTTAACGCAGCGGGCCTGGGCGTCGAGCTTTTTGGGGAAGACGGATTGAAGCGCATCGTCGACGACCTTAACGAGAATGTTTTCGCCACATATCGAGGATAGGACGCTCATGGACCACGACATTCGGCGCAAACTCAAGCGGATCACGGATATTCTCTGGGCCGGCGGCGTGACTAATCCGGTGACCTACATTGAGCAAATCTCATATCTCATCTTCTTGAAGCTGCTTGATGAAGAGGAGTCAGACCGAGAATTGCGTGGGCGGCTTGTCGGCGAGACCTCGTCAGCCGGCAATGGGAGTTTGCTGTTTCCGAAGCAGTCGTCGCGCTATCGTTGGTCCAAATGGAAATATAAGAGTGGGTACGATCTGCGGGACTTCTTGCGGGATGAGGTCTTCGCGTACATGGCATCTCTCGTCAAGGATGCGCCTCGTGTCGCTGAGTACTTTCGGGAAGCTGTTCTCGAGATTGTCGATCCAGCGGTTCTCAAGCAGGTCATCGACGAACTCGACACCATCGAGTTCAAGAAGCTCGGACCGGACGTCAAGGGCGATGTCTTCGAGTACTTGCTAACGCACCTAGGTCAATCGGCGTTGAATGGTCAGTTCAGAACGCCACGTCAGATCCGTGCGTTCATGGTGGAGATGGTCGATCCGGACCTCGGCGATACCATCTACGATCCTGCGTGTGGCACTGGGGGCTTCCTGATCGATGCTGTGGACTACATGCTGGCAAAGTACAGCGAGAGCCCTGAACACGTGCCAATCTACGGCGAGGACTGGCTTGAGAAGCGCGGTGAGACGCTTGACGAGGCAAGACTCGCCATTCCAAACCTGCAGACCTATAGCAAGGGTGCCGGGGAGCGAATCCCAGACTGGAGTGTTCTCGAAGCTTCGATCCACGGCACAGACGTGTCGCGCCAGCTCATGCGCATTGCGATGATGAACTTGGTGTTGCACGGGATCCGCCATGCCAACCTGAAGCGCGCAAACACTCTTTCTGAGATCGGAGGACTAACCGAAGATGACCTCAATCGACGCTATAAGGTGATTCTTTCCAATCCTCCGTTCGCAGGACAGCTTCCAAAGGAGTCTATCCGCCAGGACCTCCCTACTAGGTCCAAGAAGAGTGAGCTGCTATTCCTTGGCGTGATGATGCGTGCTCTCGCTCCAGGCGGACGGTGCGCGGTAGTCGTACCAGAGGGATTGTTGTTCGGCTCAACTAAAGGCCATGTTGAGCTTCGTCGCAAGCTCATCGACGACTTTGAGCTGTTGGCGGTTGTATCTCTACCTGTCGGTGTTTTCAAACCCTACGCTGGCGTCAAGACTGCTGTGCTTGTTTTTCGGAGACCGCACGAGGGCAAGAGGCCGTCGGTGCCAAGAGTGTGGTTCTATGGGGTCACAAACGACGGCTACGACCCAGACAAGATTCAGGCCGGCGGTCGGCCCGAGACACCGGATCACAACGACATCCCCCGCCTTCTGCAGCAGTGGTCCGCATACAGGAGCTCTGGCTTCAAAGCGGCACCGGGCGTCGAGGCCAACACGGTCCTTGAGCCAGGGAGCGATACTCCCTCCGGCTGGTGGGCCAACCTCAAGACCATAGCGAACAACGATTACAATCTCTCCGCTGGCACCTACAGGCCTCGCGTGGGTCAAGATGTGCCCGATGACGATCCAACCGACTTAATCCGAGATCTGCTCGCAATGGAGAGCACGATCCAGAAACGGCTATCGAAGCTCCTGAAGGATGTGGAGGCGACGGGATGACTTGGGCCTCCCCACAACTAAGCACACTGCTTCTGTTGGCTGATCCTGGCGTCTGGGGACCAGAAGATACGGAGAAAGGCACCAATGTTCTCCGTTCAACGAACTTCCGCAACGATGTGACGTTGGATCTTTCAAAGTTGGCACTTCGGTCTATTCCTGAATCCAAGCGCGATGCCAAACTGCTGGAACCAGGGGACATCATACTGGAACGCTCGGGCGGCAGCCCTCGTCAGCCCGTTGGGCGAGTTCGCTATTTCCCGGGGGATGATCGGTCTCACACGTTCAGCAATTTTTGTCAACGGCTCCGAGTTGATGCCAAGGTCTGTGAGCCTCGGTTCCTATTCTGGTTTCTCCATTGGTTTCATGTGACAGGCAGGACCCTTCAGTACCAGAAGCAAACCACCGGCATTAGGAATCTCGAATACAGAGCCTATCTCAAACAGCGTATTCCTCTGCCCACTCCCACCGAACAGCGCCGCATTGTCGAGATCCTTGACCGGGCCGACGAGCTGCGCAATCTACGCGCTGCGGCTAGTGCAACGGCAGCCCGTGTTCCGACTGCCTTGTACACAAGAATGTTTGGCGATCCTGCCACGAATCCGATGGGCTGGGAGACATCACGATTGGGGACATTGGCAATCAATCTGCGCTATGGCACATCCAAGAGGTGCCATGAAGACATGGTCGGAACACCTGTGCTGAGGATCCCAAACATTATTCGCGGGGAGATTGACCCCAGTGATCTCAAATACTGCGAGCTGTCAGGCAAGGAGCGGGAGCGCTTTTCACTGATCCATGGTGATCTGCTCTTCGTTAGGACGAACGGGAACCCAGATTACGTCGGAAGATGTGCCGTCTTTGGCGAGCCTCGCGAATACTCGTTTGCATCTTACCTAATCCGCGTGCGCGTCGACACGAATGAGGTACAGCCCGGTTTTCTCTCCGCCCTGCTCAACACGCCCATGGGACGCAGGTCGATGGCACCCTACATTCGCACCACCGCCGGCCAATCCAACATCAACACGGATGGGCTCCGCCAGATCCCTGTGCCCCTGCCGCCACGTGAACTCCAACAGCGTTTCTGCGACGTGCTAAGCGACTTCAAAAGTATTCGTAGCGAGAAGGAGGGAGCGTCCGATCGCCTATCCGAACTCTTTTCAGTTCTCTTGCACCGAGCGTTCGCAGGCGAACTGACCGCCGCCTGGCGTGAAGCGCACATGAAGGAAGTGCTAAAGGATATGAATGAGCAGGCACGCGCGCTTTCCGACGCCACCGACCGGGAGGTGCATTCATGATTCGTTCACTGCAGATTGGTAACTTCAAGGCCTTCGCGGAGACACAAGAGATTCCCGTTCGACCGCTTACCCTTGTCTACGGGCCAAATAGCGCAGGAAAGTCCAGCATCATTCATAGCCTATCTCTCGCTCACCACGCCGTTGCTACCGGCGATCTCGACACGCAACGCACCGAGATTGGTGGCGAGTCTATTGATCTTGGAGGCTTTCGTCAGTACGTTCATCGCCGGGATGCAAGCCAGCGAGTCGAATGGACGATCGAACTCGATACTGCAGACCTATCGGGGCGGGTTTCCGATCTGCTTGCACCAGCCAATAGCGTGGCGCTGCAGTACTTCATAGGAGAAGACTCGCGACTCGGTATCGGCGCAGTCGCGTGCTCGCTCCTCGCCGATAGCGCGCCCCTGCTCAGCATGAGCGCTAGGGGAAAGAACCGCCTTCGGATCGACCGGCTCGATCAGACGCATCCTGTCTTCCGTGAAGTACTCAAAGCGATCGTGCTGTCCACGACTACTACCGAAGAAGTACGAGAAGAAGATTTCGTTGGAATGGACGACGCTGTTGATGGACTCATACCTGATCTGTCGGTTCACCTACGGAACTTCTTGCCCCAGCTTGACACTCAGACATCCTCGGAACAGGAGACAACGCAAGCACTGCTATTTCCCGTCAGCAGAGGTCATAGGGGTAAGGACCTCGCGGAGGCCGTGCGCATGTTTCTTCCGCGAACGTTGCGCGAGCTGATCAGCGGTGTGTCCGCGGCCGTTGACGGAGTCATTAGTCGCTTCCGGTATCTTGGACCATTACGATCCTATCCACCGCGGCATCTCGCGTTTTCTGCGCATCACGATCCCAACTGGCATGCGGGCGGCGGCCATGCCTGGGACGTTCTACGTCGTGAGCCCGATGTCAGGTCGGCCGTAAACACGTGGCTCATGTCCGCGGAGCGACTCAGTACTCCCTATGAAGTAATCGTGCGTGATCTCGTTGCGTTCGACCAATTGGACCGCCCGCTGCACGAGGCGATCGAGGCGATCGCAGAACACGACGGACTAGATGTCGAGCCGGACCAAGAAAACCCAGAGGACATGAACGTCCGCCCGTACATCAAGGACGTGGACGCCGAGGTCGACAACTTCAAGACGATTCTTGGCGAAGCAGATGTAGATCGGTTCACGGAGCTTGTGCTGATGGATCGTCGCACGCAGACGATAGTCACCCATCGCGACGTGGGCATCGGAGTGAGCCAGGCACTTCCCGTTCTTGTTAATGCCTTCAGCATGAGTGAGCAGATTATCGCGATCGAACAACCTGAGATCCACCTTCACCCAGCGCTACAAGCGGAACTTGGGGACGTGTTCATTGAATCGGCCCTAGGTAGCCGTGGGAATACGTTTCTACTTGAAACGCACAGTGAGCATCTTCTTCTACGTCTCATGCGGCGGATGCGCGAGACCGCCGACGGCAGCTTGCCCGACGGTGTACGCCCTGTTACGCCTGAGGATGTCATGGTGCTATTCGTGGAACCCAGAGATAAGCAGAGCATCGTTCGCCAGATGCCGCTGAACGAGCGGGGCGAGCTGGTGAAGGCCTGGCCCGGTGGTTTCTTCGAAGAAGGACTTCGCGAGGTTTTCTGATGCCACTTCTGGCGGAATACGCCCTAACGCCTGACGTCCTGGATTCAACATCCTATGACGCGCCAGAGCTCTGCCTGTCTTACCTTCAGATGATCAAGGATCCGCTACTCACGGATGGGCTTGTGGCCGATCTGTCCGACGGCAACTGGCGCACAGTCTTTTCAGATGCCGACCGAAGCTGGCATCCGCGTGGCAAAGAGCTAGTCAAGAAGCTCACAACACAGAAACGACTGATCTGCCGCGAGCGCGCCCTTGACAAAGAGCCCAATACGGACACGGATTGGTGCGACGAAGCACTGGCAACTCATTCAGCGGACCCGTTGGCCGGCATTGTGGTTACGGACTCGATTGCCGAAGCCTACGCGTCCTACGACGTCGTGGCTCCCATTCACAAACTGGCGTCAGCGCCATGGTGGGCCCAGCGAAGCCCCTCCGTGAGGATCCGTCGCACACTGTCCGACTATGTCGATGCGCTAACTCTAGTTCTACGACACGCCAACTCGATCATGTTCATCGACCCACACGTCGATCCCACACGCCATGGCTATCGACAGTTTGGGCAGTTGGTCGCAGCAGCCGGCAACCGAACCGTCGCCCCGCTGATTGAGATACATCGAGGATGCAAACGTGGATCCGGCCCGCAAGCCGAAATCATACCAAATGCGGACCTTGAAGCGATGTTCCAAACCATTTCCCCTGCGTTGACTGCTGCGGGCCTCGAAGCGAAGGTGTTTGTTTGGGACGAGTTCCATGACAGGCATGTTGTAAGTGATCTCGTCGGTATTCTGATGGGAAATGGATTCGACACGAACAACAACCCTCTCAGCAAGACGACCTGGACGCGTCTTGGCCGGGACGATCGCGACGATATCCAACGGGAATTCGAGGAGGCGAGTGGTCAGCATCGACTGATTCATGACTTCACTCTTCCATAGCTGGGCAAAAGGTCCCAGTTCCTTGCAGACTCTGGGACCTTTTCTCTCATATGACACCTCGCTCCTTGAGTGAGCAGTGGCCGTCTTTGCCAACGATGACGTGATCGAGAACCTGGATACCCAGCAACTCGCCGCACTGGACGATGCGGCGGGTGAACTCGATGTCCTCACGAGAAGGACTCGGATCACCGGACGGGTGGTTGTGCACCAGGATGATCGATGCAGCGTTGGCTTTGATGGCGGGGTAGAAGACGTCCCTTGGGTGGACCAGAGAGGCGTTCAAAGAACCCTTGCTGATAGTGACCTTCCGAAGGACACCATTCTTGGTGTTCAGCAAGAGCGCTCGGAAGTGCTCCTGACGGTACCGCGTCATGGGTTCACATACGCGCGCCACGTCTGCCGGTCCGTTAACTCTGGTGTATCGGGATTTCTTCGGTGGAGGCGAGGAGTCGGCAACGTAGTCCGACATGGTGCCTCCTAGAATGGCAGGTCGTCGTCTGTCGCGGCTGCAGCGCTGGCGACATCCTCCGGTGTGACCGTCTCGTCCTTCTTGGAGAGCACGATGAAGTTCTGGCCCACGATCACTGTGTTGTAGCGATCAATGCCGTTGGTCGCGTCGTGCTTCTTGTACGTCTGCAGACGTCCTTCGATGAACACCTGCGTACCCTTCTTCAGCATGCCGGCTGCGAGCTCGGCGTTGCGCTCCCAGAGCATGACGTTGTGCCACTCGGTGTACTGCTTCTTCTCACCTTCGCTCGGCGTCACGACAACATGGGTTGCGACGGATACAGGCAAGAACGTCTTGCCGTCGCCGGTTTCCCGTAGGACAGGGTCCTGACCAACGTGACCGATCACGAGGGCCTTATTCAGAGTCTTCACTCGACTCACCTCTTTTCCAGTTGCGTCCACTACGCGCGGACTTGGTGCCGGTCTTCGCTCCCGACTTCTGTCCATCAGCGAAACCATTTCGGTACGACTGCTTGAGGCTCTTCTCGACCTCACTCCACACGAAGCTGAATGCTTCGTCGAAGATTCCACGTAGCTCGCCTTTGACTTCAGCCAGATACGAGCGAGGCTTTTCATCTGACAAGGTGCGCACCTCCTTCACGGAGAAAAGAAGAGGCGGAACTCGTGAGAGTCCGCCTCCGGGTCTAAGGAGCTCGAAAGAGCGATTCCGCGCAGGGCTGGTCCATCCAGCTCCACGTAGTAGACAGCGAAGCATATGGGCCAGATTTGTCAAACGGCTGCCTGTGGATGAATAGACCCCAGAGCAGTAAACGGAGTCTTCTGGAACTCAAGCAGTTACGGCTGATTCACTACCCTTGCGGCAAGGGGATGCGGTAAGGGGAGGCTCGTCGTCTACACTCCAGAGCAGATGCCATCGCGCGCAGCGCTCTTCGAGCATCTTCTTGATAACGTTGAAACGGCCACGACCGTGGCCACCGAGGACGAAACAGACACCGAAGTCCTTCCAGCCGAAGAAGTCGGTGCGTTGTGAGTAGTGATCTACCTTCGCCTTCAGAGTTCGCATGGACTCGGTCCCCATGTCGACTTCCAGGGCGAACCGCAACGTGCGATCGTCACGGCGCAACTGAACAAGGGCATCAGGTATCAGGAAGTCATGCGGTGAGTACGCACGGATCTCCCAATCCGGCCGGAACACCTCCAGGCTTGTATCGGCAATCCGCGTGAGATTGACCCAGGAGCGTACGGTAGCCAGGTGGTGATCAATCTGACCCCTGGGGCGTGTCAGGGCGCTCAGATTCAAACCTCGTGCGAATGCACGGCCCTCTGGTCCTAGGGCGTACACGTTTTCGAGGCTTCGATCACCGGATTGAACGTCGAGATACTTCGCGTCAAACAAGCGACGAAGCCTCCGTGCCGCGGTATCCGCCCGGACATCGTAGAATGCAAGACGAAGAAGGTCGGAGGTGCGGGCGATCCGAAACCGCGCGAGAGCCTTCAAGAGACGTTCGTCACGTTCCGTGAGCCGGACCCGCACTCCCTTGTTGCGGCGGTCTCTGGGGACCCTACCAACGGCGGGGGTGCTTGACGGGGAGACCGCACTCAGGACAGGGCGTCCAACCTGCGGTCTCACCACAGACTGAGCACTTTCCGAAGACCCATCCTTCATGGTAGCTCCGGCACGTTTGGCACTCGAACACGCCGTACTGCGGAACGGCGTGCCCACGAGCACAGCGGCGAGTGGCACGGAAATACGCAGGGATGTGCGGCAGGAACAGGAGACCCGAAAGGATCGCAGCAGCACCCTTCCAGAGGGTCACCAAGACCCAGACGGTAGCGCGCACACCGCCGACGATGATGCGTGCAGAAAAGCGGATGAAATAGGTGAGATCGAACACTCATCCCAACTCCTCTCCGGTTGGTGCCAGGAAGTCTTCGAGAATCGAAGTACCTGATACAGGTTCATAGGGGACGGGTTCAGCGAGTTCCTCAGGTGGGACGGACACGGTGCCGCGCCTGATCGCTTCTCGGACGTCAGACGGAACAGATTCAGCACGGGCTTTGAGTGCATCGAGCTCGAGGAGCGGCGAACGGACCAGTTGAGCGCGGAACGGAAGCTCCTTGACCCACAGGTAGAACTCACGTCGCTTCAGGCGTGTGATGGCGTTGACCATCTCGGTCCGCTCTTGTGCGTTGCCATTGGTGGCGAGTGCATGACCGAACGCCCGGGCGTCCTCCAAGTTGGATCGGAAGTGTGCCTCAAGGCCGGTGTTCGTGCGCAGGAGCTTAACCAGTGTTGGGTCAACCGAAGAGAGCTGCGCCGCTTGCTGGTTGACGAACCACATGCTGACATTCTTGAAACGAGCAAGAGCCAGCACACGACTGAACGCCTTAGACTGGTGACGTCTCAGGCTTTCCTGAAACTCCTCCAGAATCACCCAGCACTTGGGGCCACCAACAGGGCGATTCATGATGGCACGTGTTAGACGCCCCAAGAGAATGCCGGCCCAGAACGTAGAAACAGTTTCAGCGCCTGCTGGTGGCTCGCCCAAATCCAAGACGCTGATGCCGGACTCAAGTGCGTCGTTTAGTGACACGCACGATGGTGCGGACAGAATCTGTTGGGTGGACTTCATCAGGAAGAACGTATCGAGTCGGGCCAACAGACTCTGAATGGCACTCTGGCTCTCCTTCTTGAAGTGCGTGATTGCGTAGGCCCGAAGTGAGGGATCAGTCGAGCGCTCTCCGGCTGCAGCGAACGTGGGCGGATGCTCGAGCCAGTCTTTGACGACGGTAAGTGGCTCATTGAGTTCGATTGCCAGCGTCGCCATACGGAGAAATACGCGGTTCATCCTAGCACCCATGTCTTCGGCCAATGCCTCAGCAAGGGTGGCGGCGAGGTTCATACTCTGCACTTCCCTACTGACCCCAGGCTCCTCGGCAGTCACTCGCAGGCACGGCAAGTAGTCTTTGCCGAACGGACGAATGACGCGAACCCGCTCAGGGGGATAGCCGATCGCCGGGAGTACGCGATCAATGATGAGACGGGCTGTTTCACCCTTCATGTCGTTGAGAATGATGGGTGTGTCAGGGTGGCGCTTGAGCACCTGGATCACCTGCGACATGAGCCAGTAGCTCTTGCCCTGGCCAGTCGCACCAGTAACCCAGGCGTGTGAGGCAAGTAGCTGGTTGAGAGGCAGCCCCGCCCAGAACGGACCTTTGAGCCCGTATCCACGAGCCAGGAGAATATTGTCGTCCTCCTGCGTTGAGGCGAGCTGTTGGAAAGCTTCGAGCTCGCCAGTGTCTACGAGCCGGGCCTGCCACTCACGGGCCTTCCTGCGGTCGTTGCTCATGCGCCAGTTCATAGCCGGAGCGGCGGATCTGGATCGGCTCGCCGCTTGCCAGTATGGATCGGAACATCATCGGCAGGGTCACGAGAAAAGAGCCTTGCTCGTCTCCGCTGTGACTCCTTCCATTTGTTGTTCCTATCTTTCCAGTGCCAGACACGGACGGTCGCGCCGAGGAAGAAGAGGATGGCGAGACACGTCCAAAGAGCATCGAAGGTGTAGATCGGAATACCTATCGACCGGAGGCCAAGGATAATCTCGTTCGACAGGTCGTACAGGAGTGGGCGGCCAGCATCCGTGATGAGAAGCAGGGCGACCAGCCCCATAACCAGGCTGAGCGTGCGAGAGAGGTACTTGTCCATCAGTTGCCTCCCAGAAGAGCGTCGAGGACCTTTTCGATCAGGCCCTTACGGGGTGCCTGGCGGGTGCAGTTACGGGTCTCGACGTCGCGGATACGGCCACACCGGGGGCACTGATAGCGGCTAATCTGGCCGGACCAGCCGCGTTTGCCCATGAATCGCATCATGGGCGTGCTTCGGGCACAACCGCATCGCTGGACGATGAAGCGGCGGCTCATCGGATCTTCACCTTCCCGCACCTGGGACACTCGTAAAGCCTTCTGCCCCTGTACGTTCCACGACGTTTCATGTGGATCGGATGGTGCCATCCGGGTCTGCGACCAGTGCATTTTGGAGCTTCTCGGAATCGCCAAGACATGAAATCACCTCCAGAGTGCCTAACTGCGCGCCTTACTATTGGGATACCCTTACGGTGAGGGTCTTCCCGTCACTCATAACGGGAGGTCATTAGGCACCATGAAAAAGAAGAGCAAAGCACTGCAGGCACTGGAGGCTCGAGCGGACGTTCAGGAATTGATCGGGCGAATTGGTTTACGAGCGTTCCGAAAGCTGTTCAATTACGGGTGGCATCCCGATTGGGAGAGCTATCGAGGACTAGTCGCAGGTAAGGGAAATCTAATCTACCTGGATCCCACAACCCTCCCACAGGAGAGTAACGGCGAATACAAGTACAGGGCACCCGCCGCGCGCAGCCGTGTCACACACATCCTAGACGTCGATGGGAAGAGGCTCGCTGTTGAATTCCTTGGACAACCACCAGCTCAGTTCAACGGCCCGCTAGCGAGCGTCGAGATGGCAATGCGAGTGACGCCATTCTTTTTTGACACGCGACGAGCATTTCTCGTCGATCGCTTTCTTCACTACTCCGCGGTGCCGCCCAAGAACATCTGGCGAGAAATCCGCGATGAATACAACGACGTGTTTCGCCCACTGGGAAGAGAACTGCGCTCGATTCCGGGGACACGTATGGCAGTTCTCGGGAAGTCCGATCGGAAGCCCGCCTGCGTACTTGCCGATGTCCTATGGACTTTGGTTTTCGGACCAATGGAACTTTTGCTTGTCCTGAGCCACCAATGGGGATGGGAATGGACGTTTGAAAATAAGGAACTCGCCGGACAGGGTCCCAAGCCAGACAAGGAAGGCAACTATTCACTTTGCATAGCCTCGTCCAGCTCAGGCCTACTAGAGAGTTGGTCAGACCAAGAGTCACTAACAAGACAGCTCAGACCAGCGATGTGGTCAGAGTTGAGAAGAAGAGAGCACTACGATTACATAGACGATCGACTTGCGATGATTCCCAGATTCTCGTCTATGGAAGAGGTTCGAGAGGTTGGGCGGGGAGGTTCCCGTGGCCCCACCCGTCCCGTGAGCACAGGGTGAGGGGAGCAAGCCCCGCACTCGAATACGCCCAGCGAGCGGCACTCCCCTCCTGGGTGTATTCTCCCCATCAGGCTCTGGTAGAACCACTCACACCTTTCGAGCCTTGCCGTGCTGTGAAGTGTGAACCCCAAAGGAGAAGTCCGAGGGTTCCGGGGCGGATGGTACTTCTATTGTAGCGCGTCTGTGAGTTTATGCACGAGGGTGTCGTCCTCAAGGTCGGACGGGGACAGGGCGTGGAAGCGGAAGACCTCAGAGACCGCATCGTCCGGGATCTTCTTGGACCCCCGAATGATCCGCTCGATTGATCTCAGCCTCCCCTTCCTCTCCTTGGACACAAGGAACAGCAGCCTTGCACCGGGTACACCGAACTGCTCTTTAATCTCCTTGTCCTTCAGCGCCTGGTAGAAGAGTTCAGCCTTTCGCTGGATGCTCCGCTGGCCGGGGAGATGAGTCTGTAAGGAGGCTGTGGCGCGGTCGGTCTCGACGAAGTAGTAGAACCGCTTGGTCCTGCTGGTGCTCCAGATCTCCACCAGTTTGTCGAGCTTCACTTTTCGTTTCCCTCGAATCACCGGCTCAGCACCGTCCAAGTGTACTTTGTAATCCCAGGTGGATCGGCGCCGTAGGGCACGCTCCAAGGCCACGAGAAGATGTAGAGTCAGAAGATCATGCTCAACGTGGCCCCGGTTGGGGTTTCGACGCGTGAGCGATCTGAGCCTCGGAGCGTCTATGAGCAGTTCGAGCTTGCGGGACATGAGGTAGGCGTCCGCGTACTCGTGCTTCCACAAGAACCCTTCACGTCTCAGCTTGTAGAGCATGTGGCGGACGTAGGAGTTGCGCGGGTTGGTGGCGAACCCCCGCACCGCCTGGCCCCGTTTAGTCGTGAGTGGAGCCAGGAGTGCGTGGGCGAGCGAGAGGTCTGTGAGGCCGTCTCCCTTTTCAACCAGGAAGTTGAGAAGATGCGCCTCGCGGTCGCTCAGTCTTCGGTTGGTCATCGCGTAGAAGGGTTACTGCTTGGATGAACTTGTCAAACTTGTCCTTGGGCATGGCCAAGAGCGTGTTCATTGCGATCGTTTCGTTTCTGGGTTTCATGTTCATCCTCTCTCTTTGAGATGCCAGTTCCCGCAGCGGGGACACCGCAGGTCTTTGGGTCGCATACCGACTGGCACCATGACCGTGAAAAAGCGGTAGTAGCTTGGCCGCCGTGAAGATACATAGGGCCGATCGTCGTTATCGCGACCACGGAGATGTGGGGACGTTGAGCACCAACGGCAGTACACGATTGCTGAGTACGTGCTCATGTCGCCATCCACAGTTTGTGGAGGTACCCCTCCATCTTTTCAAGGCTGGCCGGGAGTCCATCTCGGTCATTCACGAGAATGGACAGTTTGTCGTTAAGACGCCGGAGCTCTGTGAAGATCTCCTCAAGTAGAGTGATAGCCTGCTCGTCCATGGTTGCCTCCTGTTGTTTTGCGCGGGAACGGCGTGCGCCCGCATCCTTCTACACATAGGGACGTCTGTTAGACGGTCCGCTATGTGTTGTTGAAGGTGCGAGGCAGGCAAGCCCTCGGAAGAGCAGGCGTTTCGCCCGTGAGCAGACCCGTAAGGGGATGGGGTCTTTCGAGGGCTTGCGTGTGAACGCAGGGCAGAGGTGCCGTCAGGGACTGTTAGCGTAGCTCCAGAAGGCGTACGGCGGGATATATCCGCCTGGGTTAGTACGCTGGAGATACGCTCAACCGGAGTCGCGCGCGAGCCGTTCCCGCGCTATGAGACGTGAGTCGCTCTTGCTTTAGCCTGACCGTGTCCGTCAGGCGATGATCTTCTTCGAGATGAGCTCATTTCTGAGTTTTCTCAGCGCCTCAACTCTCCTTCGATGTGAATCCTTCTCCTGTGAACCCTTAAGCGGTCCCGCATACCTGTGGTTTTTGGCCTCCTGCGACCGGTGGCAGATGACGCTCTGAGAGACCGGTGGCTCCAGCGGTCTGTAGAGACCGGTGGAATCTTGGCTGAGAACTCAGTCATCTCGCCAGCGGTCGGAGTGACCGGTGGGTTCTTCAGCCACGAACGCTTGTCAAGAAGCGTATATGTGTTGCGGAGCCATCGGTGTTTCTCACTCTTTTTCCTGCTCGACGCTCACTAGCCTATGGGCTTTCAGTACTTTGAGAGCGCGCCTGACGGTTTTCTCTGCCAATCCCAAGCTCCTCGGCTATCAGCTCGATGGATGGCCAGCTCTTTTGTTCCGTGTTCGCATGCCGGCAGAGCGCCATGTAGACGCCGCTGGCATAGATGCCGCACAAACGGCTGATAGCCGGAGTCGATGAACGCGTCGTCGATACAGAACCGTTGTTTTGATCGGAGGTCACGAACCTCGATTGGGTGTTGCATAGCTCCTTAGATATCGAAAGGGCGGTCACCGTTGGGAGGAACCGCCCATTCTTATTAAAACGCATATCCCCAACGGCGGTAGTCACGATGACACACTGGCGGAAGCCTGTCAAATGTGGACAAGTCGGAAGGGAATGCGTAACGACACTCGTGATGGGGGCCTGAAAGGGGATACCGATCCCTAGGGCTTGCGCCTAGGAGGGCGCCCCCATCCAAAGGCCTCGCCAAGCCAGTACAGTGGGTCCGCCCAGCCGCGTTCGAGTTTGAGGCCGTACTTGCGGTCGAACCACACTGCCTCTCTTGGTGTGCGTCTGAGCTTCCGTTTGATCTTGGTCTTGAGCCTCATGCCTAACACCTCCTTCTATTATATGGAGGAGACCGTTAGGCGATGTGGTCCGATGAGCTGAAACGAAAGACCCGCAAGGTGTTCGAGCGCCGGTACAAAAGGCGGCTGACGGATGGCGAGATCGACGCTATACTCCGTTCGATGTCGAGGTTCGTGAAGAGCCTCCGATGAGCCCCGCCGTGCAGGTCTCCAGGCCATCCCCAGACAGTTCAGTTTCGTTAGCTCCGCCGGAGTGTGCCTGGT
>CBDCYW010000009.1:0-22972 GCA_965224245.1 Candidatus Eiseniibacteriota bacterium | reverse complement strand
TGCTTCTTCTACCTGCCATCGCACTCGCCTCCGACGACGACATCCACTGGTTCGATGGCTTCGGCACCTCCTCCCGCTGGTGAAGGGCTCAACGACAAGGTCCTCGCGATGACCGAGTACGGCGGTCAGCTCGTCGTGGGCGGCGACTTCACGATGGCGGGCGATCTTGCGGTGAACTATCTCGCGCAGTGGACGGGTGGCGACTGGCTCGCCTTCGGCTCCGGTCCCGATGGTGCCGTCGCCGCACTCGGAACTTGGAACGGTCAGCTCGTGATCGGTGGCGCGTTCACGTCGGCCGGCGGCGTGCCTGCAAGCAATGTCGCCGTATGGGATGGAGCGACATGGTCCGCGCTCGGTCTCGGCGTGGACGCGACCGTGAAGGCCATCGTCGAGTTCGAGGGCGACCTCATCGTCGGCGGTCACTTCCTGAATGCTGGCGGAGCTCCAGCGAGCTACATCGCGCGGTGGGACGGCATTGCCTGGAACGAGATCGGTGTCGGGATGGACTCGCGGGTGGAAGCGCTTGCGGTCTACGACGGCGACCTCATCGCGGGCGGGCTCTTCGACAACGCGGGTGGCGTGCTCGTCAATCACGTCGCGCGATGGGACGGAGCCGCATGGCAGTCGATGGCGGGAGGCATGTCGGCGCGCGTACGAGCACTGGCGGTCTGGAACGGGTCGCTGGCGGTTGGCGGCGGCTTCGAGACGGCCGGCGGTGTCGGGGCGTCACGTGTCGCGCTGTGGGATGGGGCCGCCTGGTCGTCGCTCGGCGGTGGCACTGACGACGAGTTGTTCGCGCTGGCGAGCTACAACGGGTACCTGGTCGCGGGCGGAGCCTTCGTGAGCGTCGATGGGGCTCCATCCAACCGCACGGCAGCTTGGGATGGCTCGGAGTGGCGCACGTTGGGAACTGGCGCGGACGATGAAGTGCTGTCTCTGACCATCGCTGGAGAGGATCTATACCTCGGCGGACGTTTCAGTACCGCCGGGGTCGCGCCGTCGGCCTTCGTAGCACGCTGGGGCGATATCCAGGATGGGACCCACTGGGTGCCGGCAGAGTTCCCGACGATCCAGCTAGCGGTCGACTACGCATCGATCGAAGAAGAGGTTGAAGATACGGTGCGAGTCGCCCCAGGCACCTTCGCGGGTGTCGTCGTCGATACGAAGGTCGTCCACCTGATCGGGAGCGGCGCGGAGACTACCTGGATCGATCACGTTCACCATGTAGATACGGGAGCTCCGCGAGCCAACGGTGGCTCCGTCGTAGACGTCATCACCCAAGAGATCGTGGGCTACAATCTGTGGGATCTGACGGTTCGTGACTGCGTCGTTGAACGAGTGGATGTCGACTTCGTGAACTCCGAGGTGCGTGTCAAAAGCTCGCATGTCGACGATATCCGTGTCTCCGGAGGTGGGGACTATTCGAGTTTCGTCGAGATCTCGGGCAGCACTCTTGGTGAATGCCAGGCGACCCTATTGGAAGGTAGCGTGGCAGTTTCCGGCTGCACTGTCACGGGCTCAGTTAACCTCCGCACGTACGACGGCAGCGCAAGCGTGGGCGCTTGTGTCGTCGCGGGCGATGTCGGAGTTAGCAGCGGGGATTATTCCTCTGCGAGTATTTATGGCTGCGAGATTGGTGGACAAGCTGGCGCCTATTCAAATGCGTTTGGCAGCGTCGGTTTGTCGGGAAACGTGCTTCGAGGAGGCGCATCCGCTGACGGCTGGAATTCGGGGGGGAGCGTCTCAAACAACCTCGCGTACGCCGGATTAAGTATCAGTCTGACGATCGATGAGTACTCGGGCGTAATCAACGCGTCCAACAACACGGTCGTCGGCGGCGGGCTACATGTCTCGGCGACCGGCGTAGTCACCGCGTCAATTGACAACAATCTCGTCTTCGGCTGCCCCACGGGCATCGACGTCAACATTGACCCGAGCGATCTCACCAGCCTGAGCTGCAACCTTGTCTACGCGAACGAGGTCGACTACGACGGCGTCACTGACCCGACCGGGTTCGACGGAAACATCCGCGCAGAGCCACAGTTCTGTGATCCCGATGACGACTTCTACAGCCTCGCTGAGACATCGCCGGCGCTCCCCGGCAACCACCCCGACGGCTACGACTGCGGCCTCATCGGTGCCCTCGGCCAAGGATGCGGCCCCGCTCTCCCGAACCTCGCCCCGATCGGCTTCGTCTGCCTCCCCGACTCGGCGGCAGCCTGGGCAGATGACCCCGACAGTCTTCGCATCGGTGCCATCGTGGTCAACGATGGCAACCTCACCTCGGGCACCTTCGACGTCCGCATCGAGATCGAGGGGTGCGTCGGCTTCTGGGGTGACACACAGGCGATCGGGCCGCTGAATCCGGGCGAGGTCGATACGGTGTTCGCTGGACCCTTCGCGGTAGAGCCCGAGCAGTGCACTGCATCGGTCTTCGTCGACTACAACGATGACGAGACGGAGTCGTCGGAAGTGGATAACGACGTGGTGGTCTCTCTCGAAAGAGGTCTCGTTCGAGTCGTTTCTTGGTTCGACGGCTCCATCAGACTGGGTATGGACCACTCGCTGGTGCCCTACATGGCCCAATACCGACTCTCTCGATCTGAACTGGACAACAAACACCGCAGGTGTGAGTGGTGTGACCACTAGTGGATGTACACTCTCGGGTACCGTCTACAGGGTCTGGGAGGACTCGACAAAGTCGGTGTTTCTCGGTTGGTACCCTCAGCACCCGGACTCGGTTGCTGCCATAGAGTTGGCGTGGGTCTACTCATACGTGACACCGGTAACCCAGCCGCGCTTGCACGAAGGTCCCGTTGTGCTTAGTCGTACCGATCGTGCGTGGTGCTCGATAAGGGAAGGCGGCGGAGTTTCGCTGGAGTTTGTGCTGCGTGATCAGCGGCGTGTGTCAGTCGCGATCTTCGATGTAGCCGGCCGTCGCGTTTGGAAATCGAGCGATGTCCTTCTGTCCGCAGGACGAGGTACGATAGTCTGGGATGGTCGCACCCCCTCTGGTTCGTTTGCTCCGTCCGGGCGGTACCTTGCCAGAGTTGAGGGGCTGAGTGGTGGGCCGCGAACCCTTGCTGTCCTGCGTTTGTGATGAGGGGCTGAGACGCCAAGCTGGGGGCTCCCTATGCGTACAAAGAGTATCGTGGTAAGCATTCTTGTTGGGCTCGTGGTCGCCCAACCGGGCCATTCGGACCCGGTGTGGGAGTCAGCCGGATTGTCGGGTCTGACGCCGTTCTCCCTTGCCGTGGCGGAATCGACTCTCTTTGCGTGTGTCCAGGATGCCAGTGGATCCGCCGGCCGAGGACTGTGGAGTTTGGACATTCGCTCGTCCGAGCCAAACTGGCAGTCGGTGGCATTTGAGGACACAGCATTGTCGGCCGTCACAATCGACCCGTCGACGGGCCGTCTCTATGTGACGCTCCGCTTCCCCGAGTTGGGGGGGGCACTCGTCTTTCGCTCCGAAGACGACGGATCCACGTGGCAAGACATCACGCACGATGCGACGGGCTCGTTCGCCGGCGGTGTTGCGGTGTCCGTGACCGACCCGGCGGTTCTGTACCTGGCGACCGATGACGCGGTGTTCAGAAGTGTGGACGATGGGGAATCCTGGGGCGTCGCGACGACAGGCGCCAGGTACTTCACGATACAGATTGACGAGATGACCGGCTCGCTGTGGGCGACATGGGGTTCCGATCTGTTCCGTGGTGGTGTGACCTATTCCGCTGACGGTGAGGGGTGGGACACTTCGGTTCAATGCGCCACGGGAGCGGTCGGGAGGCTCTCGATCGATTACTCGAGCGGAAGCGTCTTCGTGGGGCAATCTCCAAGTTGTGGTGGCGGGTTGTTTCGAACAACCGACGACGGTGAGTCATGGGACTCGATCACCCTGCCGGAACCCATCTATGCATTTGCCGTGGCTGCGACAGGCGGTGATGTGGTCGTGGGCGACCTGTCCACGCCCGGGATCGAGTCACCGATCTATCTGAGTCGTGACGACGGCCAGACCTGGGACGCGGCCATAATGGGGCTCCCGCCCGACGCTGACACCGTCTACGACATCGCGAGCGACCGCTATTCAGAGGGAGTCTTCTACGCGGCTCTGGGTGGTGGCTTCGGTGTGTATCGACTAGATGTGTCGGCCGAGGTCGGGGTCAACAACGACGTCCCCCAACCAGATTGGAACGTGCACGCCACGACACCTTGCAATCACCTGAACCTGGTTGTCGAAGGGCTGGCTGCTGGTGAGCGAGTCCGCGCGACGGTGTTCGACCTAGCTGGTCGGGAGGTCGCACACAAAGAGAGTGCTTCCGCTAGCGAGGCGAGCGGGTTCACGTTCGATCTCGGTGCCGGAGTGTACTTTTGGACCCTCGAGGCGGATCGCCATGGGCGACGGACCGGTAAGTACGTTCAGTTGGCGCGTTGATGACCGCATGGCGGGTCAGGGTCGAGACCTGGCGGCGGTGGTCCATTGACTCCGTTTCCAGCTCCCGCCACGTCGCCCGCAGCGTGCGGACTCCCCGCACTACGAGCCCCTGCATGCTTCACATCAAGCGTTATGAGACTCGTCGAGTTCGTCGTGTCCGAAAACTGCGCGCCGTGAAAAGGCGTCGACGTCCAGCAGGTGAGACCGCCCGGCGACGGGCCGCTCAGTGCGCTTTCTTCTTGAGCACCGCCCGTAGTCGATTCGCCAACGACCCCGACTTGTTCCCGACGACCTCGCGAGGCCCGAGATGCCGATCGGTGTAATCGAGCGCCGCCTTGTTGATCGAGACCTTGATCAAGTCGGGGTTCAGTACCTCCTCGGTGTCCGGCCGACCCTTGATCGCGACCTTCACGCTCTTGCCGCTCTTCTCGACGAGGAACGTCACGCGCTCGGAGACGTTGGTGGCGCGCCCGCCGGTGAACTCGCAGCGGACACGGGCCTTCTTGCACGCGTCGCGGTACGGGGCCAGCACGTCGCGGAAGCGCGCCTTGGCGTCGGCCACGATGCCGTTGGCCTCCGCGTGGAGCTTGGCGGCCTCGGCCTCCATGTCGCGGACGGCGCGTTCGGCCTCGACGACGGTGGCGCGGAGCGCGTCCAGGTCAGGGGCGCCGCCGTCGCCGCCAGTCGCGGCCCGTGTGCGCTTCTTCTTCGCGGGCGCGGCCCCGGGGGCCTTCTTCGCCCGTGCCCTCGCCGCGCGGCCTGACTTGGCCCCGGTGCCGCCCTTGGTCGCCTTCGCCGCTGTCTTCCTCGGAGCCTTCTTCTTCGTCGTCGCCATGTCGACCTCCTCGCCTGTGTCGCAGGCGCTGCGGATTGCGCGCCAGTGCGACACATGACCGCTCTGGCTCCGAGTTAAGTCAAGCAATGGCAATGGGTTAACTCAGGCTTTCTCGGTTGACTGGAGCGGGGCGGCGAGCGGTGATGTGAGCGGCAGGTGTCGAAACGAAAACGCCCCCGGCGAGCCGACAATTGGCCGGACCGGGGGCGGATCAGAGTTGGAGTTCCCCGCGAGCGAGTCGTTGAGGCCCGTGATGCGGAGCGGCTCGTTGTTGGGGAACGCGGGCAGACTACCGGATCGACTGTTAGCCCCGCGCGAGAGGAGGATGAGATTGCCGTATCGAGCCCCCGAGACCATGACGACCGCCGAACAGCGCCGGCTCCTCGACGTCAGCGCGGAGAGTCCACGCCCCCGCGATCACGTGATGATCTCGATGGCGCTGGGCACCGGGCTTCGCCTCGGCGAACTCCTCGGCCTCGACGTCGGGGACGTCAGTCCCGATGGCGTCCGCGTGCGCACGCGCATCAAGCTGCGCGTCGAGACGACCAAGGGCTCGCGCAAGGGCGAGGTGTTTCTGCCCGATCGGGTCGTCGAGAAGCTGACGCGGTTCCTGGCGTGGAAGGCGATGATGCGGGAGCCGCTGGAGAGCGACGCGCCGCTGTTCATCTCGTCGTGGGGGCGACGGTTGTCACCGAGGCGGACGCAGATGATGTTTCACGAATGGCAGCGAAAGGCGTCCTTCGATCGTCTCTATAACTGGCACGTACTTCGCCACACAAGTGTCACCATGGTCTACCGAGCAAGCCGGGACCTCTTCCTGGCACAACGGTTCGCTCGGCACGCGTCGCCGCTCACCACGATGATCTACCTTCACCCGAGCGACGAGGAGATGGCAGAGCAGATCCGCAGCCTGCCGTGCTGAGCTCGATCAGTTCAGGCAGCACTTCTTGAACTTCCGGCCGCTACCGCACGGGCACGGGTCGTTGCGTCCGACCTGAGGGGCCCGACGTATCGGCACCTTGCCCGCCGCCAGTCCTGCACGGAACAAACCGAGTCCGATCGACGCGTAGTGCGTCAGGGCATTCGGGATCGCTTGCCGGCACTGTTCGAGGAACTCCTCTCGCGAGCCATCGGCAATCTGTGCGTCTTCGAGATACGTCTCGGGCTCTGACCACATCATCAGGGTCACAAACACCGCCGACAGTGCCTCTTGATCTTCCTCATCCAGCTTTTTCATGGCACGATCCCAATCATCACGAACGTGGTCGTAGCCGAGGCAGAACCCCGCCGACCACTCGAACCGATCCTCCTCCGAGTCTGGATCGAGTCCCACGGCCTCCGGTGTCAGCTCGATGTCCCCCGAGATCGCCGCGTTCGTGTGGTTGTACGCGCTCATCACCGCACCGAGGACCGCGTTCGCCTCTTCGAGATCGGCGTAGCCGGCATCCTCGCCGCCAAAGACGTCGCTCATCCATACCGAGGGCGGCACCATCGCCGGTCCTCCGGAGAACCCGAACAAGTATCCCCGAAAGGCGGGGTAGGTCATCGTCCCCTCGGGGCGAAGCGGGGACGAGAGGAACGCCTCCAGGCGTCGCTCCTCGGTCTTGGTGAGCGGAGTGACCGTGTGCACGTGCACCACCGGATTGAAGGGGGTAGTAGGCCCTCGCCTCGGCGCATCGTACCACGCGTCGTGGGAGGTCTCCGATCCGACCACGAGAGTATCGTATGAGGATCGCCTAGGGAATGACGTAGAGGAACACGGCGAAGAAGTGACAAATGCTGCCGCCGAGAACAAACATGTGCCAGATCGCATGATGGAACGGGTGTCGCGAAACGAAGAAGACGATGCCGAGCGTGTACGCGAGACCGCCGGCCAGGAGCAAGGCGAGTCCCGCAGGTGCGAGTTCTGTCAGCAATGGCCGGGCAGCGCCGACGATCCCCCAGCCCATCAAGACATAGAGCAGCAGTTGGATGCGACGCGCACGACCACGCGAGACGGCTTCCAGCACAATCCCCCCGATCGCGAGGCCCCAGACCACGGCGAAGAGGCTCCATCCCCAGCGCCCATCGAGCGTAATGAGAGCGAAGGGTGTGTAGGTACCCGCGATCAGCAGATAAATCGCGGAGTGGTCGAGAATGCCGAAGACCCGCTTGCCACGTCCAGAAGGCAGCGCGTGGTAGACCGTTGACGACGCATACAGGACGACCAGCGTGGCCCCGTAGACGGTGCAAGAGACCACGTCGATCGCGGAGCCCCTCCGAGCCGCAAACACGATCATGAGAACGAGCGCCGCGATCCCGATCAGCAAGCCGACGCCGTGAGTCAGGCTATGGGCCAGCTCCTCGGCGGCCGTGAACTTCTCGTCGGGATCTCTGGCAGACATGGTTCGGATCTACAACGCTCCTTACATCGACCTGGTGGAGGGCGGCAGCATAGCAGAGGGCCGGGGTAGGAACATTCCGGGGCACGAAAGCGGCAGAGTTCAGGGCAGGGCGCGACGCTGGTCGGACCATGAGGATGACCGCAGCGCCGCCCGAAGCCGGGTCTCCCCAACCACCAGGGTCCCATCCAGCAACGCCGCCTGGATGTCCGGCGCCAGCCCCAGCAGCGCCGTGATCTGCGACACCCTCGCCCTAGACACCCCGGCAACCCGAGCCACCTCTGCGTACGACTCCACCCGCCCATCGCGCACCATCTCGTCGAGCGCGAGCGCCAGCGCCATGAGCCGGGCCGATCGGGGCACGGTGGGGACGTCGGGCACCTCGGCAGGGGCAGACTTGGGGCTGAACTTGGCGCGAATGGTGACGCTCACGGGTGACCTCCGGGTAGAAGCGAGGCCGCCTCCTCGCGGAACGTGATCGCCACCTCGCCGGACGCGCCATCGTACTCGACACGCTCGACGAGCAGCGCCAGCGCCTCGTGCTTCTCGCGCGCCGTCAAACGCGCCCAGAGCGCGTCGAACTCCGACAGGGCTTCCGAGACGCCCGTGCGGTTGATCGCGCGGCCACGCGCCGCTACGAGCGTCTCGTGGGCCACACGGCGTCGGCGCTCGGTGGTCTTGAGGCGTCGAGCGACCTCGGCGATCCGGTCGTCGTCGGCGTCGCCACGAGCGCGGCTGAGTTCTCCACGCATCTGCTTGATCTCGGCGTCGAGCATGCGGACGTCGTTGGCCAGCTCCTTTGCGCGAGCCTTCGCCTGGGCTTTCGCCGACGCCACGACGGCGGCGATGAGCTTCGGGTCGCTGCCGATGCCCCGGATCTGGTCGACCACGAACGCTTCGATCTCGCCGGCGGCGACGGGAGCGGTGGGGCAGACGTGGGTGCCTTCCTTCTGGCGCGAGACACACACGTAGTACGCGTAGCGCCTGCGGCCCTTCGTGGTGCAAGACCGCGTCATCGCTGAGTCGCACGCGCTGCATCGGAGGAGGCCGGCCAGCATCGCCGTGCGCTTCGTCTTCGGGGCCGAGCCGTTCGTGACGCGGTTCCCCTGGAGGCACGCCTGGGCGGCCTCGAACGTCTCGACGTCCACGATGGCCTCATGCTCGGCGTCGACGATCTCGTCACCGGCCCGGATGCGGCCGACGTAGAGCGGGTTCGTCAGGAGCTTCTGGAGCGTCGACTTGCCGAACTCGCCGCCGCCGTGGGCCTTGCCCGAGGCTGACACCCAGCGTTTCGTGGTCCAGCCCCGGCGGCGGATCTCGGCGATCGTGGCCGAGAGCGAGCGCGTCTCCAGGTAGGTCGAGATGATCGCCCGGACTCTCTCAGCTTCGCCTTCGTTGACCACGAGCCGGCCACCGCCGTCCGCGACATCGTATCCGAGCACGGGAACACCACCGGTCCACTGGCCTCGACGTCGCGCCGCCCGCATCTTGTCGCGCGTCCGCTCGCAGATCATCTCGCGCTCGAACTCGGCGAACGAGAACAGCAAGTTCATCGTCAGCTTACCCATCGAGGTCGTTGTGTCGAGCTGCTGCGTCACGCTGACGAGTCCGACGCCATGACGGTCGAGCGTCTCCATGATCCTCACGAAGTCGGCGAGGCTCCGGCTCAGCCTGTCGATGCGGTGCACCACGATGCGGTCGACCTCGCCGCTCTCGACGTCCCGGAGCAGGCGCTGGAACGCCGGCCGACGCGTGTCGCCGCCGCTGAAGCCACGGTCCTCGTAGACGTCGGGCAAGGCGATCCACCCGGCATGGCGTTGGCTGGCGATGTAGGCGAGGACGGCCTCCTGCTGGGCCTCGGTGGAGCTGAGGACCTGATCGGGGCCGTCGTCGACGGAGACGCGGGCGTAGACGGCGCAGCGGATGATGGCCGGCTCATGGCGCTTGCCGTTGCGGGTTCTCGTCAACAGGACGGCCATCGTCAGTCCCTCGCTCCCTTGAGCCAGAACACCTTGCCGTTCCAGTTCACGCCCGTCGCCGCCCTCGCCGCCCCGCTGAGCGAGCGATACACCTCGCCGTCGAACTCGAAGCCGTGCTCGAGGACGCGGCACTCCAGGACGCGGCCTCTGTACTCGCGACGCAGCACGGTGCCGGCCGGCGGGAGGTTGAGATCACGTGATCGCAGGCGCTTGCGGACGCGAGGCGACGTACCGGCCCCGGCGTCAGACGGCGGGCGCGTGCGTAGGAATGCGAAGTCCGCCAGCTCCCGGGCCCTTGCCATCACCGCCTCCGGGTGGCCTGAGAAGCCTTCGTCGTCGGCCTGGAGCCTCCAGGCGATCCGCTTCACCAGGTGCGGCTTCGAGTGCGAGCGCGTCTCCTCGCCCCACACGTCGCGGTAGCGCCGCTGGAGCTCGGCGATCGTCATGCCCCCGAGCGTCTCCAGCTCTCGATCCAGGTCCAGGGTCACGCGTCCTCCTCTCTCGGGGTGTCAACCGTGGGGACATGGACGCTCGCGTCGGGCGGCACATCAAGTCGATCGTCCGGGGGCTCGCCGGTGATCAGGCGGATGTAGGCGCGAGCGAGGAGGCCCGTCAGCGCCGCCCGGACCCCATCACCACGCGTCGGGGGGGCTGCTGGGGCCGTCACGGGGCGGGCACGCTTAGGATGCGGACCAGTGGACATCGTCCGCGCCGGCGAGTGACCTCCACGAGGCCGGCGGACTCCAATGCCTGGAGGGCGCGATAAGTTGCGTGCCGACTCAGTCCGAACAGCTCGCGGTGGTGCCGGGTCAGTCGAACGGGCTCCTTGCCCTCGCAACCCCGACGGAACTGTAGAAGTAGCGCTACGTGTAAAGCCTTTCCGGGAAGCGCGGACGCCATGGCGATCCAGTGCAAGGGAAGCGGTCCACGAATGAACCACCCGGCTCGACGCTGGTTGTATTCAGTCTCGATCTCCCGTGTGGCCTCCAGCGAGAGTCGTCGTTCCTGCGGGTCATGTGCCGGCATGATTACCTACCTAGGTATAAGAAGAGAGGAGAGAGGACGGGTGGTCCACGCGCGCAACATCTCTGTTGCGCTGATGTACCACCGGATCGGCGGGGCGGCGGGCTCGTTCAGCGCTTTCGAGCGCCGCGAGAACCCGGCCCCACATGGGTTCGCCTCGCGGTTCGAGGAGGCGACCGGGGTGGTGTACGACTCGGGCATCGGTGCGCAGGGTGAGGGTGCCGAGAACATCCTCGCTTGCCCTGGCCATGGCTCGCTGGGCGTGCTGAACCACCGTCTCGATCGAAACCGCAGGCGCCTCGACCAGGATGGCATCGTGAACGGGGGCGCAGACGTGGACCCCGGCCTCGGTGGCGCGGATGCAGGTCAGCCGCAGCATCTCGGCTCCGTTAGCCTGCATCGGGAAGTTCGCCAGCGAACGGCTCCGCGTCGATGGCGTGACGTGCAGGTGCCACCCGAAGACGGTGTGGAGCCGGCCATGCAGCATGGCGGTGTCGATGACGGCTCGAGACCATGCCCAGTAGCGGCTGTAGACTCGACGGTGGAGGTCCAAGAGTTCACGTGCGTAGGGCCGCGGGCGCCCAATGCGCAGCGCCAAGGTCTCCTCACCCATGCCGTACTGCACCCCGAGTACGCACTGCTTGAACTGGTCGCGTACCGATCCGTGCGACGCCTTGGTGGCATCGTCTGGCACGGCGCCGGCCTGCTTCGCGAATGCCAGGTAGGGGTCGCCGGATCGATACGCCTCGATCATGGCCGCGTCCTCGGAGAGCGCCGCCGCGATCCCGAACTCCTGCTGGGACCAGTCGAGATACGCCAGCGCCATTCCTGGCCGGGGCTGGATCAAGCCCCGCATCCACGACGGCGCCCCAAACAGGAACCTCGCATTGCTGGGCTGGTTGCGGCCGGTCTGGCTCCGAAACGCCGAGAGCAGACATCGGTTCCGACCATCCCGTCCGATCGCGATTGCCGGGGCACGAAGCTGGGACATGAACCGACGAAGCTCGCGGAGGGGGGTGAGTCGCGGATGGGTCGTCGAGGCGATGCGAAAGGTATCATCGTCCAATACCAACCGCCCCGTGTCCGAGCGAGGCCACGGGATCCGATGTTCGGCAAGCCACCGTTCGAAGCGTTCCGATCGGAACGAGAGACCCTCGTAGATGCCGAAGTTCGCATCGATCCCCGCGACGAGGGAGTCTTTCATCGCATCCTGTTCGGCGTCAGAGCTGATGGGACACGATCAAGCATAATCGCTATGGTCACTTCTGGGATGTATTCTTTGAATCGTCATCCAAGGAGCGGACCTGATGTCGAAGAAGAGTGGCCCGGAATCGGTGGTTCGTGAGATCCGCCGCAAGACCCGCCGTAAGTTCTCATCGGAAGAGAAGATCCGGATCGTTCTGGAAGGTCTCCGGGGCGAGGAGACGATCGCGGAGCTGTGCCGGCGTGAAGGGATCAGCCCGAACCTCTACTACAACTGGAGCAAGGAGTTCCTGGAGGCCGGGAAGCGGCGTCTGCAGGGGAACACGAAGCGAGAGGCGTCGAGCACGGAGGTGATGGAGCTTCGAGAGCAGATCCGTCAGCTCCGGGATCTGGTTGCGGATCTGTCGGTGCGCAATGCGATGCTGAAAAAAAGGGCGACTCTATCCGACGAGTCGGACGTGGGATGAGGCACACGCCCTCGGAGAAGCTCGAGATCATCCGCCTGGTCGAGGGCTCCGAGCTCGGCGTCCGGCAGACGCTGCGCGAGCTGGAGGTGGCCCCGAGCACGTTCTACCGCTGGTACCGGCTGTACCAGGAGGGTGGGTTCGAGGCGCTGGAGGGCGTCAAGCCGGCGGCTCGTCGGTTCTGGAACCGCATCCCCGACGAAGAGCGGCAGCACGTGGTCGAGGTGGCGCTCGAACACCCCGATCTGTCACCCCGGGAGCTCGCCTGGCGGCTCACGGACGTCGATGGGACGTACATCTCGGAATCGAGCGTGTATCGCATCCTGAAGGCCCATGACCTGGTGACGAGCCCGTCGTTCATGGTGCTGACGGCACACGAGCAGTTCCCGAACCCGACCCGACGTGTGCACGAGCTCTGGCAGACGGACTTCACGTACCTCCGGGTGACGGCCTGGGGCTGGTACTACCTGGCCACGGTGCTCGACGACTTCAGCCGCTTCATCATCGCCTGGCTGCTCTGTCGGCAAATGGCGACCGATGACGTGGAGCGGGTGCTCGAGCAGGCCATCGCCCGCACCGGGGTCACCCGGCCCCACGTGCGACAGCGGCCGCGGCTCCTCACCGACAACGGTCCCTGCTACGTCTCGGGGCAGCTCCGGGAGTACCTCCAGGAGCGAGAGATCCCGCACACGCGGGGTCGACCCTACCACCCGATGACGCAGGGCAAGATCGAGCGGTACCACCGCACGATGAAGAACGTGGTGACGCTCCGCAACTACTACCAGCCCGCGGAGTTGTCCGAGGAGATCGGTCGGTTCGTCGAGCACTACAACCACGAGCGCGTCCACGAGGCGCTCGACAACCTCACGCCGGCCGACGTGTACGAGGGCCGCGGGCGTGAGATCCGTTCGGCCAGGGCGCTCGTGAAGCGAGAGACCCTGCGGCGCCGAAGGCGCTACAATCTAGGCTTGCCGGTCACGAGAAAGGACGTCATCCGGCCAGCCGACGTGAGGGAAGTGTCCATAGCGATGAGCCGCGAAGTGTCCCAAAGGCTCTGACGACGAACAATGGAGGTTCCGGTGCAGGAGCAGGCGCATGCGCTCGAACGCCTTCTCGATCGCGTCATCGGTACGGCCGTTGGCGGCCAGCGTCTGGAGCTCGGAGCGGAAGCGCTCGAGTTCACGAGTGAGTTGCGCGAAGGTCATGCACTCTTTGAATCACATCGTCGCGCGCCAGGCAAGTCCCTTCTTCGGCGACCAGCGACTCCGGCGCTGGGAGCCGCGAAGATCGATCCCATCCAGGAGCAACGTCAGCTCCGACGACTCGATCTCGACGTGCGAGGACCCGACCTCGGGGTGGCGCGGGAGCGTGAAGCGGCCGCGTTCGAGGCGCTTGTAGACGAGGAGATAGCCCGAGGGCTGCCAGACGAGGATCTTCATCCGGTTCGCGCGCCGGTTGATGAACACGAACAGGTGTCCCGAGAGGGGATCGGCGGAGATGATCTCGCGCGTGGCCGCCGAGAGCCCGTCGAAGCCCTTGCGGAGATCGACGGGCTCAGCGGCGATGTAGATGCGCACGGTGTGCGGCAGGGTCAGCACGGATCGAGCGCCTCGATGAGCTCGTGTAGCAGCGTGCGATCGAAGCCGCGGCGGACGACGATCCGGTGGCGCTGCCCGACGATGAGCTCGATACCGGCGTCGGAGTCGGCCACGTCGGCGTCAGCCGTCTCCACGATCTCGACCGGGTGGAAGCGGGGGCTGCCGTCGGCCTCGAGCTTGGACTTCCAGCGGCGCAGTCGCGACACACTGAGGCCACACTGTCGCGCAAAGGCGTTCAGTGTGAGCCCACTCTGGCTCCAGATGGCAAGTGCGCGTTCCGCGTCCGACTCCCGCCAGTAGCGGTTGTCGGAGATCGGGGCGAGCGCGGTCGTGATCGACTTCGAGAGCATGCGGCACCTCCTCGGGTGCGCACGTTCTCAGGACCGGCCGATGGGCTCAACATGGGTTCACCGAACGGATACGACGGGTCTCCTTTCGGTCACCGCGGATGCGAGGATCGGAGCGGCGATCTTCGTGACGGGCGAGATCGACGAGTCGTTTCGTACGGAGGCACTAGGGAGCGTCGACACCGCAGGTGGCGGTCTTGGATACCTGCCCTGTGACGTCGTTACGGATTGGACAGATGGCGGACATTCACCCATTCAGCGTTCGAGTTGGTCACGACTTCGAGCAGTCTACGGCGGAGCTGAGCCGCGAAGGCAGTAGAACGCAATGAAGCACCACCAGCATGTCGGTCTCTCACGGCCTTTTCCGACGACGTTACACGTCCACCGGGCAGCTCGTCGGAACCATAGTGGGATCGTAAGAAGCCAACGTCGTAGTCCTGACGTCGACGTGCAACACGTTCTCGTCCTTTGGTGTGGTGCCCGATCTCCGATCGCGCCAGGCAAGTCCCTTCTTCGGCGACCAGCGACGTCGCGACACGTCCTGGAAGACGTTTCTCCGATCTCACTGGAACGTCCTCGCCGCGATCGACTTCACGACGGTCGAGGTGTGGACACCGGGCGGGCTGACGACCTTCTACCTGCTCTTCGTGATGGACCTGTCGAGTCGTCGCGTCTACTTCGCTGGCTGCACGCCAAACCCTGACGCCGCGTGGATGAGCCAGATAGCCCGCAATCTGACCGACTGCGTCGACGGCTTCCTGCTCAACAGTCGGTATCTCCTCATGGATCGCGACACGAAGTTCACGTCGGCCTTCCGGGCGACGCTGGCGTCCGCCGGAGTCGAGGCCGTGCTCCTGCCGCCTCGATCGCCGAACCTGAACGCCTACATCGAGCGGTTCATGAGGAGCCTGAAGGAGGAGTGTCTCAACCGGATGATCTTCTTCGGCGAAGCATCGCTCCGGCGCGCGACGAGCGAATTCGTCGCCCACTATCATCGGGAGCGGAACCACCAGGGCGTTGGCAATCGGCTCTCGTGCCCGAGCCCGGCGGGTCAGGAGACGTCGTTTGTCGCGAGCGGCTCGGCGGGCTGCTGAGGTACTACCATCGGGAGGCGGCGTGATGGGGCCATTTCTGGGCTCGGTCGAGTTTCTTGACCACACGGGGTCATGGCTCACGAGACAAGGTCACATGCTGCCGGCGATCGCTACCGGGTGACGACCACCTTGAGCGACCTGGACTCGCCGCCGGTGCGCAGCCGGAGCAAATAGACGCCAGTCGGCACGCGCTTGCCGTAGTCGTCCCGTCCTTCCCACGAGATGGCATGGAGGCCCGACGGCAGTGCTTCGGACAAGACGGAACGTACGCGGCGACCGGCAGCGTCGTGGAGGTCCACGGTCGCGGTTGCCGCACCGCCGCCGAGGGCGCCGAAGGTCGCAAAGCTCACCGTGAGCGTGCCGCCCCGAAACGGCAACGGCCAGGCGGCGAGGGGCGCGGCCGGCAACAGTACGCGGCTACCCAGCTCGAGCTCGTCTCCACGACCGTTGACGGCCGCGAGTCGGTAGCGGCTCCCGCGAACACCCGAGGCATCCGTGAAGCGGTGAGCGGTGATGAGATGGGGGCCAAGCTGGTGGCCGGGACCGCTGGCCGGCGATCCCGGGTCGCTTCGATAGAGACGATAGCCCGCAATCCCCTGAGGACCGACGTCGGGATCGCTGCGCCACGTGAGCTCGGCACCTCCGCCGGTCCCCGCGACCACCCGGAACGCCAGAAGCTCGATACTCGACTCAATCGTGAACAGCGAATCCGATCGATCTTCGCCGGTCAGCGCCGTGTCCGCTGGAAGGACTCTCGCGATCGCGAACCTCGTCGGTGCGTGCGGCACGAGGAGTGCCAGGGCGTTCTCTGGGTCGCCGCCCACCGAGGTGGCAACGGCCTCGAAGCTCAGCCCGCCGTCGGTCGACAGCCACACGTCGGCGACGTCGGCGCCTAGCCAGCGAACCACCTGCGTCGAACCGACGGGCCACGTCTCTCCTCCGTTCGGGCTCTGCAGAACGTACCGAAACAAATCGAAGAGGTACGCTTTGCCGGCGTTGACACCCGCCTCGTCGTTGACGTCCGCCCCCACGAGCAGGTCGTCGAAGCCGTCTCCGGTGACGTCGCCCGCGTTCGCCAGCGTCAAGCCGAAGGAGTCGCCGAGATTCTCGCCGTGGAACTCGAGATCGGGGATCGTGTCGCGGTCGGGCCCACCGTAGAACACGTACACCCGCCCCGCGTCGTTGCCCGCCTCGTCGTTGCCGTGAGCACCTACCATGACGTCGGCGTACCCGTCCCGGCTCACGTCGCCGGCCGTGGACACCGCCCAGCCCAGGAAGTCACCGGCCGCCGCGCCGGTCAGGGTCATGTCCAGGATGCCCCCCCCGGGAGCGAAGGCGTAGACGTAGGCTCGGCCCGCATCCTCTCCACCGGCGTCGTTGATTCTCGCTCCGACGATCACGTCGGCGCGCCCATCACCGGTCACATCGCCGGCTCCGGAGACGGATCGTCCGAGCTGATCGCCGCCGGTCTCACCGGTGATGACCATGTCGGCGATCGAGTCTGGGGCTAGGCCGCCGAGAACCACATAGGCCCGGCCCGCCGCGTTGCCGCCGGCGTCGTTTCCCTCGGCTCCGAGGATGACGTCGTCGAAGCCGTCGCCGTTCACGTCGCCCGCCCCCGAGACCGAGACGCCGAGGAGGTCTCCGGCGCTCTCGCCGGTCAGGACTACATCGGCGATCGGGTCGGCACCCGGCCCACCGAAGAAGACGTACGCGCGGCCGGCATCCGTGCCGCCTGCGTCGTTGAACGGCGCGCCGACGATCACGTCGGCAAATCCGTCGCCGTTCATGTCGCCGGCACCGGCAACCGTGAAGCCGAACTGATCGCCCGTGCCCTCGCCATCGAGCGTGAGGTCGGCAACCGAGTCGAGTACGGTGCCCCCATAGTACACATATACGCGCCCCTGCTGCAGTGACTGCTCGCTGTTCGTGCCACCGCCCACGATCATGTCGTCGAAGCCGTCTCCGTTGACGTCGCCGGCGCCATCGAGAGCGAAGGCGAGGTGTTCACCAGGAACACCAGTGAGGGTGAGATCGACGAGTCCATCGGCCTCGGGGCCACCGAGGTAGAGGTACGCACGTCCTGCGTCCGCTCCACCGGCGTCGTTGAAGAACGCGCCGACGAGCACATCCGCATAGCCATCGCCGTTGACGTCGCCCGCGGGCGCGACGGACCCCAGCCGATCGTTGGCCGCCTCGCCGGTCGCCGTGAGGAGCGTTCGCGTGTTGATCGCGAGACACGGAACGGCGAGAACAGTCTCCACCAGTAGCGCCACGACCACTGTCGTGCGTGTCGAGGAAACGTGCATGGCGAGACCTCCACGTCCTTCCCGAGCGGGGCAGCTCGACCTTCGGGCCCCGCGCGCACAGCTAGGCACCGCCGTTCGCCGTTCGGCGCCGCTGTCGGGGTAGCTGCGCTATCCGGGTAATGCCTACCTCGGAGGATAGCGGGATCCGTCCCGAGTCCTGTGGAAAAACGAAAATGGCGTAACCTCCTGGTTGCCAAACCAGACCGCCCACCGGGCGAGGAGGAAACGCCATGGCTCAGTCTACCACCGCTCCGTCCCAACTTCCCGTCCGTCACGTCGTTCGTGAGCTTCTCCAGCAGCGGATCGCACAGGTCGTCGAGGTCGTGATCGAGGAGGAGCTGTCGGAGCTTCTCGGGTCTTCTCGATACCAGCGGACCGATGAGCGTCGAGGCTATCGGAACGGGCGAACGTCGCGAACGATCACGACGGAGTCCGGTCCGATGGAGATCTCGGTTCCCAGGGCTCGCGTCCGCGACGAGTCGGGGAACACCACCGAGTTCACGAGCGAGATCCTGCCCCGCTACGCCCGTCGTACCCGCCGGGTCGACGACGCCATCCTCGGGGTGTATCTCGCCGGCGCGAACAGTCGACGTATCCGCAAGGCGCTTCTGCCGCTTCTTGGCGAAGCGAACCTCTCGAAGAGCGCCGTTTCTCGGGTCGTATCTCGACTCAAGGCGCTGTTCCAGAGCTGGAGCGAGCGGGACCTGAGCGAGGAGACCTATCCGATCGTCATGCTCGATGCGATCCACCTGAAGGTGCGGCTGGCTCGCCGGGTGGTGAGCGTGCCGGTCCTGGTGGTGATGGGCGTCGATGAGGCCGGAAACAAGCGCCTGGTGGCGCTTCGACTCGCCGCCAGCGAGGCGGCGACGAACTGGGGCGCGGTGATCGAGGACCTTGGGGCTCGCGGACTCCCGAGTCCTGAGCTGATCATCAGCGACGGTCACAAAGGACTGCTTCGCGCGGTTGCGCTCTGGCCCGAAGCTGGCGTTCAGCGGTGCACGGTTCACAAGCGTGCGAATCTCGAGGCGTGCTGTCCGGTCCATGCCCGGCCTGAGCTCGCCCGCGACTACCACGCGATCGTCATGGCCACCTCGGCCATGGACGCACGAGGGGCGTACGACGCGTTCCTGGGTAAGTGGCGGACGCTCTGTCCGGCCGTCGCGAGAAGTCTCGAGGAGGTGGGGCATCAGCTCCTCACGTTCTACGAGTTCCCCAAGCCGATGTGGAAGTCGCTGCGATCGACCAACTCGATCGAGAATCTGAACCGAGAGTTCCGCCGGCGGACCAAGACCCAAGCGTCGTTCTCGACCGAAGAGGCGGCGCTGACGTTGCTCTACGGTCTCGTTGCGTTCGGTCAGATCAAGATGCGCAAGATCAACGGACACCAGCACGTGGCCACGATCTCGGCTCGGAGGTGCCGAGACGCCGTAACGCGCTACTATCACGCAATCAGGAGGGCGCTACGCTTTTCCACAACAATCGGGACGCATCCGGATAGCGCACGGACGAAAACATCGCGCTCGGCCCGGGCGTGTGGTCAATGAACTGTGCGCCGTGGAGAGGCGGCGACTTCCAGTGGGTGGGAGTCCACCCGGTGACGGATCGCTCCCGCGGCCGCAAGAAGCGGCCCACCTGGGCCCCCGGTCGAGACGCAAAACGTAACCGGAGATTCTGAACGGTGGTTCGGTTGATCGAGGTGGGTGGCGCTGGAAGAGGCTATGAGGCTACAGGTTGCCGAGTTCAAAACGGCGTCCTGACCGGACCTCAAGCGGGGCGCAAAACGTAACCGGAGAGAAAACGGAAACGTCCCGTTTGGGGAGCCATTGCCTGCCGTCGGCCCGCTGGGGCGCCGTCAGTTGACCGCCCGACCCTCTCCGCGACCGCCTCTCAGCCCGCGTTTCCGCGTGTCACGCCACCTTGTCGACCCCGAAACAGCGCGACGAGTCTCCGGAGGGAGCCCCGCCGACTCGCTGCCCGATCACGACCGACTCCGGCCCCGTCGGGGCTGCATTCTCTCTGGCGAAACGGAGAGAGCAGCCGGCTCCTTGACTCGACCGGCCATGGCCTTGCCCCCTCTGACTCGTCACGTCCGAAACCAAGTCAGCTGCGCGTCGAGAGAACCGAACTCAGAAACGGCGCCCCCCGGGGCGCCGCGGGAGACTCTTGTGCCTTGACGAACGGTGGCCTTATAGGTGTTAGGGTGCGTGATCTCCAAAGCGATCCTTGATCGCGCTCCATGACGCCTCGTGGACCGGAACGGTGTCGTCGCATTGATCACCACAGATCGGGACCGCTGGTTCATCAAGATTGAACGTATCGCCGTTGCCGGGGCAGATCTCGGCAAGCTCCGCACTACAATCTGCCCACAGCGTCATGCCTACCCTCGGATCCGCGATGATCCTCAACTCCCCATCGAGCGGCGCCTCGACAACCAGCAAGCCCGCGATCGCGACCTCACCCATCGGTTCGTGGCACCCCTGCCTCCATGTCAAAGCGTTCCCCGACCCACTGGCTGGCCAGTCGTCCGACGGGATCTCGGCTCCGCCCGAACATTGCGACCACCCCAGCACCCGTACGGACTCGTCGTACTCGATCCCGAACTGCAGACCGCCAACACCGTTTGGGAAGCCTCCTTCCCGAGCAAGGAGAACGAACACCTGGATCGCGCCGAACGCATCGCCCAGGGGCCCACGCGTGTACTCCGAGCACTTGTCGCCATACAACTCGGACAGGCTACTGCACGAGTACGGAATGCCGGTGTTCGCCATGAAGATCACGGACGCAGACTCATCAACCGCGACGGCCTCGGGATGCGTCCCGATTGTTGTGGAAAAGCGTAGCGCCCTCCTGATTGCGTGATAGTAGCGCGTTACGCGGCGTCTCGGCACCTCCGAGCCGAGATCGTGGCCACGTGCTGGTGTCCGTTGATCTTGCGCATCTTGATCTGACCGAACGCAACGAGACCGTAGAGCAACGTCAGCGCCGCCTCTTCGGTCGAGAACGACGCTTGGGTCTTGGTCCGCCGGCGGAACTCTCGGTTCAGATTCTCGATCGAGTTGGTCGATCGCAGCGACTTCCACATCGGCTTGGGGAACTCGTAGAACGTGAGGAGCTGATGCCCCACCTCCTCGAGACTTCTCGCGACGGCCGGACAGAGCGTCCGCCACTTACCCAGGAACGCGTCGTACGCCCCTCGTGCGTCCATGGCCGAGGTGGCCATGACGATCGCGTGGTAGTCGCGGGCGAGCTCAGGCCGGGCATGGACCGGACAGCACGCCTCGAGATTCGCACGCTTGTGAACCGTGCACCGCTGAACGCCAGCTTCGGGCCAGAGCGCAACCGCGCGAAGCAGTCCTTTGTGACCGTCGCTGATGATCAGCTCAGGACTCGGGAGTCCGCGAGCCCCAAGGTCCTCGATCACCGCGCCCCAGTTCGTCGCCGCCTCGCTGGCGGCGAGTCGAAGCGCCACCAGGCGCTTGTTTCCGGCCTCATCGACGCCCATCACCACCAGGACCGGCACGCTCACCACCCGGCGAGCCAGCCGCACCTTCAGGTGGATCGCATCGAGCATGACGATCGGATAGGTCTCCTCGCTCAGGTCCCGCTCGCTCCAGCTCTGGAACAGCGCCTTGAGTCGAGATACGACCCGAGAAACGGCGCTCTTCGAGAGGTTCGCTTCGCCAAGAAGCGGCAGAAGCGCCTTGCGGATACGTCGACTGTTCGCGCCGGCGAGATACACCCCGAGGATGGCGTCGTCGACCCGGCGGGTACGACGGGCGTAGCGGGGCAGGATCTCGCTCGTGAACTCGGTGGTGTTCCCCGACTCGTCGCGGACGCGAGCCCTGGGAACCGAGATCTCCATCGGACCGGACTCCGTCGTGATCGTTCGCGACGTTCGCCCGTTCCGATAGCCTCGACGCTCATCGGTCCGCTGGTATCGAGAAGACCCGAGAAGCTCCGACAGCTCCTCCTCGATCACGACCTCGACGACCTGTGCGATCCGCTGCTGGAGAAGCTCACGAACGACGTGACGGACGGGAAGTTGGGACGGAGCGGTGGTAGACTGAGCCATGGCGTTTCCTCCTCGCCCGGTGGGCGGTCTGGTTTGGCAACCAGGAGGTTACGCCATTTTCGTTTTTCCACAGGACTCGGGACGGATCCTCAATGATTGTGTCCCGCGTGTGTGACAGGTGCGGTCATGAACTCGGCTATGAACTCGATAGTCTTTTGTCCGTGCGAGCGAATCCTCGCAATCATCTCATCATCTGTCGACGAAATGACCAGAAGAACACTCCCATGAGTCTTCACTTTGTCAACCGTTGCCCCATCCTTCATCATTCCGGTGAGACTGGTGCAATAGGCACAGATCGAAAGCTCAGCTCCACCCATAACCTCTTTGATTCTAGCGCTGATGTTCAATGCAGCTCGGTTGTACTTCTCGACGAATTCAGGTTTGACCGTCGAGGCCGCTATCGCACCAGTCGCTGTCAAATGGTATTCCCACTTCATGTTCTCCAAGAGACCTTCTTCAGCGCTTAGATTACTGCAAATCGCACAGTTGACCACATCCACCCACGGAGCAGTATCGCCCGCTAGTGTTACTGAAGCGAACAGCGCAACTACGGTCGTTGCTATGGCTGTTTTCAACATAGGGGTCATCCTCTTCTCCTTGGAATTCAAGCTGTACGGGTTGGAGTGTAGTGCGCAACTCTGATTATTGCTAGAGCTTACGCAGGCAGCGATGCTCGTAGCAAGAGGAAAGACAGACCATAAACTGTCGATGCCGAAAACTAACCGCGCACCACACCGAGCCTGCATCACGCCTTAGCGCCCTGTGATCCGAGACTCGATTGACCGCCCAGCGGAGCACGGCGCTTCCGGATTCTCACATGAATGCCATGGTCGAAGTAGCCCGGACGTACGTCCCCGGCGTTCCCGGACCTCCGAACGCCGCTGAGGCCCTACGCCGCTCGCTCGTAGTGATGGTGTAGACCGCCGAGATGGGGCACCACGCGAACGGAGCCATGCTGCTGGACGGCGCGACGATCGGGCGCATCCATCTCCAGCGATTGGTGCGTGCGATACCCCCGTAGATGCTGTCGTGGTCACGTAGCAGGTACTTCGGTGCGTCGCGCCACGCGAACGCCTCCAGCAGTTGACGAGCCGTCCACTCGGCCGTGGGGTTCGTCGTGACGTTGAAGTGAAGCACCCGGCGGCGTTCGTTTGAGAGCACGAGGAACACAAACAGGATCTGATTGCGGATCGTCGGCACGACGAAGAAGTCGACGGAGATCATCTCGCGCAGGT
>CBDCYW010000008.1:0-13222 GCA_965224245.1 Candidatus Eiseniibacteriota bacterium | reverse complement strand
TTCCGCCATAGCGCCCCCGAATAGTCCAGCACAATTGAAGCTCCGCCGCATTCTAGTAGAAATCTGGTACGATGCCGAGCCCGGAGAGGGGACGTGCGCTTTTCGGGTGGCACGTCTCCTCGCGGCAATATGGAGGGCCGCCAACAATGTTCGACCTTGGGCGCATCTACAATCGCAGACGCGACATCCACGATCGCTACGGGGGTCAGAGACAGGGCGGGATCTGCACGCCGCGTGGTCTGCCCGCGGTGTTTATCTTCACCGGCGACTCCGGACACGCACACGGATACCGGGACGAGTTCCGCGATGATGGACTCTACTGGTACACAGGCGAAGGCCAGCGCGGTGACATGGAGATGGTGCGTGGCAACCTAGCGATCCGCGACCACGAGCGTAACGGGAAGTCCATCTACATGTTTGAGGATGTTGGGTCTGGCAACGTTCGATATTTCGGCGAGGGGCGGTATGTCGGTCACCACACCGAGGAACGCCCAGATCACGATGGAGTGCCACGAAGCGCAATCATCTTTGAGCTGGAACTCGTAACGACGTCGGATGGAGCGATGCCGGAGTCACTCTCCGCGCAGCCGATCAATAGGCTCTGGAGCATGCCGCTCGACTCCGTGCGTGTGTTGGCGGTCTCGGCTCCCCCAGTTCAGACGACGCCCACTGAGCGGCGCAGCAATGTCCGCCGACGCAGCGCAGCCGTTCGAGTGTATGTGCTGAGACGTGCGAACGGCACATGCGAGGCGTGTGGGAAGCCGGCACCATTCGAAACAAGGCAGCGGCGCCCGTATCTGGAACCACATCACATTCTACGAGTTGCCGACGGCGGACCTGACCACCCTCGGTTCGTGGCTGCGATCTGCCCGAATTGCCACCGGGAGGCGCATCACGGCCGGGACGCGGACCTTCTGAATGATGCTCTGCTTGAGCGCCTGGCGTCGCTTGAGTCGACCTAGGATTGGCTCGAGTCATGGCGCAACGGTCAGCCGCTGATCCGCCCACCGGGCCGACCGTAGCACCTCTCTCAACCGCCGCTCCCCCACCACGACCGTCCCATCAAGCAGCCCCACCTGGATGTCCGGCGCCAGCCCGAGCAGCGCCGTGATCTGCGAGAGCCGCGCCCTCGACACCCCAGCGACTCGGGCCACCTCGGCGTACGAGTTCACCCGCCCATCGCGCACCATCTCGTCGAGGACCAGCGCCAGGGCCATCAATCGGGCCGATCGGGGTACGACAGGGACATCGGGCTCGGAGGTAGGGGCAGTTTCGGGGCGAAAGGTGGCGCGAATGGTCACGCTCACGGGCCACCTCCGGGCAGAAGCGAGGCCGCACCCTCACGAAACGTGATCGCCACCTCGCCCGACGCCCCGTCGTAGCTGACGGTCTCGACCAGCAGCCCCAACGCGTCGGCCTTCTCACGCGCCGTCAAACGCTCCCACAGCGCATCGAACTCCGACAGGGCTTCCGACACGCCCGTGCGGTTGATCGTGCGGCCACGGACGGCGGTGAGCGTCTCGTGGGCCACACGGCGGCGACGCTCGGTGGTCTTGAGGCGTCGCGTGATCTCGGTGACACGATCGTCGTCGCCATCGCCACGTCCGCGGTGGAGTTCTCCTCGGAGCTGCTTGATCTCGGCGTCGAACATGCGGACGTCGTTGCCGAGCTCCTTTGCGCGAGCCTTCGCCTGGGCCTTCGCGGACGCGACGGTGGCGGCAATCAGATTGGGGTCGCTGCCGATGCCCCGGATCTGGTCGACGACGAAGCGTTCGATCTCGCCAGCGGCGACCGGAGCGGTGGCGCAGACGTGGGCGCCTTCCTTCTGGCGACGGGTGCAGGTGTAGTACTTGTAGCGTCGCTTGCCCTTCGTCGTGGCGGTCCGGGTCATCGCGGCGTCGCAGGCCGCGCAGCGGAGGAGGCCCGCGAGCATCGCTGTGCGCTTCGTCTTCGGGGCCGAGCCGTTCGTGACCCGGTTGTCGCGAAGGCACGCCTGGGCCGCCTCGAATGTCCGGACGTCGACGATCGCCGCGTGCTCGGCCTCCACGGTCTCGTCGCCCGCACGGATGCGGCCGGCGTAAAGCACGTTCGTCAGGAGCTTCTGGAGGGTCGACTTACCGAAGTCGTTGCCGCCGTATGTCTTGCCCGCTTCTGAGGTCCAGCGCTTCGTGGTCCAGCCTCGACGTCGCAACTCAGCGACGGTGGCCGCGAGGGATCGCGTCTCCAGATAGGTCGCGAAGATCGCTCGAACGCGCTCGGCCTCGCCCTCGTTGACCACGATGCCACCGCCACCGTCGACGATGTCGTAGCCGAGCACGGGAACACCGCCCGTCCACTGGCCCCGACGACGCGCCGCCCGCATCTTGTCCCGCGTCCGCTCGCAGATCATGGACCTTTCGAATTCCGCGAACGAGAAAAGCAGGTTCATCGTCAGCTTGCCCATCGAACTCGTCGTGTCGAGCTGCTGGGTCACGCTGACGAGTCCGACGCCATGACGGTCGAGCGTTTCCATGATCCTCACGAAGTCGGCGAGGCTACGGCTGAGGCGATCGATGCGGTGCACGACGATGCGGTCGATCTCGCCGGCCTCGACGTCGCGGAGCAGGCGCTGGAACGCGGGTCGTCGCGTGTCGCCGCCGCTGAAGCCTCGGTCCTCGTAGACGTCGGGGAGGGCGGTCCAGCCCGCGTGGCGCTGGCTCGCGATGTAGGCCAGGACGGCCTCCTGCTGGGCTTCCGTAGAGCCGAAAGCCTGGTCGGGGGCGTCGTCGACAGAGACGCGGCAGTACACGGCACACCGGACGACCACGGCCTCGTGGCGCTTGCCGTTGCGGGTTCTCGTCGACAGGACGGCCATCGTCAGTCCCTCGCTCCCTTGAGCCAGAACACCTTGCCGTTCCAGTTCACGCCCGTGGCCGCCCTCGCCGCCCCGCTGAGCGAGCGGTACACCTCGCCGTCGAACTCGAAGCCGTGCTCGAGGACGCGGCACTCCAGGACGCGGCCTCGATACTCGCGGCGGAGCACGGTGCCAGTGGGTGGGAGGTTGAGATCACGTGATTGCAGACGCTTGCGGACGCGAGGCGACGTGTGGACGCCGGCCTCGGCGTTAGACGGGGGTCGCGTCCGCAGGAAGGCGAAGTCCGCCAGCTCCCGGGCGCGCGCCATCACCGCCTCAGGATGCCCCGAGAAGCCCTCGGCGTCGGCCTGGAGCTTCCAGGCGATCCGCTTCACCAGGTGGCGTTTCGAATGCGCGCGCGTCTCCTCGCCCCACACCTCCCGGTAGCGGTGCTGAAGCTCGGCGACCGTCATGCCCCTGAGCGTCTCCAGCTCTCGATCCAGGTCCAGGCTCACGGGCCCTCCTCGCTGGGGGTGTCAACCGTGGGGACATGGACGCTCTCGTCGGCGGGGACATCAAGTGGATCGTCGCCGGACTCGTCGGTGCAAAGTCGGAGATAGCCGCTGGCGAGGATCTGAGAAAGCGCACCTCGAAGTCGGACCTGACTCGCAGATTGCACGTCGGTTCGCGGGGAACTAGCCATGGTCGGATGACTTCTCCTGAGAATCTCCGAGGTACGCCGTAAGTCCCGGTGGTCAAGTAACTTGTGTCGTCTGGTGTTTCGGCGCGACCTCTTTGGCAGTGTGCCTCCGTGTGTTTACATACCGCGTTGAGTTGAAATGTGACCGGCGGCATTCGTCGGCGCTCGAATCTCGAAACCTCATTGGAGCGGACTAGGAGAGAAGACATGGCGCAATCAGCGAACAAGGGCGGCGGTAGTCTCTTCGGCTGGTCAGGCAAGCAGAGCGGCCACGGAGTTGGTGGCCCTGCGTCGCCAACCCAGGGCAGTGGGAGTTCCGGTAGTAGTCAACGCGGTGACCCGGGGGGTGCGTCTGCGACGGGTAGCTTCTCGGAAGGTGGAGGCTATCGCACGAAGGTCGGGGACGCGGGATCGAAGAAGGGTGCCGGGCGATACGCTTCCGCGGAGTCTGCACTACGTGTCGGGCCGAGCCCCACGTCTGCTGAACCATCACTGACGTTGCGGGACACGGCGATCATCGACTCGCCGGATCGAGCTGCCAAGCCCGAAGGACCACCGTGGGTCTACGCGCTCGGTCTATACGTTGGCGAGGAGAGCCGCGCCGCGCAGGTGTTTCGGAGCTTCTTCGGTCGTATCGATCGTGCATCAAACGACGTTGTCTACTTCGCCATTCCAGGCGACCCGCAGCACTCGGGGCCAGTAGCTGTCAGCCAGCACTCCGATGCGCTCGCCGAGTTGACTGCACGTGATAGCGCCGAGTTGCGTGCGGCCACCGATGGGTTCACCACATCCGGCCTCAATCACCTACTCGGACTGACTGCACACGATGTGTGCAGGCGGCTTGGTGTTACGGACCAGGAGCTGCCGTGCATCGCGATGCTGACTTGGCCGCACGCGGGTGCTATGGCACGACTCTCGATCGATCCCGCCTGGATCGAGACCGACGGGTCCGCGGCTGTATTCGCGGACGTAGTCATTCGATGGATGGGCTCTGAGCATGTTCGACAGCTCTGTGAGGGCGCATCGAGTACAGGCGAGTTGACGAACGCGCTCCGGCGCGAGGTGCGTGCAGTTGCGACGCGACTCTCGCCTGCGGTGACGAATACCGCGCGCTACTGGACGCAGGTGACGAAACCTGCGCCGACAGCGAGCGAGACCGATCACTACCTCGCGACGTACATGATCACCGACGATGGCAAGCTCGCGGTACGCTTCGAAGACGGAGAGACCCCGGTCGGCGAGTTCGAGCTGTCGCCGTCCAAGCAGATGACGCTGCTGTGGCAACTACTTGCTGCCGCCCCGGCACCCGTGCAGGTGTCCACGATCATCCATGACGTCTACCCCGAGAGCGCTACCGAACTGGCCGACGGCCGCACCGACTACACACGACTGGTAGGCAGAGTCCGGAGTCTGGTCGCAGCGCTTCGAGGAGTGCTCGAGAAGGCAGACCTGGATCGGAACCTCATCGCTTACGACTCCATCAGCTCCGCGGAACTCGGACAGGTGTGGCTCGCCATCAGGGGGGCCGAGGAGGTGGTCAGCCCCTGATCTACGTAGATCGCCTTCGTCTCAAACGCTTGCTGGGAAATGATCTACAAACCCTGACGCAAGGCTGAGGTCCGGCGACCTTCAGTCGATTGAGAATCCGGGCACCGGATTCGGCGCGGTCCTCGATGGCGTGACAACCGTCGCTGGGCCTCGCCATCGGGGACCGCCTTTCATGCGCTCCACCAGGGCGCAGATAGGTGGTCAGATCATGCCAGGCCCAGCGACCCGCCCAGCCGAGTCACGCCTTGGAGTCCCCAGCATCCCCGCCCCCGTTCGATCCACTGTCCGATACAAAGCCCGTCGCCTACTCCGTCACCCAGCACTCCGCCACCGCCACGACGACCTCGCCGACATCGAGCAGACGCTTCTTCTCGAACTCCTGCGCCGTTCCACTCGGTTCGACCCGGGTCGGGGTACGTACGCCACATTCGCCGATCGTGTCGTGCGCAACGCGGGTCGCCGGATCATCGAGCATGCGCTTCGCGAGAAGCGCTGCGTGTTCCGGGTCGCAGGTTCGCTCGACGACGACTCGCCCTATAGAAGCCCGGGCGCCGCAGCCAGTACGCAAGGGCAGTGGTTGCACTCGCAGATCCGGCACACGGACAGCACCGGTGACGCGATCGGGCGACGTGTGGACGTGCGTCGTGTCGTGAGTCGGCTGGCGATGGCCGACCAGCGGATCTGCGCTCTTCTGGCGATCGAGACGACATCGGCTGTCGCCCGGATGCTGGGGATCTCACGGTCGGCACTCTATCGCCGCCTTCGCAAGATCCGCACCCACTTCACGGATCACGGGATGGGTGAGTACGTCGGTGCCATCGCGAGCGTGTACAAACCGGACAGTTCGCGCCGCCACGCGGTAAGTAACCAATGAGACCCAGCGCTGGGAGACGAGGATGCCACAAACCGCATGTCGCGGCCCGCCATGGTCGCCTCGGGCCGCGCGCGCCCATTCTGAGGACGAGGTTGTTGTGACCAGCGAGCAATGGGAGCCCGCCGGCCCGTACACCCGGTTCCCGCACGAGGTACTCGAGGCGATCGCGTCGGGTGGTTTCACCGGCGCCGAGGCCCGTGTCCTACTCGCGATCGCGAGGCTCTCGTGGGGGTACCACCAGATTGCGAGCGTGCGTGGCGTGCGCAAGATCGCCGCCGTGTGCGGCATGCAGCCAAGTGCCGCGAGCCGCGCTATCCGAGGACTCGAACGACGACGCGTAGTCGAAAAGGAGGAGGTGGTGCAGGGTCAGGAAACGTCCGTGCGCATCATCGAACAGGTGCGCTTGTGGTTGCCGCCAACACCGAGGAAGCCGCGCAAGGCCCCCCGGTCGGCCTGGAAGCCGAAGGTGGTGGAGGACGAGAGTGTTGACGAGGGTGTCAACACTTCGGCCCCCGGGAGTGTTGACACACCGGTCAACAGGGGTGTTGACGTAGCGGTCAACAGCAGTGTTGACGAGGGTGTCAACAGTACAAATATAGTAGATAGATTCAAAGATAGGGGGGACCGCCGGGACCAAAGACGCGAGCCGATCACCGTCGCGGGCGCGCCGGATCGCGAGGTGATCCCGTGAGCCCGCAGTCGACCCCGTGCGACCTCGACGCCGAACGTGCGCTCCTCTGTGCCATGTTCCTCGTTGGCGTAGACATCAAGGGACTCGAGAATTTCGACGGTGCCTGGTTCTACCGGCAGAGCCACCGCGCCGTCTACGACGCGATGTGCGCCATCGAGGCGGACGGCTATCGCATCGACCTCCTGCTCGTCAAAGACCGCCTCGACCGGGCTGGGAAGCTCGACCTCGTCGGAGGCATGAGCTACTTGACTGACCTCATGGCGATCACCGTCTCTGCCGCGAACGCCCCTGCGATGATCGAGCGCGTTCGCAATGCCGCCGTCCGTCGCCAGGTTCGCTCGGCCTGCGAAATCGCCTGCCAAGGGGTCATGGATGCGACGTCGCCGGTGAACGAGACAATCGATGGGTTGATGGCGAAGCTGGTCGAAGTTGGCACGTCGCGACAGCGCGGCCTCGTCTCGATCGGCGAGGTCGTACCCCATGCGATCGAGGAGCTGGAGGACCCATCGCTTGCGAAGGCGGATGTCGTCCTCTCGGAACTCGGAGACCTGGACCGGCGGACTGGCGGGTGGCGCCCGGGAGACTTCATCGTGGTCGGGGCTCGGCCGTCGATGGGAAAGACGGCACTCCAGCTCGGCTTCGCCATCACGCCGGCCCTTCGGCACGGCCTGCCGGTCGCGTTCTTCAGCTTGGAGATGTCGACCAAGTCGATCGTGCAGCGCGTGGCGGCACAACTCTCGGGCGTGGATCTCCAGCGTGCCATCACGGGCCAGCTCGACCAAGCCGAGAAGCGCAGCTTCGGAGACGTTCTCAACACGCTCCGATCCATTCCGTTCCACATCTCCGATGTGGCAGCACCGCGCGTGTCGGAGATCCGCCGACACGCCCAGCGTCTGAAGTCGCGCCACGGACTTCGGCTCGTGGTGATCGACTACCTTCAGCTCGTGGCCCCTCACCCAAGTGCGCGGACTCGTGAGCAAGAGGTGGGCGGGGCATCACGAGAGTTCAAGGCGTTGGCGAAGGACCTCGGTGTTCCAGTGATCGTCGGCGCACAGCTCAATCGAGAGGTCGAGCGCCGGTCGTCGAGTCGCCCCGTGCTCGCGGATCTCCGTGACTCCGGGGCTATCGAACAGGACGCCGACATCGTCTGCTTGATCGACCGGCCTCACAAGGACAAGGAAAAGGCGACGCCGGACGAGCTTCGCAAGACGACTCTGATCATCGCCAAGCATCGCAATGGTCCCACCGGTGATGTTCCGCTCGTGTTCGAGCCTCACTGCGCAAGGTTCTCGGGGCTCTCGCCCGCGATGGCGCCAGGTGCGCGGAGGAGACGCAATGCGGCCTAGCAACCGGCGACGGATCTACGGCGCACTGCCGCCGTACATTGGTGGAAAACGGAAGCTGGCACCGTTGGTGTTCCGCGAGTTGGACCGCGTGTTCCCGCGACGCCTCTGGGGTGGTGCGCGCTTCGTCGACGCGTTCGCCGGCGGCGGCTCGGTGTCGCTGTTCGCCAAGGCCCAGGGGTTCCTCCACGTCCACGCCATCGACATCGCCGAGCGATCGGTCATCGTGGGGCGTGCGCTCATCGCGAACGGTCGCGTCCACCTGACCGAGGCCGATCTTCTCCGCATCGCCGGCACCGAGATCCGGACGCCCGGACCCATCGAGACGCTCCACGTGCCGAGCGTGTTCCCGGCGAACGTGGCCCAGTTCCTCGATCGCGCGCTGGCCACCGCCGAGGCGACCGCCGATGGTGCAAAGGCCAACCTCATCAAGCTCCTGGCGATGAAGCTCGCCATGGCGGCACATCCGATGGCGCAGGTCCGCCCTGGAACCGCACATCGCGTGGCGACCGGCGAACTCGAAGCCATCACCGAGAGCTGCGTGAAGGTGTACATCGACGCGAAGAGGCTCACGAGTCCCACGAAGCTCCGCTCGATGATGCACGCGATCAACGGGGGCGTCATCGCTGGCGAGGGCGACGTCACGAAGGGAAGCGCAATCGATGTGCTCCCGACCCTGAAGGCCGACGTCGTGTACTGCGATCCGCCGTACGCGGGAACGACGAGCTACGAGCGGGAGTTCAAAGTCATCGACGAAATCTTCGACGGTGAGGCCAAACCCGTCAGCCGGTTCAGCGAGTCCGTCGATCTCCTCGACGCGCTCTTCGACTCGGCGCGGCACATCCCGGTCTGGCTCCTGAGCTACGGCAACGCCGAGCTGTCCGGTGCCGACCTCGAGGACCGCGTCGCTGCATACGGACGCGAGACGCGTCTCATCGAGGTGCCCTATGCCCACAAAGCCTCCGTCGCCCGGGCCGAGACCCGTGCTCGCAACCGTGAGCTTCTCGTCGTCGCTGTCGACCCCGAGCACCGCCTCATCCAGCGCATCCGTGAGAGGAGGGCCGTCGATGCCTTCGAGTCCTAGCACCGTGCCCGAGACGCGCGTGGTCCCCATCGCCGATCTCGTCCCGCACCCGATGAACGCCAACGCGATGCCGCCCGATCTCTTCGAGAAACTGAAGGGGCATCTGCGTCGCAACGGGCGCTACCCGGCCGTGATCGTGCGGCCACACCCGAGCGACGACGGGAAGTACGAGGTCATCGACGGGCACCATCGTGCGCGTGCCCTGGAGAGCCTGGGACACGAGACGGTTCGCGTGGATATCTGGAACGTCGACGACACCGAGACGCGGGTGCTCCTGGCGACGCTCAACCGCCTCGAAGGTGACGACATCCCGGTGCGGCGGGCCGAGCTGCTTCACTCACTCCTGGGATCGATGTCGAGCGCCGACCTCGCGGGCCTGGTCCCCGAGACGGAAGCCGAGATCAAGGATCTCCACGCGCTCTTGGAGTTCCCCGCTGGCGACATCGCCGCCAGGCTCGCCGACGAGGCCGCCGAGACCGAAAAGACCCTGCCCGTGGTCCTGACCTACGTGGTGCACCCCGAGCACGCGAGCCTGATCGCCGACGCCGTCGAGCGGGCCTCGGACGGCATCACTGGACGCGACCGCAAGGCACGAGGCCTTCTGAACCTGGCCCGCCACTACCTGGAAGGAGCCCCTGATGCTGACGCGCCGACAGAAGCGTGAGGAGGCACGGCGCCTGTTCCTGACCGGTGAGGCGGACTCCAACGCCGCCATCGCCCGCAAGCTGCGCATGAAGGCACGCACCGTCGCCCGCTATCGCAAGGAAGAGGACTGGGACGAGCTCCGCGTGAAGGTCGATCGGCAGGCGGCAGAGAAGCTCGTCGAGTCGCTGGCGGGTGAGCGGACCAGTCTGAACCTGAGACACTTCCGTTACTGGGACGCGATCTTGGCCCAGGTCGGCGAAGCGATGAAGACCGACACGGCGCACGGCATCCGCGAGTTGGAACGGCTGACGCACATCGTCGAGAGAGTTCAGAAAGGCCAACGACTCGCACGCGGCCTCAGCCTCACCGGGGAGAACGAGGAGACGATCCGCGCCCAGGCGGCGGCCGAGTCGCGCGCGTTGGTCGATGCATTTATCGATGCCGTGAAAGCGCACGTGCCCGATGAAGTGGCGCGCGATCAGATCCGACTCACGGTGCTGGCCAAGCTGCCGCAGCAACCCGAAGAGGCGGATGTCGACGCATGAGTGTCCAACGCTATCTCACCGGGCGCCTCATGGAGGTCGTCTCCCCGGCGGTACGCACCCGGAGTCAGCCGCTGGCGAACTGGGCGGTGAGAGAGTTGCGCCTCGACGGCAAGCCGTTTGCCTTCGCGGGTCATGCCTACCTGCGGGCGATCTACGACGACGTGAGCCCGCACGTGGTGCTGATCAAGGCGGCCCAGATCGGGGGCACCACCTGGGCGATCCTCCGGAGCATCCACGCGTGCCTCTCGGGGCTTCACGTGATGTATCTGTTTCCCACGCGAAGCGACGTCATCGAGTTCTCGAAGTCCCGCGTGCGCCCGCTCATCGAGGAGAACACGTTCCTCCAGAAGGCGATGACCGACACCGACACCGCTGGGCTCAAGCGCATCGAGGGCAGCTACCTGTACCTGCGGGGCATGAGAAGTCCCATCGGCATCAAGAGCGTGCCCGCCGACATGATCGTGTTCGACGAGCTGGACGAGGCCACGCCCGACGCGAAGACACGCGCGAAGGAGCGGCTGAGCCATTCCAGCTACAAGCGCGTGATCGAGCTTTCGAACCCATCGATCCCCGACTTCGGCATCGACGAGGCGTTCCAGGCGAGCGACCAGCGGCACTGGCACCTCAGGTGCGCGGCGTGCAACGAATGGACCGCGCCCGCCCTGGCGTTCCCACGCACCCTGAACACCGAGGTACGCATCATCCAGAAGGACGTCGACGGCAACGCGTACCTGGCCTGTCCCGAGTGTGACGCCCCGCTCGACCCCGAGGCCGGCGAATGGGTGGCGACGCATCCCGGGCGCGAGTCACATGGGTATCTGATCTCGCAGCTCTTCTCGACGCTGATCGACCCCGGCGAGATCCTGCGGGAGTACGAGGCGACGAGGTTCCCAGATCGCTTCTTCAATCTCAAGATCGGCATTGCCTGGGTGGACCGCGCCAACCGGCTGTCGACCGACGAGGTGCTGCGGCTCTGCGGCCCCATGGGCATCCTCGAACGATCGTCGCAGTCGTGCACGATGGGGGTCGACACGGGTCGCGAGCTTCACGTGGTCATCGCACGGCCACGCGGGGACCGGCGCGAGATCGTCTACATCGGCGTGCACGCAGCCTTCGACGAGCTGGACGACCTGATCCATCGGTTCAACGTGTACCGCTGCGTGGTCGATGGGCTACCCGAGACGCATGCGGCGCGCGAGCTGGCGGCACGGCAGTCGGGCGTCGTCTACTTGAACTTCTTCAACCCGCACCAGCGGGGGCGACCGCGATGGGACAAGGACAGCTACACGGTGGCGGAGAACCGGACCGAGGCCCTCGACGCCTCACGACGCGCGATCCGGGACGGGGAGATCGTGTTGCCCCGGCGCTGCCGCATCGTCGACGAGTTCGCCAAGCACCTGACCGGGGACGCCAAGCAGCTCGTCGAGGATGACGAGACCGGCGCGCAGCACTATCGGTACGTGCGGGTGGGCACAAACCACCTCTCGATGGCGTTCACCTACGAATGCATCGCGGCGGATGCGCACGATGTGCTGACCTACGTGCCGCTCGCGTGACTATCGATGAGATCCGAGTCGTGGTGTGCTTGCGCTGTTATGCCGCCGTACGAAACGAGATAGACCTACGGGATCTTGTTCAGGTCCACGGCAAAGCCACTGGCCTTGAGCTCTTTCGCGAGTTCGAAGCGCCATGACCCTCCCTCGTCAGCCTCGACATAGACCACCCCGACGAAATCGCTGGGTAGCTCGATCTCACCTCTATGCAGTGCACACACCCGCGAGCGGCCAAGCCTGCCGTAGAAGAAGCCCAGCTCTAGGATCACGTTTTGACGCGCGCGGGGCCGGAGCGAATGGGCGTCTCTTCCGCCGAGATCGTCGGGAGTCAAGATTACGACCGCAAAGCCGACATCCGCGTGGGTCTCCAGCTTCTCGACGACTGTCTGCCCCTTGCTCGCCTGCTCGTGGAGGATTACTGGCTTGAGATTCAGCCGCTCAAGGAGGCGGGCCACGCGTTCCTTTAGGGCGTTATCGTGACCGTGAACGACGAAGACTTTGCTCGACGACCGGAGTTCGCGTTGGCCTTCGGGTTGTGCGTTGCTCTCTGGGATCAGCTCGAGTCGTTTGAGGATCGCTTCCAGGCGGGTGACGTAGCTCGTGACGTTGCTCCGGTGTTTGTCGACACGCTGATCCAGGGTTGGTCGGAGAAAGCCCGTGGAAGCGGTGATCTTCGTGTATCCGTCAGCGACAGCCGGAGCGTCGAACATCCGACGAAGGAGTTCTGCGTTGTACTCATGCCAAACGTGGAAGTCGGACTTCGCTGCTTCAAGCTCATCAGGCGATCTGATCTCGCGTTCACGAAGAGCAACGCCTTCATCGATGCGGTCGCGAAGCCGTCGATCAGCCTCCGACCGTTCCATCTCAAGGTGGACGTTGGGGGCATCTTGAGTCATGTGCCGTCCGGTTGTTGACGCGAAGTCACTGCGGTTCCCTGCCAGGCACGACCTGCAGCGGAAGCACACTGATTTGGGCCGCGCGCAGGCGCCGGATCTGGTCGTGGCCGCCGGGAGCGTATGCCGATTCGCGACGCGCACAACGGAAAACACGCCGAACCGCGACGCGCCGACCCCGGGCGACGCCCGAAACAGGACGCGAACGGCCCCTCAGTCAGCCGAACGGGGACGCGACTCGGCGACTCGGCGACGCCGTAAGTCGCGATGGTGCAACCGGTGTGGCGATTGCGTCCCCTCGCCGAGGGGCATCGACCGGCTCCGCGGAGCGATTTCAGCGCCGAAATCGGCCCCTAATCGGCCCCTTGACCCCAAAACAGGCTCTCTGTCGTCTATCGACACGGAAACGATTATGTGGCTTGAGGTTACGCTGGGCGCGACACCCGCGTCCGTATCGCGATAGACTCACCGGGAATGCTGGGGAGTGCGGCGAGCGACGCTGCGCAGAGCCAG
>CBDCYW010000007.1:0-26895 GCA_965224245.1 Candidatus Eiseniibacteriota bacterium | reverse complement strand
CGGGCGTCGAACTGCAGGAGCGAGACACCAGAGGCGCTCGCGTCTCGGAGTCTCGTGCCGAGCGTGATGATGGTCTCGAAGACCTTGTTCGGGTAGGCGTCGTAGAGCGCCTGGCGGATTTCGTTCGAGTGCGTCGGGCGGCCCTGGAACTTGTTGATGACGAGTCCGAGGAGCTCGAGGCCGGGGTTCGTCGTCTCGCAGATGGTCCGGAACGTGGTCTGGAGGAGGAGCTTCGTCCCCTCGTAGGCGAGGAAGTCCGCCTCGACGGGCACGAGAAGCCGATGCGCGGCCGTGAGCGCGTTAATCGTGAGAATCCCAAGGCTCGGCGGGCAGTCGATGAGGATGTAGTCGTAGGGCTCGTCTGAGGCGTCCAGGGCGCGCTTGAGGTAGCTCTCGCGGCTGATAGCAGAGGCGAGCTCCATGTCAGCGCGTGCCAGGTCGATGCCCGAGGGCACGAGGTAGACGTCCGGGTCCTGCGTCTCCCGGGTCACTTCGTCGATGGTGCTTGCCGGCTGGCCGAGGAGCACGTGGTAGATGTGGCGCTTGAGCTCGTAGGGCTTCAATCCGCACGAGAGCGTGAGCGAGCATTGCGGGTCGAGGTCGACGAGGAGCACCCGGGAGCCTTGCTTTGCAAGCGCTGCTCCGAGGTTCATGGTGGTCGTGGTCTTCCCCACTCCCCCCTTCTGGTTCGCGACCGCGATGATTCTCATGAGCCACCGCCCTGCCCGGTGCGAGCTTCGTCGTCGAAGAGTTTCGCCTGGCGCTTGTGCGCCGGCTCCTCATACTGGTTCGCGAAGTCGATGACGGGCTCGAGCTCGTCGCGAGTCCAGACGCGCCAGCCGTTGCGGTCCTTGCCTGGCTCCGCAATCCAGCCGCGCTTCAGCCAGCGGCGTATCGTGGTGGCGCTCACGCCCGCCTCGCGGGCCACCTCGACGAGCTTGTAGAGCTTCTCCTCAGGCATCGAATCTCCTGGCTGGTGACCAAGGTTGACCTAGGTCGGATGTGTTCGGTTTAAGTCTCTTAAAGCCTTCCTATCAGCCTGGCTGCCAGCTTGGCAAGAGGAAAAGTCGAGTACCCAACACGAGTTAGGGCACTCCCTCTCCGGGGGATGCCGGTTTGGTGGGAGTCCGAGGGTCTCTTCTCCGCGGCAGGTCACGGGGCGGCCTTGCACGCATTCAGGCCGTTCTACAGCGACGAAGAGCTGGGGGGAAGGGTCTGGGGTGGGCGAGGCTTGGAGCGGCGCTCCTGGGCGCTCAGGGATGCCGTATGTGGCGGTCGTCGTCGGGTCTCACCCCCACGGGGAGCGCGGTAGCGCCTTGGACCCGACGACGAGCGACACGGGAGGCAGACCGCCCCCGGGGTTGATGCGTTAGCCGGGGGCTTTTTGCCGTCGAGCGCCGCAAGTGACTGTGGTGATTCGCGAACCGCGCGATGTCGGACGTCCGACATCGGCGGCGGTTCGATTTCCGAGGAAAAGTACGCTAGTTCTGGATGCCAGTCGGAGACTTTGGTCCCGACGGTCGTCAGTAAAGCTGCTTGGCTTTTCTGATTCCGTTGGTGCGGGCAGAGCACCCGGTAAACCTGGACTCACCATCCAGGCTAAGGGGAGGGGTTACCAACCCTCATGCTCTGTGCCTGTAGAGCCGGATGCCGCGAGAGTGGCTTGTCCGTGCTCGACGGAGGCTCGACGGCCTAACCCCGAGTGTTTCCATCTCGGACTAATCCCGTCGTTCTATCCGATTCGAAGAGGGTGGTCTTTTCCATTTCGAACACGGGCGACCGGGAAACGGTGGGCGTTCTGCCTGCCTGTGCAATCCGTAGCTGGTGAAAGCCCAGCCTGAGGGGGTTGAGCTTCGTGCATCGCACGGGGCGATTACCTCAGCCGGCGCGTGGAGCTGCCAACTGGTGACAGTCGGCACCGGGTCTGACCGACTCGGCGATGAGCTGAAAAGGCTCACGGTGAAGAGCTCAAGCGTGAGAGGGGCGAAAGGCGAGCAATCGTCGAGCCCTTGCCGGGAAGTCTTGCGAGAGACGTGTCTACAACGCGAAAAGCCAGCGCAGATACGTAAGGGGGAGCTTCTGTGTTCTGCCCCCCGAAAGCCGAGCTCGCGGCCATCGGCCGCGCACTCGAGTGACCGAAGCGAATGGGGACATTCGCTTCGCTGCGTTTCCGTCCAAGCGACGGGGATGGCCCCGCGGGAATCAGCCCGCTTAGCAGCGTGACTCGCAAGTCGACGGTTTGCACTAACCGGGGAACCGCTACAGATGCCGGGGTGGTGCTCGGTGCCTCGATTGGTCCTCGAGGTGATTGAAAGTCTGTAGTGGGGGAGTGGGTCCCAAGTAGGTGAGCGCGGAAGCGGGGAGATACGGCTCCATTGTAGAGGGGTCGGATTCTCCTTCTCGATACCGTGGCGGGTGGTGCCGCGCGGTGAGACGAACGAAAGGGACGACAGGCGCATTACTGCACCTGACGGAATGTCTCGGCCGGAAGGCGCGCGCGCAAACGGCGTGCGCCTCCGGCTCGAGGTCTTCGGAAGAAGCTAGCCGCTCTAGAAGTGGAGAGCCTGACGGCTCCTGACTTCTGGCAGCGGAGAGACGACCTGCACTCGAAGTGCGCTCAGCGCTTCGGTGCAGGCGGTTTTTTTTGTTGGGCGCGAGACCGCTATGAGTAGGGCTCCGCTGTAAGGAACACAGCGGAGCCAGCGGGAAAGCGCGCACAACCGACAGGAAGGAGGTGATGGGTGGAGCGAAAGCGACGCGCTTACGGCGCCCGATGGCTCAGGCGTCCGAGCGCTCACTGGAGAGCATGACGAGCGTTCGCAGCAGAGCGAATGCACGGGAGCTCCCGGAGAGCCCGGACGTGCTTCGAGCGGGGAAGAGCCGGACGCGCGCTTCGCGCGCTGCCGAAGGTCAACGGCTCTGAGGGGTAAGCCGGCCCGCGCTCAAGGCGCGAGGCGAGTTCCCCTCACTTTCACGCTCGAAGAGGAAACGGCGATGGAGTACCGATACGAAGCACGGAGCGTCGAGGCGTTCGTCCAGCAGCTCGCGGTCCAATACCTCCCAGCAGGCTACCGCTACTACGTGAGCGGTTGGGTGCCTGAGGGGAAAGACGTGCGGATGGTCGACGAGAAGCTGCTTGCGAAGTATGGCATCGCCGTTTCGAAACAAGCGCGAGCTCGGAGGAAGCTGCGGGGACTTGCGAACCTGCACTACCTCCGGCACGAGCGCTTCTTCGTGCTCATCGCGACGCGCGGTGCGCACGAGTTCCGCATCTTCGAGGCAGACAGCATCGAAGACACGGCACGGAAGCCCATCGTCTACCGGAACTACAACGTGGGGTTTCGAGGCGGGCACGGAAGCGTGCGCATCGCCCACGAGGAATACGCGCGTCTGCGCGCGTACTTCGAGGAAGTCGCGACAAAGCGAAGCGCAGAAGAGCTCGCCCACGAGCTCGCGCGCGTTCCGTATGCGCGCTATGCACCGGTCCGCCGGCAGCTCTTAAACCTTCGCGCGGCCGTGAACGCTCTCCGGCGGCACCGTGGGCTCGAACTCGTCCCGGTCGAAGCTCTCGAACTTGGTCGGCGGAACATCAAGGTGTTCGTCGAGAGCGCCGGTAGCGGCTGCGCGGCGGCGTAGAATCGCGGGAACCGTCCAGACAACCTAAGCGGTATAATCCTCGTGCCGCGCTTTGCGGTATCCAACTGGGGCCTGTCTCGCCCCAAGACCAAAACAGACGTCTTCGTTGAGGAGGTGAGGACTAAGCCTCAAACGCTTCCTGTGTTCTCTCGAGCTGTAGCCTCGGAACGAGGCTGCGGCTTGTACGAACAGACAAGAAGGAGGGCGAGGCCATGAGTGCCATCATCTGTTTCCTTCTTGCGTGTTGTTGGAAGGTGCTGCGTGCAGTTCTCTTCTGGTTGTTGGGTGACAAACGTCAACCGACTGTCTGGGAGTTGAACGATGCGGCGCGGAAGGCAATTCGAAGAAGGTATTGGGCCGACACCGTTGCCCACCAGGTAAGAGTCATTACCGGGTGGACTAGTGTAGCGGCCCTGTGGTTGTGGTGGTGGTGGTAGTCTTCACCTCGTAGAAGACTTGCCCGTTGGTCATGGAACTTCGGTTCCATGGCCTTCGGGCTTTTTTCTTGAAGACCTTTCGCCAGCCGGCAACCTCTTTCATCCTGCCTGAGTCCTCGACGTCAGTCAAACCTACGGCGCGAGGATGCCGTTCTCTGCCCAGATGGGAGCGAGCTCCTTGAAGAGTTCGAGAAGCTCTTCGTAGTAGCGCCATTCGTCGTCGTTTTGCGGGTAGCTCCAAACAGGGCGGTCGTTGTCCGGGTATCCGCGCCGCTTGTTCACGCAGTCGCAGCCGAACCAGACGAAGTTCTGCACGTTCTTGGTGGCGCCGAGCTGCGTGAGCTTTGAATAGCTCGCGGGACGAGAAGGACCGTTAATCTGCTTCATCCAGACGGAGCCGGCGACGGTGGTTCCACTGCGGGAGGTCTCGGAGAACCTATCGAACGCGAGTTGCCCTCTGGTGGTGAAGGGGGCGAACTTGGCGATGATGGTCGGGTCTGCCGCCTTCGTCTCGAGCGCTTCGCGCGCGAGCTGACTCGCTTTCGCGTCCTGTCTTTCTTGCTCCTTTTGCGCTTCGAGCTCGGCCATGCGCTCGGAGTTCTCGCGGTAAACGCGCTCGCGCTCCTGGGCGATGAGGTCGGCACGCTCGGCGGCGGCCTGGGCGTTCGCGGTTCGAATGGCTTCGGCGAGCGTGACGCCAGTCGGGTTCGTTCGCCCGGCTGCGATGAAGCCGAGAATGAGGGCGGTGTCCTTCTTGAGCTCGGCGGTCTGCTCTTCCGCCTGGGCGCGTTCACTCGCGATGGTGATTGAATCTTCTTGTCGCTTCTGTGGGGTAATCGAGGGGAGGTCCTGTTTCGCCTGGGTCTCCGAGTTGTCTTGGATGCGGGTGAGCTTTCGAATGGCGGCGTCGACGTCGTCGAGGCGGTGGCGGGGCTTTGCGGTGAGCTCGATGTAGGACTGAACGAAGCTCGGGTCCGAGGCGATGGCCCGGCCGTCGTCGTTCGTCGGAAGCTCTGCGGTGAGCGTTTGCCAGGCGGCGAGCTCCGCGCGGTATTCCTGGAGCCTCGTAATGCCGATGGCGGCTTGCTCGGCGAGCTCCTGGTAGGCGATTCGGTCGCCCTCGGCTTTCTGACGAATGAAGCTCTGGCGCTCGCGCTCTTCTGTCGCGTCGATGGTCTCTGCGGGACCATCGTCCTTCTTGGCGGTGTCGGTCTTTTCGTCGAACTCGCTCCCTCCACAACCGACAACAGCCAGGGCGAGCAATGAACCACGCCGGGTTTGCCGGAGGGTGTATTCCTTGAGAGGATACCTCCATGGCAAGACCAAGCAAGTACTCCCCCGAGGTGCGTGAGCGAGCGGTGCGGCTGGTGCGGGAGCATGAGAGCGAGCACGACTCGCAATGGTCGGCGATCCGCTCGATCGCCTCGAAGATCGGCTGTACGGCCGAGACGCTCCGGAAGTGGGTCCGTCAGGCCGAACGAGACCAGGGCCTTCGCCCCGGTCTGACGACGGACGAACAGAAGCGCCTGAAGGAGCTCGAGCGGGAGAACCGCGAGCTGAAGCGCGCGAACGAGATCCTGAAGAAGGCGTCGGCGTATTTCGCTCAGGCGGAGCTCGACCGCCGAGCGAAGTGATGGTGTCGTTCATCGACGAACACCGAGATGAGTACGGAGTCGAGCCGATCTGCGCGGTGGTGCCGATCGCTCCGTCGACTTACTACGACCAGAAGGCCCAGGAGCGCGATCCTGGACGCCGCTCAGCCCGACGCCGACGCGATGATGACTCGCTCCCTCCACAACCGACAACAGCCAGGGCGAGCAACAGGGCGAGCACTTTCACTTCGCGTCTCCTTTCGAACGAGTGCGGTAGTCGTCAACGAAAGCCTGATGCCGTTCGGGGACAGCGCCTCGGGCCTTCTGCTGTGGCGCTGGTGCGCCGGCGAACTCCTCGTCGCCTGCTTCGATGGTGTGGGGGTTGAGAGGTGGCCAGTTCGCAGCCTTTCGCTCGTCGTATTCGTCGCGCGTGATGTGGTACTCCGATTCGACGATGACCGGGCGGCCCCCGAACTGGGTGTACCCGCGTCCGCGGGTAATGTGGACGATAGAGCGGAAGTCGTCGTCTGAGACGTCGAGAATGTCGTTGATGGTGATGCGCGTCTCTTCGCGGTTGAACGGCGTGCGCTCTCCCGGTTCCCAGGTTGGGGCGCGGTCGTGCCCTCGGTCGACCTGCTGCCAGTCAGGGCCGAAGACGGTTCCGGACCCCTCGATGATGGCTCGGCGCAGGTCCGGGTCGCCGGCGGCGAAGAATTGCTTGAATCGGGTGTTGGCTTGCACCGTGGCGCGCATGTCGTCGCGGTTCACAATGAGGTCGCTCTGAGCCTGGTTTGAGAGAAGAAGCGCCAGGCCTTTGCTTCGAGCTTGCCGCAGGAAGAGCTCGAGGTTCTGCGAGACGATTTGCTGAAACTCGTCGACGACGGTGTAGACGCACGGCGGATGACCGCGGTCGCGTTCGTAGTCGCTTGCTGCTTCGAGAAGCGAGTAGAGAACAAGGCGACCGATGCGGCGGACGGTGGCCTCTCCGAGTGAGGCGGGAAGGTAGAAGTAGGTCACCTGGGGGGGTGACGAGTTCACAAGGTCTCGCATGTCGAGGCGATTGTCGTGAAGCCGCTGGTCTCGTTCGCCGCGCTCCTCGAGCAAGCGCCTGAATGCGGGGTCTTTTCTGTTCATGCCCTCGGGGAGAGGGAGGGTTGGGTCGCGAAGCGTTGGGGGAACGATGTTCAGCGCTTCGACTTTGGCGAGCGACCGAACGAGCGAGAACACGTCGCCGGCGTCCTGTCGCATCCTCGCGCTGATTTCGAGCTGATTCTTCAATTTGGCGGGGTCGCTGAGAATCTCGTCGAGGTGCTTGAACGAGTAAATCTCGGGCTCCGTCTCGAAGACACGCTTGAGAACAACGGCGTGGGCCTCGGAGTAGTGCGCGTGTCCGTAGCCTTCGCCGTATTCGAGGCCAAGGGAGTTCAGAATGGTGGCGGTCTTCTGGTCAGCGGTGCGGGACTTCATCGACTCTTGAAGAAACGGATTGAACGTGTAGGTCGAGTCGCCTTTCCGGGTTGTGAACCAGCGAAAGGGCATCTTTCCGAGTTCGGCCTCGCGCTGAAAGCCGGCGAACATGGCGCGTTCGGCTTCGCGGCGCGTGCCGGAGAACATGTACGGTTCGCCCTTGAGGTCGAGAATGAGGATTGAGGGCGGGATGTCGTCCGGGCGACGGGGGTCTTCGTTCGGCCTCTCTTTCCGGCGCGCCTCTTCTTCGGCGTAGAGGTTCCTCGAGAGTCGCTGCAGCTGGGTGATGATGGGCGCGAGACCGAGGGAGGTCTTTCCGGCGCCGGAGTTTCCAAGAAACCAGGCGTGGTCATGGAGAATCCGGCGGTTCAGGAGAACCGGGTAGTCGTTGAGAACAGAGCGACCGAGCCAGAGATGGTCCCGAGGGATGTTCTCTTCGCGGCCATCGTCTGCCTGGGTGGCGCTTTGGAGGCTCTCAACGTAGGTCTCCCAGCTCGGGCTTCCGCCGGTCGGCAAGCCCACGCTTCGACGGTCGCGGGTTTCGTAGGCTTCGTAGAGCGGGACAAAGAGCGGTCCGCCAACGAAGGCGACAACGAAGAAGAGCGTCGCTGCAGGAACGGCGGTTGAGAGAACGAGGCTCGTGATGAGCGCGAAGAGGAACACGAGGTTTCCTGTCGCAAGGCCCTTGAGCGACATGGTGAACCAGCCCTCGGGCGTCGCCGCGAGGCGCTGGACTTCCTGCCTGGCAGTGCGTGAAGAACCGGGAGGGGCGGAGCGTTTGACGGCTTCGCGGGCGAGGTAGTCGAGGTAGTCGTTGCGCTCCTGTGCGGTGCGCGCGTTGCGCTCCATGTAGGCGCGCTGCTCGTCGGTGAGGTTTTCTCTCACCTGCTGTCTTGAGGGCATGGGCGGCGCCTGGGGTTCGGTGAACATCTGCCCGAAGCCCGGGACCCGAGCGGCGTCTGTCCAAAGGCTGATGGGCGTTAGGAGGCTAAACGCCGGGAAGTAGCTGGTTGCGGGAACGAGCACGAGCGCGAAGAGCGCAAGCGCTGCGGCGAAGGTGTAGAGCCTCCAGCGGATGCCGCCGGCGGCGCTCCGGTAGACACCTGGAGCCTTCGTTTCGTGCTCGTTGTAGCTGAGGAAGCTCGCGATGGCTTGCCACGTGCAGCGGCTCACGGTGCGAAGCGATGCCTTCGCGCGGCGCATGGAGGCAAGCGCGAGCACGAGCAGGAAGACAAGCGCTCCAAACATGCCCGCAAACGGGACGTATCTCGCGGCTCCGGCGAAAAGAACCGACAGAAAGGCGAGGAAGAAGAGAGCGGAGAGCGGAAGAACCGACCAGCGGTAGAGGCCGGCTGCTCGGCGAAGCTCCTCATCCTCGGTGCTCTTGTGCTGCCAGGCGTCTCGAATCTGCTTGCGTTCATGCAGGGAGAGGGAAGGGTTTGCGAGAACCCATCCGACGGCGTGCTTCGTGACCTGGCGCGCGAGGAAGTAGACGAGTGCGAGGGGAACACGACGGTCAGGAAGGCGAAGACGAGCTGCTGTCCGCCCTCGAAGTCAACGAGTGCGACGGCCATGCCCGCAGCGGGGCCGAGGGCAACCCAAAGAAGCGCCTGAATGTGCCTCGCTCTCGAGGTGCGCTTCGCCTGGAAGTCGGCTCCGTCGCCTCGAAGGTATTCGTAGGCGGCGAGGAGCACTCCGACGAAGGTCGCGACCTGGAACACGGTAAGCGGCGAGACGTAGAGCGAGACAATCCGCAGGGCGAGAGTTGCCAGGATGGCAAGAAGCGTTATCCGGATGAGCAAGAAAGCGGTCTTGCTCGAGGGCGACTCGATGCCCGTCGGGTCGGTGCGGTAGAGCACGGCCGGGAGGTCGTGCTTTACCCGGAGCGGGTCGAGATTCGCGTCGTAGCGTGGCACTATGAGCGGCCTTTCTTGAGCGTCTTCACGAGAAGCGATTCGAGTTCCGACACGACGGCGATGCCGTAGTCTGTCGCGAAGTGCCGGTCGTCGAAGGCGCTTCGAAGGAGCGTCGCTCGACGCTCGCTCGGGGTGACAACCCAGAGGTAGAACTGGCCGGCGTCGATGAGCTTGCGAAACCCGGCGCTCCGTCGCCGTCGGTCGAGGACGATGTTCTCGCAGCGACGCACAACGGCGTCGATGGTTCTCTTCCCTTGCTCGACGTGGACGTAGGCGAAGCGCTCCTCCTCGTCGAGGACGTAGTATTTCGGAAGCCGTCCGCAGACGTAGTCCGGGAAATACTCGCGAAGGTCGGCGTCGGAAATGAGCTCGCGCTTCGTGTCACCAAGACAACAGAACGCGAGAATGCCGAAGTAGTTCACGAGCTGGTTTAGCTCGTGCGCTTTCCCCGCCGCGCTTCTCGCCGTAGCGGTTCAGCGCGCGGGCCTTCGAGACCATCCAGTAGCGGCGTTTCCCGCCGCGCTCCCCCGGGGCGAGCTCGTAGGAGACGAGTTCACCGTTCGCGGTGAGTCTCTCGAGCTTTCGCCAAGCACCGTTGACACTGAGCTCGGGAAAGAGCGCAGCCTTCACTGCCTCCGGCGTGGTCATGTGATGCTTGAAGGTGTGGTCGAGGATGAGGTCCTGGCGGGCGCGCTCTTCTTCGTCGCTTCGCCGGCGACCGTTACCAGAGGTCATACGGGTAGCCTTTCGCTTTGCAGAAGATGTGAATCTTCTCGAGGCGCTCGACCTTGTAGCGGCCGGCGAATTCGATGTAGAGGCTGATGCCTCCATCGGGGCCGACAAGGGCGGCGTCGGGCATGTAGCCGCCTACCTGGCGGTCGAGCGGCGGGAGCTCCTCCTCGCTCCTCCAAGACTCGACGAGCTCCGGATGGTCCCGCCGGAGTCGGAGGTAGAGCTCCGAGACGTGGAGGTCGTGAGTGGCTTCCGCCTGGTGCGCGATGCGCCCGGGCTGGAAGCCTCCCCAGAGGGTCGCGGCCTCCTTGGTGGCATAGACCACCGGTGTCAGCACCGGCGGCTCTGTCCAGCGCTCGGAAAGCTGGTGCTCGAGCTCCGGGAGGTTCGTCGGGTCGGGTTCGCCGGGGCTCCATTGGAGGAGCGGCGCCTCGAGCTCGAGGAGAGGTGCCGCGTGAACCGTCTCCCGGGCGATGAGTCCGGCGCGTTCGAGTTCCCGGAGTCTGCGGTTGGCAGACTTCCGCGGGTGCTTGTTCTCTCCCCACCAGGTGCGAGCGATTTGGTCGACCGAGAACAGCCGAACGCTCGAGGTGAGCGTGAGAATGATGGGTCGGTCATTGGGTCCGGTGAGCTCCACCGGAGAGAAGATAGAGAGGTGCAAGGTGGAGCACAAGGTATTCCGCCAACGGTTGGGGGTTTGGGTGGTAAGAACGGAGAACCTAAAGAGATGGCAGACGCGGACTTAGAGGCACGGAATGCGCATGAAGTATCGCAGTCGCCGTCGCACGGTTGGTTGCGAGTTCGAGTGCCACTTGTGGCGCGCGAACGGAGGGTTGCCGAGAGCGGTCTGTCGGCTCTTTCGGTGCGGAGTTCTGGCGGCTGGGTGGGTGGCCCGGAGTGAGATTGCAAGCCGAGTGACAGCTTTGCTGGCGCGAGGGTTGGCTCGAACGAAGGGGGGCGAGCGTCTCCCGGGGACCGGGAAAAGCGAGCCCGGAAGAGGGGTCCCTGCAGTGAGGGGTCTCCCTGGGCGCGAGAGCGATGGGGAACCCCGAACGGAAGGTAGGCTCCTCCGGTCGAGGAGGTTTCCTCGCTGAAGGCGGGAACCCCGAGCCGAGAAGCCCCTCGAATTGCGAGCGAGCTTGCGAGCGAGACCATATACAGGGGGCGCGCGCGAAGCGCGGGCGGTGGCGTGGCTGGGTGGCGGGTGAGAGGTGGCCGGGGGGGCCTGCAAGCCGAGTGACACCCGTAGTCGAGGGGGGCGATGCGGAGGGTGGCACGGGCTTGCCAGTGAGCATCTCCCGCGAAGGAACGAAGCGGGAATGCGAGAAAGGGGGTCGGGAGCCGACCGGAGGTCGGCGACACCGTAAGCGCGTAGGCACGCCTCGCGAGTGGTCCGCTCGGACAGCGACTTCCCTTTCCGGGGCTGTCTACTTGCTTCGGAGCTCGTCTGCCGGGACGTCGGCGAGCAGGTCGAGGACGGATTCCTCTTTGCTCCAGAGGCGGAAGAGGAGCTCACGCTCCTCGAGGACGAGGCCGTGGAGGGCGCGCTGCGGCGACTGCCGGAGAACGGCGCCGTGTTTCTCCTCAAGCGCGAGCAGGTCACCGTACTGCCGCTTGTAGAGGGCGATGCGGCGACGGTGGGCTTCGGTGCGGTCCTGAGAAGCGAGCGCGTCTTCGAGTGCTCTGCGCTTCTCGAGCTGCTCGAGCGCCAGGTAGCGGAGCTCCTCTCGCTGCTCGTTCATGAGCTCGAAGAAGTTCTCGACGGGGGCGCTTGAGCGAAACCATCTGCGTAAGGGTGTTGTCGTCATGGTGCGTTCCTCCATTTGCTTGGCGATGAAGCCGATTCCCCATCGCGAGTGCCAGGCGTTTCGGCGGGCTGGCGCGACCGGAAGTCAACGGTGGAAGCGCCCCAACGGGGCGAACGACCTTGACTCGGGCGCGGCGCCGGCCTCGCTGAGTGGCACGCGAGGGGATACGGGGACCGTTAGCGGAGGAACGCGGGTCTGGCAACGGCCGCAACCGCAAGACGGGCCGACCGCGTAAGTGACGTAGTTTTCGTCCAGCGAGGGGGGTGTCCTGATACCTGTTGACCCGAGAAAGTCACTCACAGGGGCTCTGACGAAGCCGTTTGCCCCGGTGATGGACCTACCGCTGGTCAAACGCCGCTTCGAATCGGTTGCGGGCATCCGTGTTCGAGGTATCGGAGATGAGGGCTACGTAGTCTTTGAGGTGCGCCTGTAGCCTGGCAACGAAGCGTTTTGGGTTGATGAGGATTGCCGTCGTCGTGCCGGCGGCTTTGTCGTCCTGGAAGACCACCGGGCCAGTGACGTTGCCGGAGAGAAGAACCCCGTTCCGGGTCATCGCCTGGTGGTAGAGCCCGCATCGGACATCCTTATAGAACGCCCGGAGGAGCCGGTCGACGAGGGCTGGGTCCGCTTTCGCGAGCTCGTCGAAGACCTCCATCATGCCAGCGCGGAAGTAGTCGCCGGAGCCGAAGTCGACTTGCTTGGTGCCGCCCTTCTTCTTGTCCGGGACGGTCTTCTTCTGTCCGGGACCCTTGATGCACGTGCCAATGAGCTCGAAGTAGCTCGTGACGATGTCCATGACAGCGAAACCCGCGTCACCGTTCCTGGCGATGGCTTCCTCCGCGATGTTGAGTTTCCAGCCGCGAACCTGGTCCTCGAAAACGCGAATCTTGTCGTCAACGGTCTGCGGGCCTTTGGGGAAATCGTCGCTCGTGAGCGTGGGGCCGAAGAAGTGTTTGACTGGCAATCGGGACCTCCTCTCTAGAACGAAATCTTGTGACTCGCGCTCTCCGTCGTTCGACGGACGCGCTTGTCGTAAATCTGAGTGGTCTGGGGGTTCTTGTGTCCGAGGAGCTCCTGGACCTCCTCCAGGGGAACCCCGCTCTTGAGAAGAAGCGTTGCAGTCGTAGCGCGAAGTGAGTGCGGCGTGTAGATGCACTGCTCGCGTTCGGTGCCGTCCTCGAGCTCCACGTGCTTCACGGCCCTTGGGAGCTGCTCGAGGTAGGCCTGCAGAAGGGAGTACATGGTCGTGAGGCCGATGCGGACGCGGCCGAGTCGCTTCGACCGGGAGTTCGCGCGGGCACGGAAGAGCGGCCCGCTGGTGAGCTCGGCGCCGGCGATGTACTCCCGGATGGCCTCTGCTGCTTCGATGTGAACGCCGATGGTTCGCTTCGACTTCCCGCGTCCCTTCTCCTGGACCCGTATCTTCGGGTCCTCCTCGTCGAAGCGGAAGTCGGCGACGTCGAGAAGGCATCCTGTTCGGATGCGAGCGCCCGTGAAGAGGTAGAACTTGAGGATGGCTCGGTCCCGGAGCGCAAGCACCGGGTCGTCGCCGTTCGGGAGCTCCATGAGCTTCCGGGCGTTCCGAGCTGAAAGTGCCGGCGTCTCCTCAACAGGGTCGGTCGACGGGCGCTTGATGAAGTCCTTGTGGGCGGGGTTGTGAACGAGAATCGGGAGTTTCCCGGCCGCGGCCGCCTCCCGGGCGAACTCGAAGAACCCGCTGAGCGCCGAGATGCGGTGGTTGAGCGTCTTCGGCGCCTGGTCGAGCTCGACGTCGAGGAACTCCCGGAAGGCTCGGACGTCGGCAACGGTCGTCGCGAGGAGTCGCCAGGCCTCCGGCGGCCACCGATGGCCCTCGGGCCAGTCGAGGCCGAGGAACCGAAGAAAGCCGGCGACCGCCGCGCGGTAGCTCCGCTGCGTGTTCAGGTTCTCGCTCCGGGTGACCCACGCCTCAAGCATCAGTGCGACCGAACCGTAGAAGCCCTGGACACGCTCCCGGACCGCCGCCGTGTCGTGGTCCGGGAGGATGCGCGGGAGCCCCGGAAGAGCTCCCGACGGGAGGTCGCGGGTCGGAATGAGGCCTCGTTCGGTAGTCATCATGATAGATGATAAAATCTGTTATCACCGCTCGTCAAGTGTTGGGGGAGGGTCCCCGGAGGGGTTCTTGGCGGAGCCCCTCAATCGTGGTCTGTGCGGTGCTCGTCGACGAGCTTCCGGAGGCCCTCAACGGTCGGCTCCCCGGCCGCGAGGGTCATCGGCGGTGTTCCCTCGATTCGGATGGAGCCGTCTTCCTCCGCGACGATGTCGGTACAGCGGTCGATGATGTGCGCGAAGAGCTGCGCCTTGTCCGGTCCGAGGGCCTTCCGAAGGAGCTCTTTCTTCTCTTCGAGAGTCGATTCGTTGGGCATGCCGTCCGCCTTTCTCGGTTGGGGGTGGGACTCAGGATTTCTAGGGAATTCCGAGAGGCGTACCTACCCCCAGTACTTGGAACGGCCGGAGCCGGGCTATGGAGCCCGGTCCGTCGAGAGCTTGCGCTGGAGTCGGCCGAAGAGTTCTTGAGCCTGCTCAGCTTCGTAGCGGTCGAGGGGACCTCGGAGCGGCTCGATGTCGTGGGCCTTCTCCGGGAAGAGCTCGCCGAAGAGCTGACCGTAGAGGTGGAAAGCGTGTCGCTCGAGCGGCGCGGCGAGAGACAGGTCGGCGAGGGTGGCCAGGACCTCAGCGCGGGTGCCGGCCGAGAGCTCCCGCTTCGTGGAGCCGGAAGCAACGCGCTCGATGAGCTCGCGGCAATGGGCACGGTAGAGCGCGTCGCCCTTCGCTTGGAGCGGGTCGGTCGGACGAAGGTAGCGAAATGCGCCGTGAATCCCGTCGGCGTTCAGCGGGTCTCGCTGCTTCGCGTCCTGAATCTCGTTTCTCGGCGAGCTCCATGCGACGAAACGTCGAGGCGATGACGTTTCCGAGGCCTCCGCCGAGCTCGTCAAGGATGTCGACGAGGTTCGGGAGCTCAGCCGGGCGCGCGGGGGGCCGGAGCCCCCTTGCGGGGACTCACGACTCCCTCCCGTTGGACGCTGCTTCGAAAATCCACGTGTGCGCCTGGTCGAGCACCTTCCCGACAAGCGGGAGGTCGTCCCGGCCAAAGCTCGAAGAGCTCTTCCAGTCGTCACCGTCTTTGTAGAGTCGTTCGACCGTGACGTTGTGCCGGGTGCCGGCGGACGTTTCGTTCGCCCAGATGGCGGCTCTGATTCTCCCGAGCCTGATTTCGTGTGCTGGTTTCGTTGCCATTTTCAGTTCCTCCGTTTTTGTGGAGAGGACCATCCCCTCTCACCTGAGCTGGAGGGGTGCGTTCTCGAAACCGGAGGAACGTCCGACGCGAAGGCGCGCAGAGGGAGCCGGAGGCCTGCAAGCGAGTGACAGGGGCCTTCCCCGCGCTAGCGGCCTGGCGCGAGGTTGCTCGGACGGCGACCGGCGCGCGGCGGAGCGTCGAGGATGGAAACGAACCCGAACACGCTCCCGGCTCGGGAATGAGGCTCACGGATGGGCGGATTTCGTCGTTGGCCCCGGCTTTTTCGTGTCGAATCGACCGTTCGGTGACGCTGCTTCGAGCGTGTCGGACGTCCGACACTCGGGAAGGTCAGGCGGGCGCGGATTCTTCGAAGTGCTTCCGAAAGCGGGAGGTCGTGGCCCTCGAGAAGCTCGACAATCGCGAGCGCGTGGCGCACGAGGCTCTCGAACTCAGCCGATATGGCGTCGGTGGTGGGCTGGTCGGGGTAGTCGAGGTCGAGCTCGTAGAGCTCGCCGGCCTTCGTCAGGACAGCGGTTAGGCCGAGGGGCGTGGTGAGTCGAAGTCGCATGGGGGGATAGTCGGCAGAACGCCGACGGAAGCCGGAGAGCCGACCCCGAGCCGGAAACAAACTCGGCGGATGGGCGGATTTCGCAGTCGAGGCCGGGGTCTCGGACTCAAACAGGCCCCGAGCGGCGAGGCCCTCACAGATTCCCGGAGAAAGCCGCGTGAAGTACCGACGGCAGAAGCCCCTCGAGCTGCGTGTCCGTGCGTCGTTGAATGCGTCGAAGCGCCTTCACTGTGTCGTGCAGCGCATCAAGGCGGCAAACAATTAGCGTTTTGCTCTTCGTGGCTCGGAATCGGCACGAGAAAGCCTGGGGCATCTTTAACTCGAATGTGCGGCGTCGTGAGGCCGCGACTGACGTCCAGAACCTGGTCTCGGAAGAGCGGTGAGTTCAGGTAGTGCAGCATGTAGTTGGGAGAAATAAAGTCACTATCTACTCGAAGCAACATCAGCCGCTGCGTTAGGCAGTACTGCCGCGCCGGCGGAAGAATGCACGCGTGGCCCATCGGAGCTTCACGCGTAAGAATGATATCTCCGGGAATGGGCTCTTCTCGGCGGTTCCAATAGCGGAAGTCTGCCTCTGTGACGTGCCACACTTCCCCGTCATCAAAGCGATACGGTTTAATGTTCGTCGACTTCAGGCCGAGGAACGACGTGGGCGTTGGCGAGAAATCTGGGGTGTCGTTTACGCAGTCCACGAGGTGAGTGAGCACCGACCCCAAAGTCGTCCAACACCAACTCGGCGGTAGTTCCGTTGGCCCCGAGTCGACAATGGTGGGATGAGACGGATGCGCCCGATTGTATCGCGTCTTCTCGAATTCGCTCTTCGCCCGCGCCTGCCTCTTCAAGAAGGCTTCTGCCGGTTGTGGTTGGCGTATTCCCGTTCAGAAGCTGACCCGCTAACACGTCGTTCAAGGTGCTAGGCCAAAGGCTGTCCGTTTTAAGGTTTGAGTCCTTTCGTATCTGTTTCGCACGCTGAATAGCCGCCCGTCTAGGGCTTCAATTCTGCGAACGATGCGCTCCTGTTCGGAGAAGGTGGGGCAGGGTATCCGAATCTGAAGAAACCTCTCCGGACGGATGCGGTTCTTGCCACTGGTCCCGCGGGCCTTCTTATCGCACCGCCTCCAGAACCACGGCGTCTTCGTCATCCAGAAGAACCATTGAGGATGAAGCCGGTTTGCTCGGCGGACGAAACAGAGGGAATTCAGACGAACAGTAGCAGCCGTCAAGGGCGTTCTGAACAACGCTTACGCTGCCGTTGCGCGCCCAGATTTTGTTGACGATGATGTCATTGGTCGCCACTCGGTTCAGCGTTTTGTATTTCGTTTCGGCACCGTCTACAGAATCGCGTTCGTACGCGCCGCCCCCCCAAAGTCGAACACCAACCTGGCGATAGCTGCGGCCCGGTACAGGCTCCTCGAGCCTGCTCACGGGGTCTGCAAGCTCTCCAATGGGCTCTTCGGGCCAAGGGCAGTCCATGATTCACTTTGCCTCTAGCGCGTCTCGAATGCTGCGCACGATGTCTACCAGCTTTTCCTCCTCATCCAAGATGGCTTGGGTGAGCTCGCTAGGCGGAAGATGCGCGAGCGCTTCTTGGCTGTTCGGGTTCTTGATGTCCAGGTCAACGGAGAGGAGGTTCCCGTCGGCGTCGTACTCAATCACATCGGCCACCTCAACAGACCAGGCGTGTTGTGATTCTAGGCGCGGTTTGGCACGAAACCAGGCCTCACACGCCTCAAACTCCTCGTACGTCAGAGGCTTTGTCTTCGTGTAGTTGTTTCTTCCCTCCGGCAACGGCTGCTCATAGAACCAAATCGTCTTAGTCGGGCCCTCGGTGTCGAAGAACAGGAGGTTCGTATTGATGTTCGTGTAAGGCGAGAAAACGCCGTTCGGCAGGCGAACTACCGTATGAAGATTGAACTGGCTAAGCAGCTCTTCTTTGATGCGGGCGCACACGCCGTCGCCAAACAACGTTCCGTCAGGCACAACGACCGCTGCTCTGCCCCGGGCGCCCTTTCGCCGTAGGCCTGCGCATAATGAGCTGGGAGAAAAAGGAGGGCCGTTTCGGCCGTTTGCTTGTCTGACGGGAAGTTCGCAAGAATCCCACGCTCTTCCTCACCGCCAAATGGTGGATTCGTCAGGACGACGTCGACCCGGTCCTTTTCACCCAGCTCCGTGATTTTGATGCCAAGGCTGTTGTCCGGACTAATCTGTGGGTGCTCAAAGCCGTGCAACAGAAGATTCATTTGGCAAAGGAGATAGGGAAGTGGCTTCGCCTCGCCCCCGAAAAGGGACTTCTCCTGCAGAGTCTTCTTGTCTTGGACGGTCTTCACTTGTTTTTGCAGGTGAGCGAACGCCTCGGCGAGAAACCCACCGGTCCCGGCCGCAGGGTCGAGAACCGTCTCACCGAGCCGTGGGTCGGTCATCTCAACCATGAACCTCACAACCGGGCGCGGTGTGTAGAACTCGCCGTTCTCCCCCGCAGCCGTCTCGCATCTCCTTGAGCATCGACTCGTAGAGATGTCCCAGCGTGAAGACTTCATCTTCCGCAAGAAAGTGGATACCGTTGACTTTGTTGACGACCTCACGCAATAGGTAGCCGGACAGCATGCGATTCGCGACGTCTTTGAAAACCGCTGCGACGATGCGCCTTCTTGGCACATGCCCGTTGCCATCGGCTAGTCCGCGGAGACAGGGCAGGAGTCCAGCCCCCTTCGTTCCATCGGGCCGAATCGCCTCTTCTTGGGAAATGAAGGCAAGGAGCTCCGGCCCGGTGACGCCGTCCTCCCTGGCGCCCCAATCACGCCACCGGTAAGGCGCTTCGATGGTCGGCCGGTACTTCTTCCCAGCGACCTTTGCCCGTGATTCCTCGAGTTCCTCGAGGTCGTCCAGGAACTTGAGAAACATCAACCACGTGAGAAGGGGAAGCCTGTCAAGGTCGGTTGAGAGGCCCTTGTCCTTGCGCATGATGTCACGCGCGGATTTGATGAGCGAACCGAGCCGCTGTGCGCTGGTGAGTGGCTGGTCGCTTTTGCTTGCTCGCGCTCTGGCCATCCTCTTCTATGCCGCCTCGTAAAGAAGTGTTTGAAGTTGGTGCACCGCGTTTCGGAGCTTCTCCTCGCCACTGAAGAACTTTGCTATCTCTAGCACATTTCCGTGGCGGTTGATTGGGGGTAGCTCGAGAACGTCCGGGATGAGGAACTGTGCTGTCCCGTGCTCGCAGTACTTGTCGAGGAGCTCGTCGAGGACCTGGCGCGCCTCGGGGCGGAACCGCTCAAAGAAGTCTTTCCGCTCGCGCCGTAGCCGCTGCGCGCGCTCACGCCTCGTCCGGACCGGCGCTGCGAAAGCCAGGTGACAGAGCAGGTCAAACGGGTCGGCGTCCGGCTGCTCCGTCGCTGCAGCAAGCTCATCGAAGTCGATGCCGCGCTCGGCCAAGCGCTCGATGATGTCGGCTCGGTCGTGTGGCTTGGACCACGCCTCGCGGAGACGGGCAGCGTTTGTGTACATCGTGCGAACCGACTCGCCGGTGTAGTCGGTAAGCCGGATGACGCGGAGCTGTCGCCCGTCACCGTCGAGCTCATAGACGACGTGGGCCTCGATTTCGACCTGGCCACCGTCGAAGTAGAACTTCTGCCGAACGACGTCATCATCGTTGATGTTGATGACCGGCCCGGCGGGGCCGCCCTCGGGCTCGTCCGGCTGCTCTTCCTCGGGCGTGACGACGTTCCTTTCTCCAGTCTCGTTGCCCTCGTCGTCGATCTCCTGCTCCGTGACGATAACCGGGTCGCCATCGAAGTCGGGGTCTGCGAAGAGCCTGGTAGCGGAGCCGGTGTAGTCGAGGATGTTGAAAAAGAGCTTGTCGTAGTCATCTCGGACGCGGGTTCCGCGGCCTATGATTTGCTTGAACTCCGTCATCGAATTCACGACGCGCACGAGAACCACGTTCTTGACCGTCGGGGCGTCGACGCCGGTCGTGAGCAGCTTCGACGTCGTGAGAATCACCGGGGTCTTCCGCTCTACGTCCTGGAAGTTGCTCAGGTGCCCCCGCCCGATGCCGCCTTCGTCCGACGTTACTCGGCAAACGTAGTCCGGGTGGTGCTTCACAAGGTCGCTGTTCTCGTTGGTCAGCGCCCGGCGCATTTCGTCTGCGTGCTCCTGGTCGACGCAGAAGACAATCGTCTTGCCGAATCGGTCCGTCTTTTGCAGGAATGCCGTGAGGTGTTTCGCAAGCGCTTGGGTTCTAGCACGGAGGGCAATTCGGCGCTCGAAGTCCTCGGTGCGATACTCCTCGTCGGGGATGTCGCGGCCGTAGCGGTCGCGGTCATCCTTGCTCGGTCGCCAGCCTGCGGCGTCCCAAGTCGTGAGGACGCGATGCACGCGATACGGGGCCAAGAAGCCATCGTCGATGCCCTGGCGAAGACTGTAGGTGTAAAGCGGCGCGCCAAAGTAGTTGTAAGTATCGGCGTTGTCATCGCGAAGCGGTGTCGCGGTCATCCCCACCTGGAAGGCCGGCGCGAAGTAGTTGAGGATTTCGCGCCAGTTGCTCTCGTCTCGAGCACTTCCGCGGTGGCACTCGTCGACGACGATGAGGTCGAAGTAGTCGGGCGAATACTGCTTGTAGAGCCCTGGCCGGAGCTCGTCCTTGGCGATGGCCTGGTAGATGGCGAAGTACATCTCCCGTGCCTTGCTGATTTCTCCCTTCTCGATTTTGAAACGCGCATCACCGAACGGCGCGAAGTCTTTCGCCATCGGGTCGTCGACAAGAATGTTGCGGTCTGCGAGGTAGAGCACGCGCGGTCGCCTATGTGCTCCGTCGCGGTTCCAGCGCGCCGACCAGAGCTTCCAACAGATTTGGAAGGCAACGAACGTCTTTCCGGTGCCGGTCGCCATCGTGAGAAGGTTCCGCGGATTGCCCTGGAGCACCGCCTGAACGGTTCGGTTGATGGCTGTTTCCTGGTAGTAGCGCGGCGTCTTCCCAGCGAGGTGGTAGAAGGGCTCGAGGAGTTTTGACGCGATTTCGTCGGTGATGTGCTCCGACGATGCTAGTCGGGTCCACAGCTCGTCCGGAGCAGGGTAGCGGTCGAGCTCCTTCTCTTCCCCGGTCGTGTAGTCGAATTCGATGATGCCGTGGCCGTTGGTCGAGTAAGCGAACTTGAGGCCAAGGATTTCCGCATAGTCCTTTGCCTGCTGGAGACCGTTCCCGGCCGGAAGGTCTTCGGCTTTCGCTTCGACGACAGCTATCGGCAGATTTGGTCTGTAGCGAAGCAAGTAGTCGGCGCGTTTCCCGACGCGCCGGCGGGCACTGTGCCCGACAACGACAATACGGCCGTCGGTGAACGTGATTTGTTCGTTCAGCCGGTGGGGCTCTTCATCCCAGCCCGCTCCAACCAGAGCGGGTGTGACGTATCGTCGGCAGGTGTCGGCTTCGTTCAGCGGCATGTCTCAGTCTTCCATGAAGCCTGTGGCCTTGTCATTATCCGGCCTGCGTGCGTCGGCATCGTCACGGCTCTCGGTGGAGGTAGTTCGTGCCTTCGAGGGTGGTCTTTCCCACGACGATGTCGACGATGTCATCTGCTTCCTCCCAAATCGTCCGGGCCATTGCGAAGACCTTCACCTCGGCGCCCGGCATCGCATCGCGGATGGCCCATGCGGCTGCGAGCGCCGTTGAGCCCCGGGTGATGATGTCGTCGACGAGGACAACCGCCCTCTCGAGAATCGGGAGCACTGGCGCAAACGACTCAAGGTGCTCCCGTGGCGACGGCCGATGCTCTGCGGTCGTCGATTTCCGCATTGCGGTCTGGCGTTGAACGATGGTCTCGACCCGCTGCCCCAGGTGGCAGCGCACGAGCTCGGCGGCGATGCGATGCGCCGGCCAGAGAGCGTTCTTCTGCAGGAGCCCGCTTCGCGGCAGAGGAACGAGAACGGCATCCGGCGAGAAGAACCCCTCAAGGGCGGACCCGGGAAGCTCGTCCACGAGTCGCTTCGCCGCGTAGGCGGGCCAGCGCATGTTCTCCTTGTGGAGGAAGCGGTCACCCTTGATGGAGAGAACGGCATCTTTGAACCCCGCTGCTTTCTCAGTGTCGGCTTTCGACGGATAGACGAGGAACGAGCCAAATGTGAGCTCAGAAAGCCGGGCCGTCATTCGCCGCTCTCATTCGAATCGGGAGCGCCTCGTAGAGCTCGTCCGGTGCGGCGAGAACGTAGGCACCGTAGTCGAGCATCTTGTTCGCCCAGTCATGGCCCGCGCTGACGACCGGCTCGAGCATGAAGAGCGGTCGTCCAAGTCGGAGCGCCTCCCAGCCCTGGTGCGCCGTACCACTGCTTTCGCTCGCTTCGATGATGATGGTCGCGTCCGAAAGAAGCGCCATCGTGCGGTTTCGCGCCGGGAAGTTTCCCGGGTAGACGCGCGAACCCGAGGCGAACTGCGAGACGAGGAGGTGGTCGCGGCCGATGGTCTCCTGGAGCTCCCGGTTTTGTGTGGGGCTCACCTGGTCGAGCGGTGTGCCGAGAACGGCGATGGTGCTTCCGCCGCTCTCGATGGCCGTCTTGTGGGCAACGGTGTCGATGCCCATCGCGAGACCGCTCACGACGATGACGCCACGGCTCGCGAGAAACTCACTGTAGGTCCGCGCATTCTCTCGGCCGGCGTCCGTGGGCTTCCGCGTGCCGATGACGCACACGCGCAGCCCACCGCGAAGGAGCTTCGCGTTCCCCCGGAGGTAGAGCGTCTCAGGTGCGTTCTTCTCCTCGATGTCGCTCAAGGTCCCGAGGACGGTTTGGACTGGAGTTTCAATCATGTGCCTCTCCCACAACTCCTACCTTAGACGCATCGCGCGCACTGGAAAAGCTCCCCCTAGCTGAGATAGTCACTCTTAAATCTCTTCAAGTCGCCGTAGCACACACGAAGGGCCGAAGACTCAGGCGGTGTGTCGTCGTGCCCGCCTGGGTTTAGGTGGCGCCGAAGCGACGTCAGCTTCCCGGGGTGGGACGGGTCTTGTGTGAGCAACGGAATGACCTGTGGTTCGAGCGCTGCAAGAGTTCCATCGTTTCCCGTGTAGTCGTCAAGGGACGCGGCGGTGTTCCCTCTTGCGTGCTCGTCGCGAATGAGAAGAATCTTGCAGAACCTCTCCGTTCCGTCACGAAGGTGGCGCGCTGCGGTCTTTCGACTCTCCGGGTCGTGCCGCCCGGTGAATGGGTGGGCTCGTGCGAGCATCTGGTCGATGTAGTCTGTGGTCCGCTGGACCATAGAGCCGTCGCGCGGGTCCTCAAGAGTCACCTGATACACGTCGGGTGTTCGGTGTTGGTGGCGCGTCTGGATACTCTCTGAGAAGCGGTGGTCATGCGTTAGAACGATGACCTGACAAGGAAGGCCGAGTAGCTCGTCGAGGACGTTGGCCACGAAAGGCGTTTGATAATCGGTGTCGCTTGCGGGAACGGGGTCGTCGAGGATGACGAACCCACCGTTCTCGCGCACAATCCTGGCGAGAAAGGCAGCAAGGCCGAGACAGTTGAGCTGAGAGTCGCTAAACACGGCGACTGCGTCTCGGATTGCGCCGGGCTGGGAACCATCTGCACGTTCCGAAAGCCCGGCTTTGAGGTCGACATACCGCCGCCCCGTGCCCGCTCGACGGACTCCATCGAAGTACGTGGCCTCGTCGGCGCGAAGTAGTCGCCACCATCGACCTATCTCGTCGCCGAGCTCGGTGAAACGAGCATCAAAGACAGCAGCTCCGGCGGCATCAATCTCTTCGAGGGCTGTTTCGACAAGCGCGCGCACGTTTGCGCGTGCTCGAGCCGCGACGAGGTCGTCATAGAAGGTCGTTCTTGCGTCCACGAGGTCGATGAGAGCTTGCTGGGCGGCTAAGTTTCGTCTCGCGTCGATGTCGGCGTTAATTGGGTCGACGATTCGGCGTTGGGCGGGAAGATAGTTCCCGAGCTCCGTCTGAACTGCTTGGGCGCTCTCAGCAAGGGTCGTGGCTTGTTCCTGGAGGCTAGTGACGTCAGCCGTTCGGATGTTCTCAGTCTGCAGGGCCGCAACAGCCTCTTGCAGGGCCGTCGCCTGTGAGGTTGCTTGTTCGTACACAGCCGTGAGCTCTGCTCGGCGCTCCGTCCATGGCGGAACGAGCTCGTCGGCGCGGTCACCCAAGAGCTCAGCAATGGCCGCGTCCGTGAATCCACGCCGGGTGCGTTCTTCAACGGTCCAACCAAAGAAGTCGGGGCAGGCGGTGTCGCTCTGCCGCCTGATGCTCGTTGCGAAACCCCCAACAGCGCGTAGCGCGGTGACCGCCCGCGAGCGGGCGTCACGGAAGCGACGTGTCGCCTCAAGTTCACGGCGAATTGTCGCGATGCGCTCCGGGGTGAGCGCGCGCGGGGTTGTGCAGACGGGACAGTCGATTGGTTCCGTGGCATCGGCCACCGCCGGCACGGCGAGAACAGCCGTGAAGAGGTCCGTGAGCCTGGCCACCTCCTGGTCAGTCTCTGCGGCGAAGCCGGCAAACTCACGAAGCGGTGCCCATACGGCTTCTTCTGTCAATTCCGAAACGACGATTGCCGCGCCCGTCTGAAACCCGTCCACTGGAAATGCGGCCGCTCGTGCTGCCTGGACGCGCTCATTCACAAGTGTCCGTCGAGACGCGAGGTTGTCCGGAAGCGGGTCCACGCCTGAAAGAGCCGAGCCCAGCGCGGCGTTGAGCGCCTCGTCGACGAGTTCTTGCGTCGGGCGAGTCTCCGCCTGAAGAGCACTGAGCGAGGGACGGAGGGTTGCGTCGGTGAGGCAGGTCGCTAGGTGCCCGAAGGTCTCGGGCTCTTCCGTACCAAGGGCATCGGCCCCTCTGTCGACCGCCGAACGGACCCTCTCGAGTCCAGCCACCTCAAGCACCGCTTTGAAGTAGTCGCTTCGTGCCTGCGGGCCAGCCGAAAGGACATATCGAAGGCAGTGCTGCATTAGCACTGGAGCACGAAGGGGTGGCTGCGAGAGATGGATTCCGAGGCTCGTGAGGTCGGGCGCCTCTGCTCCATCGATGGTGAGAGTGCTTGTGCAGTCCTCTCGGGGGCGGTAGTCAGCGGTGAGGACCCTTTCGATGGTATGGGGTGTACCCGCGTCATCGTCAATGCTGGCGCGAACGGAGACAACGTCGCCGGCGGCAAGGTGGGCGTTGCGGAGCGAGTCTGCGAATTCGCGTTTGGCGCTTGCGAGAAACTCGCGGCGGCTCGTCTCGCCAGTGAAGAGAAACTCTGCGGCCTCGGCGAGGCTCGTCTTGCCTTGGCTGTTCGGACCCCAGACAAGGGCAAGGTCGCTCTCGAAGCTGAGGCGCTGGGGGTCGCTTCCGAATGAGCGGAAGCCCCGGACTTCAATCCAGTGAATTCTGGGCATCGCGTATTCGAGCCATTTCGTTTGCTACACGATTCCGGAGCGCCTCTCTCACGGCGTCAGGCCAAGTGCTGGGGTCGCGGTCGCGGAGGAGCTCTACGAGCTCTCGTGAGAAAGTCCCTTCGTCGAGGTGCTCGAGCAGGAGCTCTACGCTTTCATTCATCTGAATCCCCGCGCGGTCGATGTCGGACGTCCGACATTGGTCTTGCTCTCTCGGAGGTCACCGGGAACGCTCCAGGGATTCGCCTTCTGCTCCTCATGAGCGCCTCCCCCCCACCGGCTCGAGGCTGATGCCTTCTTGCTCGGCCATCTTCCGAACGATGCCGGCGAAGTAGGCGCTGGCGTCTCCGAGCTGCTTGTTGCCGGCGACGTTCGCCTCGTAGTGCTGGTCCTGGACGGCGACGAGCGCTTCTTGGACGAGATGACTCGGCATGAAGTAGGCGACACGGCGGTGGAAGCCGGCGCTCTTGTGCTCGTCGTTGCCGTGGTCGCCCTTGCACTTGTTGAGAGTGCGGGCAATCTCGCGGACGAGCTCTTCCTTCTTGGCCTTCTCGAGCGGAGGTAGGTTGGCGACTCGAGGGTCTGCCTTGAACGCAGAGGGCTTGCCCTTCCGGGTTCTTGAAAAGGAGCCTTGCTCCCTAACGTTATCTAACGTTGAATAGACGTTAGAGTCTCTAACGTTAATGCTGGGGGGTTTCCCCCGGTCAAAACCCCCCACACTGGTCTCGTCCTGTGGATAACTCGGGGTTCGTGGGGGGTTTCCCTCCACCTGGTCCACCAGTGAGGAGGGTTTCCCTCCATCCCAATGAGGAGGCTTTCCCCCCACACTGGAGAGAGTGTTGTGTCCCAACGGGTTAGCGATGCCCTCACGGAGGAGGAGCAGGGTCACGGCGTCTTCTGGAATGAGCGGAATCTCGTAGTAGACGTGGTAGACGGACGCCTTCTGGCGGGCGAGCTTGCCGCCATGTTCCTGGTCCCGAACCCCTCGGTAGTCCTTCTCCCGCTTCAAGAATCCATGGCTCTCGAGCGTGTTCAAGTGCTGCCGGATGTTCTTCCGGTCTGAGAGCCCGAGCATGCGTGCGAGCTCGCTCTGATTCGGGTAGCACCAAGCGTCTTCGGGAAGGTTCTTGTTCGCGTAGGCGATGTCGCGGAGGACAACGTAGAGTGAAGCGGCCGTGGGCTTCAGAATCGAAACCCACTTCCGCCAGAAGTAAGCGGAGCCAGGGAAGCCGACCATCTCATCCGGCTGGACGAGCTGGTTGTAGGCCTCGCGATACACCGGACGGAGCACGAGCTGCTCGCGCCGCTCCGTCGGGCTGAGGCCCTCATAGAACTTCTGTAGCTCTTCCCGTCGCGCCGGGCTTTCCATGCCTGCTAGCGCCTCCCCGCACTTATCTCCCGCTTCGCTTCCCTCGTCGCTGCTTGAAGAGCCTTGTGGAATTCCTCGCGCGTCGCGCGTGACTTGTGGAACGTAACGGTGATTTGCGCTCCGAGGTCCTCGACCTCGAAGACCTTCTTCGCGTGCTGTGGTCTCCCCTTCTTCTCGTCGCCGTCCTTGCGCTTCTTCCTGGCCTGCTTAACGGTGATGGTGCCGGCCTTGATGCCCTCCCAGAGGGAGAGCTGCTTCGCGGGGTCCTTCTCGCGAACGACCTGGAGAAGCTGGCTCTTCCGGGCAATGTCGGACGTCCGACATTCCTCTTTGATTTGGTCGGGAAGCTCATTCAGGGACAGGATTTCCGTGACCGTGACGCGGGACTTCCCGACGATGGCGGAGAGTTTCTCCTGGGTGTAGCCGCGGTCGTGCTGGAGCGCGGCAAGCGCCTGGGCCTCTTCGACCGGGTTCAGGTCCTCGCGCTGGAGGTTCTCGATGAGCGCGATTTCCTGCTCGTCGTCGCTCGTGAGAATCGCGGGAACGGTCGTGAGACCGGCGATGCACGCGGCGCGGTAGCGACGTTCGCCGGCGACAAGCAGGAACGAATCCCCGTCGAGTCGCTTCACGATGAGCGGCTGGAGCACGCCGCGCGTTTTGATGGACTCGGCGAGCTCCTGGAGCTTCTCCTCGTCGAAGTGCTTCCGCGGCTGGTCCGGGTTCGGGCTG
>CBDCYW010000006.1:0-33769 GCA_965224245.1 Candidatus Eiseniibacteriota bacterium | reverse complement strand
CAACAACAGATCCCGATACATGTTGAGTTGGTACTGTGATGGGTCGACATGCCCAGCCTCCCCGAGGAGGCGCTTAGCCATTTCGAGATCGAAGGCTACGCCGGCAGGAGCGGGAGGATGGTACTCACATCCGGAGAACTCGAACTCCACTGCATGATTGATACGCATCGCAGACCTCCTTATCGGATTCAATGCTAGCACGGTCGGTGCATTGACCGCTATGAGAAGAGCGGTCGCCCGTTGGAACGGACGACCGCGGTTGGATTCACCCGAGGTGCCCCTCGCGGCGAAGCGAGAGGTACCCGGACTTCACGATGATGATGTGGTCGAGCACCGGGATCCCGAGAAGCTCGCCGGCGCGCACCAGGCGCTTCGTGAGTTCGAGGTCGTCCCGGGACGGTTCCGGGTGCCCAGACGGGTGGTTGTGCACCAGGAGGATCGCGCCGGCCGAGGCCACGATGGCCGGCCGGAACACTTCCCTGGGATGAACGATGCTGGCGTTGAGACTGCCGCGGCTCACCGTGACCTTGCGGATCAGGTGGTGCCGGGCATCGAGCAGGAGCACCTGGAACACCTCGACCCGCAGCCGGGCCAGGCCTCGGCAGAGCGTGGAGACACGCTCGGGTTCGGTCACCGGTCTCGTGGGCGGCGCCTCGTAGGTCGGCGTTCCGGCTTCACCGACGCGGTAGCGGGGCTCGTCGGACACGAGCAGCTCCTCTCTGACCCGAACGCAGTTCGGGCTCCAGGCGACGCGCATACGTGCCCGGAGACGAACGATCGCGGGTCGGGATGATGTCAGGGTCGGACGACGAATCGTCAGTTACGGGATTGCGGCCGGATCAGTACTCCTCGGGCAGGAGTACCGTGGTCACCGAGCGGTCGGCCTCGGTGATGATCCAGAACTTGGTGCCCCGGGCGGTCCGGTAGGCGGAGACCAGACGGCCGCCTTTCTCAAGGGCCCGGTCGTTCGCGGCCCGGTCCTCGGCGACGAGCTCGCCCCAGTCACCACGAGCGTGACGGAGCATCGCCGTCGCGACGTCGTCGCCGGAGAGCGTGCCCAGGGCACCGCGGGTGATGACCGTCTGCCCGAGGCGGAATCGGGACCGGTCTCGTGGAGCTACCACGGCACGGACCTCCTTGATCTTTGAGGAGTCAGCGCGCGCCCCGGTGAGCACGGGCGCGCGGAGCAGATCGGGGAGAGCGGAAGAGGGGGACGAAGAGGGCTAGCGAGGATCTCGAGGGGAGTTCGTCAATCGCTTTCCGGGGCTAGTGCGAGGTGATTTCCTTCGCCTTCCCGAGTGGTAGCTGACGACAAGGCCCCGCCGTCGAAGAGCGGGGCCAATGTACGACAGCAAACCGGCATCGCCCACGCGGGCCACGACTGGTACTCGTGACTGCGCGCACGCACCACCCCGTACCAGGGGGTGCCACGTGACCGCGCCAAATCCGCTGTTGCCGAAGCGGGGCGGGCGCGACGCTGCATGGCTGTACAGAGCAGAATAGCACAACCGGGCCTACGCGCTCATCCGCTCGCCGCCCGGTACGTCTCAGAACAACGGGGTCTGATTCTCCTCGCGCGGAATCACATCACCACTCACTGGCAGATCGAGAAAGGCTAGACCCTCATGGCAAACGCTAAGGTACTTGCAGGTGCGGCACTTCACCTGTTCTAGGTCAGCTTGAATTGGTTGCCGCGACACGCGATCACGATGATAGCGCTCGGCGATGGCCAGCGTCTCTCGCTGCACTTGCCCGAGTTCCGAGGGTTCGCAGACCATTTCTTCTACCACGCCATCATCGAGAAAGAGGATCTGTGCCGCGATCTCTCGCGCTGTCTTGGACCGGCGTTGTGAAAGCGCGAGAGCGTGAAGCCTAAACCGGCGCTTCGCCCGCGAAGAAGTTCGGTCCGTGCGACGGTTTTCAAGAAAGAGAACCGTCGATTCGTCCTCGGTCCAAGCGAAGGGAGTGTAGCCCACGTCGATTTTGAAGTTTGGCGTCGTGAACTGGTAGCGCGGGCTGTAAAACGGGGCCCTGTCGGTGGACCACCCGTTGGAGTCGGAGTAACGAGATGCGAGGGAGTCCCGCCACGTGCGATACCTTTCCACGCCTCTTTCGATCCAGTTCTGAAGCTGCTCCGGCGTGACCGGAATCCCGTTGTTGAACTCCATCACTGGCGTAGGCGTAGGGCCGTGTTGATCTCTAACGAACTGTCGGATGCGATCAGCCAGTTGACCAGGTTCCGTGTCTGCCCACCCCCTGAGGTAGCGCTTCATCTCAGCACGCACCTTGTAACCTATTAGCTGCCGTACAGCCCTCGACTCCTTCAAGGCCTTCAGGCGAGACTTGGCACCACCAGTCCGACCGTAGATCACCTCCGCCGCGATGAACTCGTACCAGAACTGCTTCCTGCATGAGTACCAAACAGAAGCCCGTTGCGGCGTCCACACGTTGAAACGCACGGTGTTGTCAAAGTACGGGGTCAGATCGCTCCTCTGACCGATGTGAGTGAACAGGGCGTCAAGGAGCCGATCCACCGCTTCGTGATAGTGGTGCATGTCTCTGAAATCGCAGTAGATCTTCCCTGGAAAGATTTCACGAATGGGAGAATCGTCGAGGAGGATTGGTAGGACTTCGATCCGCGATGCTTCTACCTCTCGATACATGCGGTCGACACGTTCGTGTTCGCACCAAGCCGACTTAAGGTAGGCTTCCGAAACAATGCAGACCATCAGCTTGGACCAGGATAGGCCCTCCTGAAGCTTCTTGTATAGATAGTCTCCGACGACGATCTGTTCTGTGTCACGCCACACCCGCAAACCGCACTTGGCGAGATCCTCCGCGAGCATCTCGACGAACCCACTATCCTCGTGTGCGTAACTGATGAAGACATCGTAGTCGCGGCTCATCGCCCGATACCCCTAGCACGATGGAAGACGTGCCTTGTGGGTTCACACCACGAGGCGACCGCGCTTTCCGTGGAGGTTTACGAAGAGCTCCTCGGCGAAGAACGCCGGCGGCGGGATGATCCGCCGCGTCATGCGGGTCCGCCGGCGCGGAACCCCGCTACGGGACGTCCCGACGTCGACGGTTTCAGTCTCCTCCTCGATCAGCTCGTCAAGCGACGTGAACCAGAACTCGGGGAGCTTGCGGTGCCCGACACGATCCACCTCGAGGAGCCGGCGGGCGAGCTTCCAGAGCTGGGCCGCGTGGTCGCTGTCGCCGGCGATGAAGACGACCATCCCGGGCTCCGGGCGGAGCCCCATGTGCCTCTGGAAGACCCCATCCACGGCCTTCCGCCCGCCCGTGACGAGGTCGGCGTACGCGCGGAACCGCTTCGCGGTCCGCTCGTCGTTCTTCCGCGATCGCTCGATCTCGAAGAAGATCGGCCGGACGTAGTCCCGCCGGCCGTGCCGAATGAGGACCGTCGTATCGGGGTGAATCCGGACCGGATCACCCTCGACGGTCGCCTCGAAGGCGTTGGTGATCTCCCGGTCGTCCCCGTGCTTGTCTGACCAGTAGAGCTCGGTGCTGAACAGATCCTCATGCTCGCGGCTCCCGAGGTCCCAGAGGATCTGGAGGAAGGTCACGGCCAGGGCGTGCTCGTAGTCCGACTTCGTCGTGGCCCGGTTGTAGACCTTCCGGCGCTCGGCCGACCAGTCCTTGTCGTCGATGACGAGGTGCCCGCCCTCCACGGACAGCGTGTACACGTACTGGTTCGACCCGACCTCCGCGGGCCGCCGGTGCCGCTTCGCGTACCCGTACCGCTCCAGCAACGTGAGCTGGTTCCGGACCTGGTACCGACCCCGCCCATGGTGGGCCTCGTAGAGGATCCCGGCGAGCTCGCTCGTGAGGTACCGGTAATCCCGGAGGAACCGGAGCACCCGGAAGGCGCTCGTGCCCGGCTCCCAGGGCGGGAGTTCGTCCTTCGGAATGCGGCCCCGGCGGGACTCCCCGCGGCGAAGATCGATCAGCGTTTGCATCCGAGGTTTGCCTTGCATAGTGCTCACCCGGCCACGACGGCCGGGCCTCCGTCGTACCACCCACCGCGCCCCTGGGCAACCGTCGCTTCGCTCCGCAGGGGCGCTCCCCCCCACCGGGAACGATCCGTCAGCCGCCGAGGGCACGCGGTCGCAGCGGCAAGGGTGGGGTCCAAGAGAGCAACCGGTCCCGCGCCATCGCGCGGGACAACCGCATTCCGCGCGCGCTCGCCCGAGGCCCAAACCGAGTGACCGAGCAAGCCCCGCCAAGGGGCGCCGGCGAGGTCTAGGACGCCGGGCGGCCGAAGGCCGGCGGGACCCGGCGTCCGTCTCGGTTTGAGGTCTCCGGGCCTCGTCCGAGCAGGTCGCAGCCCCCACGTCCGCTGCCACCACCAGAGGCAGCCCGTGGGGGCGAAGACCCAAGGAGACGCGCTCCGCGCGGCGCCAGCGGCGCCGGGCCAGGAGCGAGGCGACGCCGCCTCAACACGTGCGGGGTCCCCATGCGCACGACGATCTGCTCGTGTGCTTGGGGGAACGTGTTGAGGGGCTCGGACGAGGCCCGGAGACGGGCGAAAGGGAAATCTATTTTGCATAGCGAGGTTACGAGCGCAAAAACTGGAAATCAGGGAGAGCTGCATTCCAGTGCAGCGCCGACCTGGTGTCCAGTTTTTCATCGTACCCCGAAGGGTGCGATGGACGCAAAATCGGTTTCCCTGAAGCCCGGCGGAGGGCGAGCGCGCGCAACGAAGCCGACCGGAAGCTGGAGGCCGCAGCACGACCCGAGGTGCCAGTGGCACGTCGGGGCGTCCAGGCAGACAGCGGAGGGAGGCCAACGCGAGCCGCAGGCGAGCAACCGCTGGAGCCCGAGGAACGAGGGCGATGCCTTGGTTCCCTCGACCCTCGGCCACGAGGGTTCGCCGGCAAACGCCGGCGTTTCCGGGTCCGTGGTTCGCCTCCGACTCCGAGGAACGCGCCGGAGTGTCCGGTGGACAGTCCGAAGCGTCCTACCCGGTCACGGGCAGCTCCGGTGGTTGTCGTTGGCTTGGGCTGACCGCTCACGCGGGCGTCTCTAGCCGAGACGCGTTCTGTCTGGAGGGCGGGGTGGGCCGAACCAACCCTCTCCTCCCCGGTGCCGACGGCCTCGGCGCCGGCGGCGCAGATAGCGCAGGATCCAGACCTGCTGGTAGGTGGCGTAGCCCAAGGCGACCACACCGAGACCAGTCAGAGCGCCGACCGTGAAGATCCATGCGGTGTAGGCATCGAGGGACATGGGGTGAGGCGTGGTGGATCCGTGAGGGCTTCGCTGCGTTGCGTGGAGGGGTCCAGGAGCGCGTTTCGGGGTCCAGGACGGGTCAACCCCTGTCCGGAACCGAAACGGCGCTCTCCGTGCGTCCTGGTGGCTCTGGTGGAACCTGGCCAGTTTCTTGCCGGTACGCGGCCCGTTGGGCCTTGGCCTCGACTTCGAGCTTGCGAATCTGGGTCTGGTAGGCCTCGTCCCTTTCGGCTTGGCTCGGTTCGCGGTCGTAGCCGTGCTTGTTCTTCCAGCGGAACAGCCACACCCCGTCGATGTAGGACCGCGCCTTCTCCTCCGGGGTCTGGTACTTCCACCAGTTCACCCGACGGTCGTCCTCCTCGGCGGCGGCCCGGCGCTTCGCGTCTCGATCGGCTTCCACTCGCCGGCGCTTCGCCGCGACCTCCTCGGGGCTGACGTAGCCCCTGGGCTTGCCCATGCGGCGGTCGATCCGCTTCCGAAGCCAGGCGCCCGGGCTCTGGATCCGATCGCCCTGGCGCTCGAGCTCGTAGTCGAACCAGGGGAGCTGCCGGCGGACTTCCTCGGCCTGCGTCCGCACGTAGGTCTCGGCGTCCTGGCGCGGCTCGAAGCCCCGGCGGACGAGCTCGTCCACGAGCACGGGCTCCGGGTGCTGCTCGGTCGCAGCCGCGGTGCGGGGTTTCTCCTCGGTCCCGCCGGCCTCCTCACCACCCTCGAAGAGCCGGATCTGCTGGCCGTGGTGGAAATCGTAGTACCGGTCGCCGGGCGCGTATACCAGCCGCCGGCGCTGGGCGGTCCACTCCCACTCGGGCTCCTGGCCGAGGAAGCGCCGCTTCACGAGGTACTCGTGGGCCGTCTGGAGGCTGGCCTTCGCCTGGGACAGGTAGCCTCGGGGTTCGAGCGGCAGGTACTCGCAGAGCTCGTCGTAGTCCTGCTGCAGGTGCGTGCCGTGCGAGAGGACCATGCCGTAGAACTTCGGCGAGAGGATCTCGAGGAGCCGGCGGGCGACGTAGTTCCCCTCGAGCCCCTTCTTCCCCGGCGAGGACGTGCTGCGGAGGCTCATCCAGAGGTCGTAGTCGAGCGGGATCACCTTGGCCGTGTTCAGGCTCGCGAGGTACTCGTCGCTCAACCGCAGCACCATGCCCCGGGCCAGGTAGGATCCGTCGGGAAGCGGGTCGCCCTTGAAGTACGCGGCGTCGTAGAGGTGGAAGCTCGCCGTCACGTAGAACTCCTCCTCGCGGCCGCTCTCGCGGTCGGCCCGGAACCCCCTCCAGAAGCCAGCGGAGTACAGGGTCGTGCCGACGATCCTGTGGACGCTCTCGGCGAAGCCCTGGATGTCGCGCTTGCCGGGCACGCGAATGCCCATGTGGCGCAGCACCGGTCCGATCTTCTCGACCTCGACGAGCCGCGGCACGGCCGCGTCCCGGAAGCGGTGGCGGAGGTAGGACTCGACGCCGACGAACGTGGACTTGTCCGCTGGCCGGACCGGTCCCTCGACGCGCCAGACCGCCGGCCCCGCCTTGCCGTCGGGCCGCGACGGCCGTTCGATCTGGTGCCGGAAGAACCCGGAGTGGTTGTCGGAACGGAAGCGGGACGAGAGACGCTTCTGGAGCGGAAAGGTCGGGAGGCGCAGGAGGTTTGCCTCGCGCATGAGCTTCGGCGAGATCCCCTCCAGGGGGTTCGCGACGACGACGTGGGTTCGATCCTCCTTCGGATGCTGCGGCATGGGTCTGGGGTCTTCGTGATCAGTCAACGCACACACCTGCTTCCCGTGTGTGTGAGTAAGTTAATACAGTAAGAATATTAGGCATGCGATAACTTGGCTAGTGGCAGCGGCTTAGCTGCGATTTTCTGACACAACAGCCCTTGTTTTCTAACACGACAGCCCTGATTCGCTTCCACAACAGCCCTTGTTTTCTAACACGACAGCCCTTTTCTACTAACACAACAGCCCTTGCTCGGATCGGGGTCATGACTGGCTCTTCGACTGCTTCCGCTGCTGCCGCAGAGCGGCCTGGATCGCCCGGAGGACGGCATCCTCGTCCAGGGTCCCGGTCTTCAGCCGGACGGTCACGGTGGCTGGTGGGTCGTCGACGCTGAAGCTCTTTGAGGCATGCTTCGGGCGCCCGCGCTGCGGGGCCTTCGAAGGCCGGGGGACCTGCTTCCGTGCCTGGTCCCGGGTGAGCTCGCCGCGGAGGACCGACCGCCGAATTTCCGGGTCGGGGATCCGGATCGCCTCTAGAATCAGCGATTTCCCGGGGAGTTTCGCCGGCGAAACTCCCGAGAGGTCGTCCTGCTCCTCCCGGGTGAGCTTCTCGAGGAGGCTCATGATTTGCGAAACGTAGGCCTTGCTCTTCCCCACCGCCTTGGCGAGGGCCTCCTGCGTGCCGCCGGTGGCGGCGAGGTAGCGCCGGAAGGCCTTGGCCTCGTCGATGGGGTTCATGTCCTCGCGCTGGATGTTCTCGACGAGCTGGTGGATCGCCTTCGTGGTGTCGCTCAACTCGCGGACGATGGCGGGGATCATCTCCAGCCCGACGACCTGGGCCGCCCGGAACCGGCGCTCGCCGGTCACGACCTGGAAGACCTCGCGCTCGGCGATCCAGCGGACCGTGATGGGTTCGAGCACGCCGTGCTCGCGGATGGACCCGGCGAACTCCGCGAACGCCTCGCTCGTGGTGTCGACCTTCCGGACCTGCTCCGGGTCGGCCTCGATGACCTTGAGCGGCAGGTCGCCGTACTGCCGGTTCCGTCGGAGCGCGGCCCGCACTTCCGCGCTCTCGATCGTGTGCTCGAAGGCCGGCTCCTCGATGCTCCGTTCCTCGTCGAGGACGCTGACGGTCTTGTCGACCATGCCCCCCAGGCGGTCCCGGGCGGTCTTACGCTTCTTGGGTTCGGGTGGCATAGGCCTGCTCGAGTTCACGGGTGAGGTTCCGGAAGGCGTCGGCGAACTCCGACGTCGGCTTGTAGTGCGTGATGGGCCGCCGGGCGGTGATCGCCTCCCGGTACTTGGTCGAGTCCTTGATGCGCGTTTCGAAGACGTGGATGGCCCGGTCACCGAGAGCTTCGGCGTAGAGGTTCTCGATCGTCCGCCGCTCCTTGAAGAGGCTGATGAGGATCCCGGCGATCTCGAGGTGCGGGTTCACTGCTCGCTTGAGCGACTGGATCGCGCGGACGAGCCGGTCGAGGCCTTCGACCGAGAACTTGTCCGCTTCGAGCGGGATCAGGACGTGCCGCGCCGCGGCGAGCGCGCTCCGCGTCGTGAGCGCGAGGCTCGGCGGGCAGTCGAGGAGAATCACGTCGAACGGCTCGGCGTCGCCGTGCGCGAGTTCCTGTAGCGCGTCGGCGAGCCGGATCTGCGCGTCAGGCTCGTTCTGGAGGAACGCGTCGAGGTTCTCGAGCTGCGGCGTCGACGGCACGATGGAGATGCCGTCGAACTCGGTGGCGTGTACCGTCTGCGCGAGCGGGACGTCTTCCACGAGGACGTCGAAGAGCGTGCCGGGGCGCTCGCGGTTCGGGAGCAGGAGACTCGTGAGGTTGCCCTGCGGGTCGAGGTCCACGACGAGGACCCGCTTCCCTTGCTCCGCGAACGCGCCGGAGAGGTGAAAGACCGTGTGCGTCTTTCCGACGCCACCCTTGTTGTTGGTGACCGCGATGATGCGGGGGGACATCGCTAGTTCGCCTTACGAAAGAGATGCCCCTGACGCCGGCGCGGGCTCGGAGTGTAGCGGTTGGCGTACTCCTCAACCGCCCGCGCTTCCTTCTCGGTGAAGACTCGCCAGCCGTTTCGATTGCGACCTGGCTCCGGGATCTTCCCGGCTTTGAGCCAGCGCAGCAGCGTGTCCCGGCTCACGCCGGCGCGCTCTGCGACCTCGGTAGTGCTGTGCAACTTCTTGTTGGTCATGTGGTTACGGCCCCCGTGGGTAGTCCCTGGCGGGCACCATAGCATCTAGGGGCATGTGACGGCAACTGTGGATAAGTCGGAAAGCGGCGCAGGTCTGGCGAGGGCGATTTTCTTCTTCGCGCTCCACGAATCGCACGCATTCGCAGCGGCTTCGTGGTGAGTTTCGCCGGCGAAACTCGTGGGCTCGGACGCGAACGTTAGTCGTGATTCGAGTCCGTGTGCCACTTCCGTATGCGCTCGTAGGCCTGGTCGGCGCCCCAGGCTGAAGCCGCAATCCACGCGAGCTCGCGCCGAATGTCCTGCGGGAGGTCGGTCGCGCTCTTGTACGCGAGGTTATGCTGCGGCTCCGCGTACGCGTGCATCATGATCGTGCGGATCTGCAGCTCGAAGGTCGTGGGAACATCGTCACGATCAGTCCACCCGCTCGGAGTGAGGTGAGGCGGGATGGAGTAGATGAAGTGCCGAGACTCGTACCCGAACTCTTCGTCCCGCTCAGGGTGGCGGTGAGCGCGCTCGACGGTCGAGAACGTTCCGCGGAGACGATCCTCGACGCGTTCGATGTCGTCGAGGAAGAAGACGATCACACGACCGGCAACCTGGTCCTCGATCTCGACGAGTGGATCCGTGTACGGCGGATCCGTCTCCGGATCGTGCGCCTTGGTGGCAAACGAGTCTGGACCTTTGACCCGGAAGGCGATGCGATCGATGTGAGGGAGACCGCGGAGTGCGTCCTGGGTCTCCGCATCGAGCCGGGTCTGGAGCTCCTCGAGCACCGAGAGGCGAGCTTCGTACCGGCGCTTCAGGTCGTCTTCAGGCATGTCGGGTCCTCATCTTCTCGTCGACGATGGTCCCTTTGCACGAGAGCTTCTTCTCTGCGATTCCAGTGACCTTCACGGACTCTCCGATCTCCGTCAGGGGAGAGGAGACGTACACGCCGTTGTCGAGCTCGAAGATCCGGAAGCTGATGACCTCGTCGAACACCGACGTCTGAAACTCGAAGGCGGCGTGGATCGCATCCGGAGTCGGCGCGGCGCCAAGAAACGTGGCCTTCGCGTCGCCGTCGAGGTACCGATCAGCGAAGCCAAAGAGGGAGATGCGCTTCCGAGTAGATCGTCGCATCTGCATCGCCGCGAGGTACAGCTGCTCCCGCTGTACCAGATCCTCACACGTTTGGTGCGCCTTCTGGAGGGTGCGTGCAAGGAGCTTCGTGCCGCTATCGTTGCCCATCGCGAGTGAGCAATCGAGGAAGTGCGTAATCCAGAAGTCCGCGACGGCCCGAAACGGGTGGCTTGCCTGGAAGTCGAGGACGCGGCCGGTGAGGAAGTGGTTCCGCAGCTTGCGACCATGAAACTGCGCGCCTTTGCGAAGACGGGAAGACTGGCTGAACACGTCGGTGAGCAACCGGATCGTAGGGCCGGAACGCCGGTTCCGGAACTGGAACGCGTCGTCCTGCGGGAACGTCCAGAGTGAGACACGGCGACGGTCGTCGTCGCGATCGGCGGCGAGAACAAAGAGGGCGTGCGTAGAGCGCAAATCCATCGCCCCGGCGAGCCGCGTCGCGAGTCGCACCGCAGCGGCCTTGGCCGTGGCGGATTCGCCGAACGCGTAGGACATGATGTCGTCGCGCGTCTGGGTCGTGCGGGTGGTAGCGTCCACGTTGAAGTGGACCTCCGTACAGCTCGGAAAACGAGCGCGGCGAGTGTTCTCCTCAAGGACCTGCCGCAACTCCGCCGTGACATTCACGGCGCCGCCGGGCGGCTCGACGACGGCATCGGTGGTCCGCTGAGGACTGACGCTGTACGCGTGCAGGCGGAAGAGGGTCATCTGGCGACCTCCATCATGAGGGGTCGAAGATGCGGAGCGATGCTGCCGGTCGTCGACGGGCTTCGGGGGTATGTATAAGCCTCCAAGTAGCTTTCGACCAGGATCCGGAGGTTGCTTATGGGCTCTTGACGCGGGACTTCCCGAAACAGCGAAGATGGGGCACTATGAAACCAAGTGAGGAAGACCCATGATGACGAGACAGTTTGAGGAACACACGCCAGAGACGCTGCTCGGTCCGCTGAACCAAGTCGAGCAGAAGAACGCGCCGCGCTCGTTGTTCGTAGCGGGCGACATCGGTGTTCTCCGCCAGGGGGCCCGGGTGTCCATCGTCGGCTCGCGGCGCGCATCAGCGGCTGGCGTGGAGCGCGCACGAACACTTGCCGAGCGTTTGGTGGCCCGCGGCGCGGTCGTCGTGAGTGGGCTTGCCGCCGGGATCGACACCGCCGCGCACGAAGGGGCGATGGCTGCCGGTGGGCGCACGATCGCCGTGCTCGGCACGCCGCTCGATCGGACGTATCCACCGGAGAACAGGGTGCTGCAGGAGCGCATCATGGCGGAGCACCTGGCCGTCTCCCAGTTCCCACCGGGCGCACCGGCCAGCCGCAAGAACTTCCCGATGCGCAACCGGACGATGGCGCTCGTCTCGCACGCGACCGTGATCGTCGAGGCAGGGGGGAAGAGCGGGACCATTCACCAGGGCTGGGAAGCGCTCCGCCTCGGTCGGCCGCTGTACCTCATGGAGGAACTCCTCGGGGACGAGGCGTTGGGCTGGCCACAGGAAATGGCGTCGTACGGCGCGCAAGGCGCCTCCGTGGACGCCCTGGATACGGTCTTCGAGTTCTTACCCGAGCGAGACGTTGCCGCCGCCCGCCTTACGCTCTGACGTCGCCTTCGGCTCCTTCCTCGTCTACTCGCCGCGGGGTCGCTCCGAGACCTCGCAGCGGTCGCGCGACCTGACGTACGCGATCAAACGTGACCAGTCCCAGGTCATCGCAAAGGTCGTCGAGCGCGTCGTCGGCACACTACAGACTGCAGGACTCGACGAGTTCCTTGGTCCGCACGTGACACTCGTGGCGACGCCTCGAAGGGCGCCGCTCGTTCGCGGGGCGCTCTGGCCTGCCTGGCGAATCTGCGAGGAGCTTGTCGCCCAAGGCCTGGGCCGCGAGACGGTGAAGTGCCTCTGGCGGATCCAGGCGGTTCAGCGCTCGGCGTCGGCCGCACCCGGGGAACGCCCCACCGTTCACGAGCACCTGAGCTCGATGGAAGCTCGTGCCGTGCTCGGAAGCCCGTCGGCCATTACGATCGTCGACGACGTCGTGACGAAGGGCGCGACGCTTCTCGCGGCGGCCTCGCACGTGCAGGACGTCTTCCCAGGCGTTCCGGTTCGTGCGTTTGCGCTCGTCCGGACCATGGGGCTCGTTCCGGACGTAGACCGGTTGGTGGAACCATGTACCGGAACGATCCGGCTCATCGCTGGGGATGTGGTGAGGACGCCGTAGGTGTGACTAGAGGTAGGTCCTGCGGAGTTGCCGCAGGTCGCCGTGGCAGACCCGGAGGTCACCGGCAGCGGGGACGGTGTCGTCGTGCGTTCCGGGATTCAAGCGGCGCCCGATGACGCGGAGTTTGCCTGGGTGCGACGGGTCGGCCGTGAGTAGGGGGTACACGTCGCCGAGGAGATCCCCGAGGTTCTTGCCGTCGTAATCGCTCAGGCTAGCACTATCCTCGCCGTTGGATCGGCGCTCCTTGATGAGGAGGAGTTTGCAGAAGCGCTCGGCCGCGTTTCGTAAGCGCTCGCACCCCATCTTCCGGATCGACGGATCGTTGTTGTAGATGTAGGGCACGGAACGGGCAATCAGCGCGTCGAGCGTGTCGCTCCGGTTTTCGACGATCGCACCACGGGCAGGCTCGTCGAGGGTGATGAGGAACGTGTCGAGAGAGAGATGGTGGTAGGCGTCCTGAATGTCCTTCCAGGTGTCCTGGTCGTACGTGATGACGATCACCTGGTAGGACTGGTCCAGGAGCTGCTGGATGACGCGGTGAATAAACATGGCCCGGTGCTCGTCGTCACTCGCGAGCACCGGATCGTCCAGGATGACGAATCCCGTGGCCTCGCGCGTTGCTCGAGCAAGGAAGGCGGAGAGGCCGAGGCAGTTGAGCTGCGAGTCGCTGAATACCGCGACGACGTCTCGAAGCACACCACCAGAAGTGTCGTTCGGGTCCGTTGAGAGACGCGCCTTCAGGTCGATGTATCGGCGGCCACTCGCGCCGCGGCGCACGCCGGCAAAAGAGGTTGGCTCTGAGGGTCTGAGGAGATCCCACCAGACCGTGATCTCATCGCTTAGGTCGGCAAACTTCTCGTCAAGAACGCTCGCGTTGGCCTGGTCAAGGGCGCGAATGGCGTCCTCAAGTTCGCGGCGGACAATCTGCCGAGCACGCTGTTCGATCAGTGCCGTACGGAGCGCTGCGCGGCCCTCGGCAAGGGAGAGAAGATCCTGCCAGCCCTCTGTTTGGCCTCGGCGGTCGATCTCGCGGTTGAGAGCAGCGACGAGAGGCTGTTGCGGTGCTCGCAGTTCGTCGAGGCGTTGAGACGCGAGCTCCCCAGCCCGAATGAGATTCCGCTGGAGGGTCTGGAGTTCGTCGGTCGCCTCCTCATCGAGATCATCGAGAACGATTTGGTCGAGGAGCTGCCGGTAGCGAGTTGCCTCCGTCGTGACGCCGGCGAGGGCTTCAACCAGAGGCCCCTGTGGATCGTGCCAGGGGGGCACGAGCTCGTCGGCTTCGGCACCAAGGAGCGTGCGAATAGCCTCCTCGGTGAAGGAACGCCGGCGGCGCTCGTCATCGTTCCAGGAAAGGAACACAGGTCTGGCAGCGAGGACGGAACGTTCAACATGGTCTCGGAACTGCCGGAGCTGCTGCAATGCAGTCTGGGCACGACGACGAGCAGCTTGGTATTGCTCCTGAGCTTGGAGGTGGCGCCGGATGGCGTCGACACGTTCGGGCGTAAGAGCTCCGGGTGTCTCGCAGACAGGACAGTCGACGGGCTCATGAGCCTGCGCAACGCTCGGGATATCGAGAACGGCAGTGAAGACAGCGGTCAGTCGGGCAACCTCCCGATCGACGCCGCGACGGAGCTCGATAAAGCGAGCGAGATCTTGCCACGACTGCTCGGCAGGCGGGGTCCAGGACGGAGCAGCGCCGAATTGGAAACTGCTGGTAGGGAACGTCGCCTGCCGCCTAGTACCGAGGAGATCGGCGACGGCACGCGTGCGGTTCTCAAGACCGTCCGGGATGTCCTGGTCGTGAAGTATCAGGGCGAGCGCCTCGGAAATCGCCCCGTCGAGTTCGGCTTGTTGCAAGGGCGATATCGTTTGAAGCGGTCGGAGAGACTGGGCGAAGTCATGCGCGACGCAGCGTTGAAGCGTGGCCAGTAGGGGAGGGGGTGGAGCGTCAAGAGCGCTCCGCGAGTGGTCCACCGCAGTCCGAACGCTCTCGAGGTCTGAGACCTCCAGGAGCGCTTTGAAGTAGACGGCGCGATCCTGCGGCTTTGCCGAAACGACGTAGCGGAGAGTGTGCTGCATGAGGATCGGGGCCTCGAGCGGGGGCTGTGAGAGACGGACCCCGAGAGCGGAGAGATCCTGTGCGGCAGCCCCATCAATGCGGAGTTCACTCGTGCAGGAATCCCGTCCTGTGTAGTCGGCGGTGAGGACCCGCTCGACTGAGTGGGGCTCACCGTCGGCGTCGACGATCTCTGCTTTGACGATGACGTCCGTGCCGGCCGATAGGTGGGCATTGCGCAGGGAGCCGGAGAACTCACGGGTAGCACTGGCAACAAAGTCCCGACGCACTGTGCGACCGGTCAGTAGGAATTCGATGGCCTCGGCGAGGCTCGTCTTGCCACGGCTGTTGGGACCCCAGAGCACAGCGAGGGGGCCCTGCAAGTCCAGAACCTGTGGCTTCGCGCCGAAGGCGCGGAAGCCCTGGACTTCAAGACGATTGATCCTTGGCATTGCGAAGACGACTCACTTCTTGCTGAACGCGTCGCTCTAGGTGTTCCCGAAGCACCGGATCCCATCGGTCGGGTTCCGTCTCGCGCAGGAGCGAGACGAGCTCGCGAGCGAGAGTGCCCTCCTCGAGGTGCGCAAGGAGGGCATCGATATTCTCGCGTCGGGTCATGGTCGATCGACGAAGAGATTGGGATCAAGCTGCTGGCCGAGGTCCTCATAGCTGGAGCGGGCCCGGGCCGTGGCCTCGAAGTACTCGCGGATCGGCCGCGACCACTTCTCACGTTGGGTCTTCTTTGTGGGGATCGGGAGTAGGAGCTCCTTGTAGCGGCTACCAAGATCCTCGCGGTTCATCTGCATCAGAACGAGGTATCGGAACTGGTCGTGGACGCAGCGCAGCGAGTTCATGGCCAGGAGAAGCCAGGGGTCGACGCGCTTCGCTTCCCTGGGGATGCGCCAGATCGCGATCTCGCGCGTGAGGATCACGTGTGTCTGCCAGGGCATGAGGACGCCGAACAGGCCGATGTTCTTGCTTGCCCGAGTTGGTGTAACAAGATCGTAGGGTTCGAGAACCTTCCGGCGCCGGTACTTCTCTGCAACGTCTTTTGGGATGGAGTACTTGGGGTTCTCGTTGACCCGCCAGTTCTTGATGTCGATGACCTTGACGTAGGGAATCGGTCCGCGGCCGTGGTAGTGGGAGCTGGGGCTGCCGTGGCCATCGAGGACCTTCAGCTCGCCGTCTTCGATCAACTGGCCGACGGAGACGAGCTCGCAATCGTTGTCGCGAGCAAAAGTCTCCAACGCCTCAAGGTAGGGTTTGCGCCACCAGTACGAGGCAACCAGGACCCCGCGGGTGACCGCTTCGTCCTGAGAAAACCGGAAGTGGAGCTTCGAGGGCTTTCGGGGCGACCGTCCCTTGAAGAGTTCGGCTGCTTCGGACATTTCGTCGTCGCGTTCCTCGGTCTGGCGACCCTCGACGAACTTGAAGCGCGGGTGCCCGTGCTTGTCCTCGCCGAACGTCTCGCAGAACGAACCGATGATCTCGCGCCCCTTCGCGGGGGCCTCCTTGCAGAGGACGATGACGCTAGTTTTGGCGCGGCAGTGGGGCTCGAAGGCCTCGATCGGCACGTTGATCGAATGCGTAACCGTGTACTGGCCAAGCCACTGGACGAGCCAGGCGTAGCGGTCGGAAAAGAGGTATGTGTCAGGAAGGACGATCGCGAGGCGGCCACCGTCGCGGAGGAGGTGGATGCTGCGTTCGAGGAACAACAACCCGAGGTCGCGCTCGGCGTAGCTGCCCGTGGGTTCCCAGTGCTCGTTGCGCTTTTTCCACTCGGCCGAGAGCGAGTAGCCTTCCTGACGCCCGACGTCCTTCGAGACTTTGAGCTTGGTCCCGAACGGGGGATTCGTGACGACGACGTCGAAGGCACCGTCTTGAATCGTCGCGGCGAGACTTGCGGTCCACCCCTTTGCTCGAATGGAGTCGGCCTTGTAGACGTGAGTGCTGCCGTCGCCGAGCATGGAGAGGTAGGCCTTCGAGAGCCGGACAGAGACGGAATCTTTGTCGATCGCGAAAAGCTGGGTGGTCGACCACTCGCGTCGGGCAAGATCCATTCCGCTTTTGTCGGACCCGTAGCGCTCTTTGAGGTGCTGAATCACGTTCTCGAGGGCAGTCGCCAGGAACGAGCCGGAGCCGCACGCGGGATCAATGACTCGGTCGTCCGGTCGAGGATCGATCGCTGCTACGGCTACGCGAACGACGGACTGCGGGGTAAAATACTGGCCTTCTTCGCCCTTGTAGGCTTTGCCACGAATGACCTGGAAGGCCTCTGCAACGGCGTCTGTTTCGTTCGAGAGGAGTCGGAAATTCTGAAGGATCTCGACAGTGTAGTAGATGCTGTCGTCGTCGATCTGGAAGCGGATCTCCCGTGAATTCGCCCCGAAAAGCTGAGCGTTCCGCTTGACCTCGGTATCCAGGAGATCCTTGAGGCGACGGGCGGTCTTAGAGGGCGTCTCATCGATCTGGAATTGGAGAGGCTTCTTTTCTTGGAATCGGTGACGTTGCTCGTCGAGGATCTTGAGGAGCAGGAGAACGGAAATGTCTGGGAGAATCTCCTCGTCCCGGTTGACGTTGCGGTCCATTGTCGCCAAGCGGTTCCGGATGCGCTGAAATACGGGGACCAGCGAAGGGGCCTGCCGGAGCACAGAGTACGTGAGGACGCGCGTCCCGGTAGGGGAGAGCGGGTCCTGCGGCGTCGGGATGGGCGTACCGTCGGGCGCTAGCTGGTATCCGCTCCTCGTCTTGTAAACCACGGCGTGGTTGAGGCCGTTGAACCAGACACCGACGCGTGCATGCGGCTCGCGGTCGAGATAGATTTTAAGCTGTTCAATGCCGGTATCCTCGTCGGGGCGCTTGCACTCGCAGAGGATCCGCACGTGCTCAGGATCGTCAGCATAATCTGGGTCATCAAAGATCGCGATATCGACTGGCCACCGGCGCTTGCCGGACGGAGACGCCGGGACCCGCCACTGCGGTCGCGACTTGATCTGCTTCGGATTCCAACCTGCTTCCTTCATGAGGGTGTCGAGAAGTGGCTGAGTGGCGTTGACCTCTTCCGGTCCAGCAATCACGAGGCGCCCCGAAGCCTTGTCCACGGTGTACTTGGGCTTCTTCGCGATCTTTTTCGGGCGCGCCTTCTCGGGCATTGCGACTCCTGTGGTCATGAGGTTTCTGCCATTACTCGGTCGTAGTTGTCCTGGACGTCGTCGATGCTCTCGGTGCCGTACAGGTCCACAGTGGTCGATGTCGACGAGTGCCCGAGGATCTTCGCGAGACTCTCGATGGATCCACCTTTCCCTTTCCACGTCCGCGCGAACGTGTGCCGGAACAGGTGACAGGTGAGGCGGCCCTTGTACTTCGGGTTCGGGTTCTTCACGTCGGCACGCTCGCCGGCGTCGGCAACGATCCGGTTCAGCGACCGCGGCGAGATGGCGCTGCCGCGGAGGGAAAGAAACAGGGGGCCGATCTTCCGCTTCCCGACCAGGTGCGCGAGGTCGGAGGCGAGCTCCTCGGTGATCGGGAGGAGACGCTCCTTGGCGCCCTTGCCCTCGCGGACCCGGAGTCGCCGGTTCTCGAGGTCGAGGTCCCGGACGTCGAGGGCGGAGAGTTCAGCTCGGCGGATGCCGGTCTGCGCGAAGGTCTTCAAGATGCACCGGTCGCGGAAGCTCCCGGCGCGGTAGATCACCCGCTCGAGGTCGGCCGGCCGGAGGTAGAATTCGCTGTTTGTGAGCTGGTATTTCTTGGGCATGGCCCGAACCGGTGAAGAGCTGCCATCCATGACACTGTGAGGGCTTTTTACCCCGGTCCGGGGAGGGTCGTCAAGCCCGCGGATGGCACTTTCTTACGTAAGTATGCCATCCTGGGAAGAGGAACAAAGCCCCAACGCCTGCAGGTCGACAGACGTGCAGGAGGCGGGAGGCAGGCTAGGCGTGGAACAGCCAACACATGAGGAACTAGAAGAGGCCCGACGGCAATTCGAGCGGCTGCTCACTGGTCCATCTTCGGAGAAGGATTTTCAAGGACTCTTCACGCGATGCCCTTACCTCCTTTCTCGTTCCCTTCCATTGCGTGTTGAATCACATGATATTCGACCACTTGGCAGACCAGGAAGAAGTGAACCCGATTTCGTCTTCTACCCGCGCGAGACTTCCGTGATTTCCTCGTTTGGAGTCATTGAGCTAAAGCGCCCTGACACAAGGCTCATCACTGAGCCGAGAAAGGGCTTGATCATCCTGACGCGTGACACCACTACCGCCATCACTCAGGCAACTGTCTATGCCCGTGACCTTGAACGCGAGCTGGTCTCTCGATTCCGGACGAACGTCATCGTCGGCAATCGGAGCTACCTCTTTATCATTGCGGGCCTGACCAACGAGTTAGCCTCAAAGTCTCGCTCGGATACGGGTACAGCTCAGCTGCAAGATCTCGTACCACCTGGATGTCACATCATCCCGTATGATGAGCTGCTCGCTCGCTACGAAGCGACTCTTCCGCGACAAGCCATCATCCTCACCCCCTTACCGGTCAAACCGGCAGGTGGTCCTTCCCTTCTACAGATCGTCCGGGAAATCGACGCTGCAGGGAACGCGAGGTTTGACGTCAATGATGCCAACATGGATTTCTGGGCAAGGATTGAGAATCAGTGGCGAGCAACTGGCGCGCTTGGCTCCAGACGACCACGGATCATCGACCGCAAGTACTGGTGTATCTTCGGAACGGACCAGCTCGCTACGGAGTCGCCTGCGCATCTGATGTTTCCTGCGTATGTGGAAACACTCATTCGTTCCATCCGTCAGTCCGCCGAAATGCACGACACTCTAGACACCGTTGAGCGACATGGCCTAGTCCCGACTCAGCTTGAAGAGATGCTGACATCGAAGCAATTTTCGATCCTGCGTGAGGCTGTAGAGCGTTGTCGCTCAACGAGACTACGATCCACGTGGATCTTTCCGATCGACGAGAACGTTGACTTTCTTGAAAAGCTCGGTCTCATACGACTGCAGAATGTCGACAGCGGCGAGTTCTACTATGCGATCGACCCAGTGATGTTCGAGGTGATCAAGTGACGTCCCAGACTTAGCTTAGGGAAAGTCTGCCATCATGTTCGCAGGCGGCTGGCGAGCGTGCGTTTGCGATGGCCCAGAATTACCAGAGTGTGCCATATCAGGAACGTGGAGGGGCTGTCTCACGGTACGACTGAGAAACGATCAAGAGGGTTCCCTCCCGAGGGAGACGGGTTCCATCAGACAGTTACTCGAGCACGTCATGTAGCACGAGTGAGACAGAAACATCGCGGTCAAGGCGCAGGCCGGGGCGAAGGAGGGCAAACCACAAGGATGTCGTCGGGCTTATTTCAATCGGCGCCGACGCGAAGAAGAAGTCTTCGAAGATGGCGTCGTTGGGAACCTCACCATCAACGAGACCGGGCACGTCTTTGATCAGAACAAGAACGAGATGTCGATCTGTTGCGCGAGCGTACCGGCGCAACTGCTGCGCAAGCTGTTCCCGCTGCTGGCGAGCGTAGCTGAGGCGCTTCAGCTCGATACAGATGGGATCAGCGTTCTCGAAGGAACTGACGAGAAGGTCCAGACGGCAGCCATGTGTTTCCGTAACCTCGGCGTGGACCTTGTAGCCACGCTGCTCAAGGCCCCAGGCCAAAGTATCCCGCCAATCATCTTCCAGAGCAGAGGGCCCAAGGTGACGGTTTCGTTTGCTTGCCGAGCTGATGATCTCGGCTATCTGCTCTGCGATCGTGACGGCTTGGGAGTCAAAGCGTTGTCCACGATAGAACATGCTCGCGAGAACAGAGGTCCTGAGGCGTGATAGTGAGTCTGGATTCAGCGCGAAACGAGCTGATCGGAGTAGGAGGCAGGCGTTGTAGACAGCGACCAACTCATCCGAGCATTTCAAACTCGGGGGGAAGGCGTGATCCTGCTGCGAGCCATCCCCGGGGACAAGGTAGTCTTGTTCGGCGAAATGAAGAAGCTGATGAAGAGCCTGAGAGAAGAGCTTTGGGCAATCTCCGATGCGACCTAGACACTCGGTTGTGAACGCAAGAGAACGAAAACGGCCAGGACCAGCGCCCTCTAGTACAGCGCGAACCAATTCCGGAGGAGACGCAATGCTCGTCAGGCCGTCTCTGGGAAACCCACCCTTCCGAATCACAAGCTCGAGGTAGATGGCGTCCTCGGGCCGAATTGACGGATCGGCGCGGAGCAGATCCAGCACGAGCCGAAAAGTATCTTCAAGATACGATCGTGTTACAAGCTGCCGTTCTTGGATGGCGGGGGCAAGCAGTGTGTCGAGTAGAACCAGGGTTCCAATGAAGGTCGGAGGGTGATCACGAACGGCGTGAACAAACGCAACATCGTCGAAGTCGACGATCTCTTGAAGGGCTAGCTTCTGACGAAGCCGTAGCATAGCGCTCTCTCGCGTACCGGCCCCTCGCAGCCTAAGTGTCCAACGAGAGAGAATCGAAAGGAAACTGACAGCAGGATGCGCCGAACCGATCCCAAGTGATCCAATCGCCTCGACGACATTCAGTAGCGAAACAGATTGGCTTGCGGAGTCGAGGCTATTCCACTCGGCAACAGTGCCTGGAAAGCCAGCGAGCCGCTGGACCGCGAGTGTGAATGTGCGATCCACTTGAACAGGCCGTGGGAAAGCTAGGGACCAAGCATCAAGCTGGTGGCGCGACCTTCGTACCCTTACGGCGAACTACGTCCTCTTGAATCGTAGGCTCAAGCCGCCTGAAGTCCTTTGCGAGCGAGCGAGCGAACTCCAACAACAGATCCCGATACATGTTGAGTTGGTACTGTGATGGGTCGACATGCCCAGCCTCCCCGAGGAGGCGCTTAGCCATTTCGAGATCGAAGGCTACGCCGGCAGGAGCGGGAGGATGGTACTCACATCCGGAGAACTCGAACTCCACTGCATGATTGATACGCATCGCAGACCTCCTTATCGGATTCAATGCTAGCACGGTCGGTGCATTGACCGCTATGAGAAGAGCGGTCGCCCGTTGGAACGGACGACCGCGGTTGGATTCACCCGAGGTGCCCCTCGCGGCGAAGCGAGAGGTACCCGGACTTCACGATGATGATGTGGTCGAGCACCGGGATCCCGAGAAGCTCGCCGGCGCGCACCAGGCGCTTCGTGAGTTCGAGGTCGTCCCGGGACGGTTCCGGGTGCCCAGACGGGTGGTTGTGCACCAGGAGGATCGCGCCGGCCGAGGCCACGATGGCCGGCCGGAACACTTCCCTGGGATGAACGATGCTGGCGTTGAGACTGCCGCGGCTCACCGTGACCTTGCGGATCAGGTGGTGCCGGGCATCGAGCAGGAGCACCTGGAACACCTCGACCCGCAGCCGGGCCAGGCCTCGGCAGAGCGTGGAGACACGCTCGGGTTCGGTCACCGGTCTCGTGGGCGGCGCCTCGTAGGTCGGCGTTCCGGCTTCACCGACGCGGTAGCGGGGCTCGTCGGACACGAGCAGCTCCTCTCTGACCCGAACGCAGTTCGGGCTCCAGGCGACGCGCATACGTGCCCGGAGACGAACGATCGCGGGTCGGGATGATGTCAGGGTCGGACGACGAATCGTCAGTTACGGGATTGCGGCCGGATCAGTACTCCTCGGGCAGGAGTACCGTGGTCACCGAGCGGTCGGCCTCGGTGATGATCCAGAACTTGGTGCCCCGGGCGGTCCGGTAGGCGGAGACCAGACGGCCGCCTTTCTCAAGGGCCCGGTCGTTCGCGGCCCGGTCCTCGGCGACGAGCTCGCCCCAGTCACCACGAGCGTGACGGAGCATCGCCGTCGCGACGTCGTCGCCGGAGAGCGTGCCCAGGGCACCGCGGGTGATGACCGTCTGCCCGAGGCGGAATCGGGACCGGTCTCGTGGAGCTACCACGGCACGGACCTCCTTGATCTTTGAGGAGTCAGCGCGCGCCCCGGTGAGCACGGGCGCGCGGAGCAGATCGGGGAGAGCGGAAGAGGGGGACGAAGAGGGCTAGCGAGGATCTCGAGGGGAGTTCGTCAATCGCTTTCCGGGGCTAGTGCGAGGTGATTTCCTTCGCCTTCCCGAGTGGTAGCTGACGACAAGGCCCCGCCGTCGAAGAGCGGGGCCAATGTACGACAGCAAACCGGCATCGCCCACGCGGGCCACGACTGGTACTCGTGACTGCGCGCACGCACCACCCCGTACCAGGGGGTGCCACGTGACCGCGCCAAATCCGCTGTTGCCGAAGCGGGGCGGGCGCGACGCTGCATGGCTGTACAGAGCAGAATAGCACAACCGGGCCTACGCGCTCATCCGCTCGCCGCCCGGTACGTCTCAGAACAACGGGGTCTGATTCTCCTCGCGCGGAATCACATCACCACTCACTGGCAGATCGAGAAAGGCTAGACCCTCATGGCAAACGCTAAGGTACTTGCAGGTGCGGCACTTCACCTGTTCTAGGTCAGCTTGAATTGGTTGCCGCGACACGCGATCACGATGATAGCGCTCGGCGATGGCCAGCGTCTCTCGCTGCACTTGCCCGAGTTCCGAGGGTTCGCAGACCATTTCTTCTACCACGCCATCATCGAGAAAGAGGATCTGTGCCGCGATCTCTCGCGCTGTCTTGGACCGGCGTTGTGAAAGCGCGAGAGCGTGAAGCCTAAACCGGCGCTTCGCCCGCGAAGAAGTTCGGTCCGTGCGACGGTTTTCAAGAAAGAGAACCGTCGATTCGTCCTCGGTCCAAGCGAAGGGAGTGTAGCCCACGTCGATTTTGAAGTTTGGCGTCGTGAACTGGTAGCGCGGGCTGTAAAACGGGGCCCTGTCGGTGGACCACCCGTTGGAGTCGGAGTAACGAGATGCGAGGGAGTCCCGCCACGTGCGATACCTTTCCACGCCTCTTTCGATCCAGTTCTGAAGCTGCTCCGGCGTGACCGGAATCCCGTTGTTGAACTCCATCACTGGCGTAGGCGTAGGGCCGTGTTGATCTCTAACGAACTGTCGGATGCGATCAGCCAGTTGACCAGGTTCCGTGTCTGCCCACCCCCTGAGGTAGCGCTTCATCTCAGCACGCACCTTGTAACCTATTAGCTGCCGTACAGCCCTCGACTCCTTCAAGGCCTTCAGGCGAGACTTGGCACCACCAGTCCGACCGTAGATCACCTCCGCCGCGATGAACTCGTACCAGAACTGCTTCCTGCATGAGTACCAAACAGAAGCCCGTTGCGGCGTCCACACGTTGAAACGCACGGTGTTGTCAAAGTACGGGGTCAGATCGCTCCTCTGACCGATGTGAGTGAACAGGGCGTCAAGGAGCCGATCCACCGCTTCGTGATAGTGGTGCATGTCTCTGAAATCGCAGTAGATCTTCCCTGGAAAGATTTCACGAATGGGAGAATCGTCGAGGAGGATTGGTAGGACTTCGATCCGCGATGCTTCTACCTCTCGATACATGCGGTCGACACGTTCGTGTTCGCACCAAGCCGACTTAAGGTAGGCTTCCGAAACAATGCAGACCATCAGCTTGGACCAGGATAGGCCCTCCTGAAGCTTCTTGTATAGATAGTCTCCGACGACGATCTGTTCTGTGTCACGCCACACCCGCAAACCGCACTTGGCGAGATCCTCCGCGAGCATCTCGACGAACCCACTATCCTCGTGTGCGTAACTGATGAAGACATCGTAGTCGCGGCTCATCGCCCGATACCCCTAGCACGATGGAAGACGTGCCTTGTGGGTTCACACCACGAGGCGACCGCGCTTTCCGTGGAGGTTTACGAAGAGCTCCTCGGCGAAGAACGCCGGCGGCGGGATGATCCGCCGCGTCATGCGGGTCCGCCGGCGCGGAACCCCGCTACGGGACGTCCCGACGTCGACGGTTTCAGTCTCCTCCTCGATCAGCTCGTCAAGCGACGTGAACCAGAACTCGGGGAGCTTGCGGTGCCCGACACGATCCACCTCGAGGAGCCGGCGGGCGAGCTTCCAGAGCTGGGCCGCGTGGTCGCTGTCGCCGGCGATGAAGACGACCATCCCGGGCTCCGGGCGGAGCCCCATGTGCCTCTGGAAGACCCCATCCACGGCCTTCCGCCCGCCCGTGACGAGGTCGGCGTACGCGCGGAACCGCTTCGCGGTCCGCTCGTCGTTCTTCCGCGATCGCTCGATCTCGAAGAAGATCGGCCGGACGTAGTCCCGCCGGCCGTGCCGAATGAGGACCGTCGTATCGGGGTGAATCCGGACCGGATCACCCTCGACGGTCGCCTCGAAGGCGTTGGTGATCTCCCGGTCGTCCCCGTGCTTGTCTGACCAGTAGAGCTCGGTGCTGAACAGATCCTCATGCTCGCGGCTCCCGAGGTCCCAGAGGATCTGGAGGAAGGTCACGGCCAGGGCGTGCTCGTAGTCCGACTTCGTCGTGGCCCGGTTGTAGACCTTCCGGCGCTCGGCCGACCAGTCCTTGTCGTCGATGACGAGGTGCCCGCCCTCCACGGACAGCGTGTACACGTACTGGTTCGACCCGACCTCCGCGGGCCGCCGGTGCCGCTTCGCGTACCCGTACCGCTCCAGCAACGTGAGCTGGTTCCGGACCTGGTACCGACCCCGCCCATGGTGGGCCTCGTAGAGGATCCCGGCGAGCTCGCTCGTGAGGTACCGGTAATCCCGGAGGAACCGGAGCACCCGGAAGGCGCTCGTGCCCGGCTCCCAGGGCGGGAGTTCGTCCTTCGGAATGCGGCCCCGGCGGGACTCCCCGCGGCGAAGATCGATCAGCGTTTGCATCCGAGGTTTGCCTTGCATAGTGCTCACCCGGCCACGACGGCCGGGCCTCCGTCGTACCACCCACCGCGCCCCTGGGCAACCGTCGCTTCGCTCCGCAGGGGCGCTCCCCCCCACCGGGAACGATCCGTCAGCCGCCGAGGGCACGCGGTCGCAGCGGCAAGGGTGGGGTCCAAGAGAGCAACCGGTCCCGCGCCATCGCGCGGGACAACCGCATTCCGCGCGCGCTCGCCCGAGGCCCAAACCGAGTGACCGAGCAAGCCCCGCCAAGGGGCGCCGGCGAGGTCTAGGACGCCGGGCGGCCGAAGGCCGGCGGGACCCGGCGTCCGTCTCGGTTTGAGGTCTCCGGGCCTCGTCCGAGCAGGTCGCAGCCCCCACGTCCGCTGCCACCACCAGAGGCAGCCCGTGGGGGCGAAGACCCAAGGAGACGCGCTCCGCGCGGCGCCAGCGGCGCCGGGCCAGGAGCGAGGCGACGCCGCCTCAACACGTGCGGGGTCCCCATGCGCACGACGATCTGCTCGTGTGCTTGGGGGAACGTGTTGAGGGGCTCGGACGAGGCCCGGAGACGGGCGAAAGGGAAATCTATTTTGCATAGCGAGGTTACGAGCGCAAAAACTGGAAATCAGGGAGAGCTGCATTCCAGTGCAGCGCCGACCTGGTGTCCAGTTTTTCATCGTACCCCGAAGGGTGCGATGGACGCAAAATCGGTTTCCCTGAAGCCCGGCGGAGGGCGAGCGCGCGCAACGAAGCCGACCGGAAGCTGGAGGCCGCAGCACGACCCGAGGTGCCAGTGGCACGTCGGGGCGTCCAGGCAGACAGCGGAGGGAGGCCAACGCGAGCCGCAGGCGAGCAACCGCTGGAGCCCGAGGAACGAGGGCGATGCCTTGGTTCCCTCGACCCTCGGCCACGAGGGTTCGCCGGCAAACGCCGGCGTTTCCGGGTCCGTGGTTCGCCTCCGACTCCGAGGAACGCGCCGGAGTGTCCGGTGGACAGTCCGAAGCGTCCTACCCGGTCACGGGCAGCTCCGGTGGTTGTCGTTGGCTTGGGCTGACCGCTCACGCGGGCGTCTCTAGCCGAGACGCGTTCTGTCTGGAGGGCGGGGTGGGCCGAACCAACCCTCTCCTCCCCGGTGCCGACGGCCTCGGCGCCGGCGGCGCAGATAGCGCAGGATCCAGACCTGCTGGTAGGTGGCGTAGCCCAAGGCGACCACACCGAGACCAGTCAGAGCGCCGACCGTGAAGATCCATGCGGTGTAGGCATCGAGGGACATGGGGTGAGGCGTGGTGGATCCGTGAGGGCTTCGCTGCGTTGCGTGGAGGGGTCCAGGAGCGCGTTTCGGGGTCCAGGACGGGTCAACCCCTGTCCGGAACCGAAACGGCGCTCTCCGTGCGTCCTGGTGGCTCTGGTGGAACCTGGCCAGTTTCTTGCCGGTACGCGGCCCGTTGGGCCTTGGCCTCGACTTCGAGCTTGCGAATCTGGGTCTGGTAGGCCTCGTCCCTTTCGGCTTGGCTCGGTTCGCGGTCGTAGCCGTGCTTGTTCTTCCAGCGGAACAGCCACACCCCGTCGATGTAGGACCGCGCCTTCTCCTCCGGGGTCTGGTACTTCCACCAGTTCACCCGACGGTCGTCCTCCTCGGCGGCGGCCCGGCGCTTCGCGTCTCGATCGGCTTCCACTCGCCGGCGCTTCGCCGCGACCTCCTCGGGGCTGACGTAGCCCCTGGGCTTGCCCATGCGGCGGTCGATCCGCTTCCGAAGCCAGGCGCCCGGGCTCTGGATCCGATCGCCCTGGCGCTCGAGCTCGTAGTCGAACCAGGGGAGCTGCCGGCGGACTTCCTCGGCCTGCGTCCGCACGTAGGTCTCGGCGTCCTGGCGCGGCTCGAAGCCCCGGCGGACGAGCTCGTCCACGAGCACGGGCTCCGGGTGCTGCTCGGTCGCAGCCGCGGTGCGGGGTTTCTCCTCGGTCCCGCCGGCCTCCTCACCACCCTCGAAGAGCCGGATCTGCTGGCCGTGGTGGAAATCGTAGTACCGGTCGCCGGGCGCGTATACCAGCCGCCGGCGCTGGGCGGTCCACTCCCACTCGGGCTCCTGGCCGAGGAAGCGCCGCTTCACGAGGTACTCGTGGGCCGTCTGGAGGCTGGCCTTCGCCTGGGACAGGTAGCCTCGGGGTTCGAGCGGCAGGTACTCGCAGAGCTCGTCGTAGTCCTGCTGCAGGTGCGTGCCGTGCGAGAGGACCATGCCGTAGAACTTCGGCGAGAGGATCTCGAGGAGCCGGCGGGCGACGTAGTTCCCCTCGAGCCCCTTCTTCCCCGGCGAGGACGTGCTGCGGAGGCTCATCCAGAGGTCGTAGTCGAGCGGGATCACCTTGGCCGTGTTCAGGCTCGCGAGGTACTCGTCGCTCAACCGCAGCACCATGCCCCGGGCCAGGTAGGATCCGTCGGGAAGCGGGTCGCCCTTGAAGTACGCGGCGTCGTAGAGGTGGAAGCTCGCCGTCACGTAGAACTCCTCCTCGCGGCCGCTCTCGCGGTCGGCCCGGAACCCCCTCCAGAAGCCAGCGGAGTACAGGGTCGTGCCGACGATCCTGTGGACGCTCTCGGCGAAGCCCTGGATGTCGCGCTTGCCGGGCACGCGAATGCCCATGTGGCGCAGCACCGGTCCGATCTTCTCGACCTCGACGAGCCGCGGCACGGCCGCGTCCCGGAAGCGGTGGCGGAGGTAGGACTCGACGCCGACGAACGTGGACTTGTCCGCTGGCCGGACCGGTCCCTCGACGCGCCAGACCGCCGGCCCCGCCTTGCCGTCGGGCCGCGACGGCCGTTCGATCTGGTGCCGGAAGAACCCGGAGTGGTTGTCGGAACGGAAGCGGGACGAGAGACGCTTCTGGAGCGGAAAGGTCGGGAGGCGCAGGAGGTTTGCCTCGCGCATGAGCTTCGGCGAGATCCCCTCCAGGGGGTTCGCGACGACGACGTGGGTTCGATCCTCCTTCGGATGCTGCGGCATGGGTCTGGGGTCTTCGTGATCAGTCAACGCACACACCTGCTTCCCGTGTGTGTGAGTAAGTTAATACAGTAAGAATATTAGGCATGCGATAACTTGGCTAGTGGCAGCGGCTTAGCTGCGATTTTCTGACACAACAGCCCTTGTTTTCTAACACGACAGCCCTGATTCGCTTCCACAACAGCCCTTGTTTTCTAACACGACAGCCCTTTTCTACTAACACAACAGCCCTTGCTCGGATCGGGGTCATGACTGGCTCTTCGACTGCTTCCGCTGCTGCCGCAGAGCGGCCTGGATCGCCCGGAGGACGGCATCCTCGTCCAGGGTCCCGGTCTTCAGCCGGACGGTCACGGTGGCTGGTGGGTCGTCGACGCTGAAGCTCTTTGAGGCATGCTTCGGGCGCCCGCGCTGCGGGGCCTTCGAAGGCCGGGGGACCTGCTTCCGTGCCTGGTCCCGGGTGAGCTCGCCGCGGAGGACCGACCGCCGAATTTCCGGGTCGGGGATCCGGATCGCCTCTAGAATCAGCGATTTCCCGGGGAGTTTCGCCGGCGAAACTCCCGAGAGGTCGTCCTGCTCCTCCCGGGTGAGCTTCTCGAGGAGGCTCATGATTTGCGAAACGTAGGCCTTGCTCTTCCCCACCGCCTTGGCGAGGGCCTCCTGCGTGCCGCCGGTGGCGGCGAGGTAGCGCCGGAAGGCCTTGGCCTCGTCGATGGGGTTCATGTCCTCGCGCTGGATGTTCTCGACGAGCTGGTGGATCGCCTTCGTGGTGTCGCTCAACTCGCGGACGATGGCGGGGATCATCTCCAGCCCGACGACCTGGGCCGCCCGGAACCGGCGCTCGCCGGTCACGACCTGGAAGACCTCGCGCTCGGCGATCCAGCGGACCGTGATGGGTTCGAGCACGCCGTGCTCGCGGATGGACCCGGCGAACTCCGCGAACGCCTCGCTCGTGGTGTCGACCTTCCGGACCTGCTCCGGGTCGGCCTCGATGACCTTGAGCGGCAGGTCGCCGTACTGCCGGTTCCGTCGGAGCGCGGCCCGCACTTCCGCGCTCTCGATCGTGTGCTCGAAGGCCGGCTCCTCGATGCTCCGTTCCTCGTCGAGGACGCTGACGGTCTTGTCGACCATGCCCCCCAGGCGGTCCCGGGCGGTCTTACGCTTCTTGGGTTCGGGTGGCATAGGCCTGCTCGAGTTCACGGGTGAGGTTCCGGAAGGCGTCGGCGAACTCCGACGTCGGCTTGTAGTGCGTGATGGGCCGCCGGGCGGTGATCGCCTCCCGGTACTTGGTCGAGTCCTTGATGCGCGTTTCGAAGACGTGGATGGCCCGGTCACCGAGAGCTTCGGCGTAGAGGTTCTCGATCGTCCGCCGCTCCTTGAAGAGGCTGATGAGGATCCCGGCGATCTCGAGGTGCGGGTTCACTGCTCGCTTGAGCGACTGGATCGCGCGGACGAGCCGGTCGAGGCCTTCGACCGAGAACTTGTCCGCTTCGAGCGGGATCAGGACGTGCCGCGCCGCGGCGAGCGCGCTCCGCGTCGTGAGCGCGAGGCTCGGCGGGCAGTCGAGGAGAATCACGTCGAACGGCTCGGCGTCGCCGTGCGCGAGTTCCTGTAGCGCGTCGGCGAGCCGGATCTGCGCGTCAGGCTCGTTCTGGAGGAACGCGTCGAGGTTCTCGAGCTGCGGCGTCGACGGCACGATGGAGATGCCGTCGAACTCGGTGGCGTGTACCGTCTGCGCGAGCGGGACGTCTTCCACGAGGACGTCGAAGAGCGTGCCGGGGCGCTCGCGGTTCGGGAGCAGGAGACTCGTGAGGTTGCCCTGCGGGTCGAGGTCCACGACGAGGACCCGCTTCCCTTGCTCCGCGAACGCGCCGGAGAGGTGAAAGACCGTGTGCGTCTTTCCGACGCCACCCTTGTTGTTGGTGACCGCGATGATGCGGGGGGACATCGCTAGTTCGCCTTACGAAAGAGATGCCCCTGACGCCGGCGCGGGCTCGGAGTGTAGCGGTTGGCGTACTCCTCAACCGCCCGCGCTTCCTTCTCGGTGAAGACTCGCCAGCCGTTTCGATTGCGACCTGGCTCCGGGATCTTCCCGGCTTTGAGCCAGCGCAGCAGCGTGTCCCGGCTCACGCCGGCGCGCTCTGCGACCTCGGTAGTGCTGTGCAACTTCTTGTTGGTCATGTGGTTACGGCCCCCGTGGGTAGTCCCTGGCGGGCACCATAGCATCTAGGGGCATGTGACGGCAACTGTGGATAAGTCGGAAAGCGGCGCAGGTCTGGCGAGGGCGATTTTCTTCTTCGCGCTCCACGAATCGCACGCATTCGCAGCGGCTTCGTGGTGAGTTTCGCCGGCGAAACTCGTGGGCTCGGACGCGAACGTTAGTCGTGATTCGAGTCCGTGTGCCACTTCCGTATGCGCTCGTAGGCCTGGTCGGCGCCCCAGGCTGAAGCCGCAATCCACGCGAGCTCGCGCCGAATGTCCTGCGGGAGGTCGGTCGCGCTCTTGTACGCGAGGTTATGCTGCGGCTCCGCGTACGCGTGCATCATGATCGTGCGGATCTGCAGCTCGAAGGTCGTGGGAACATCGTCACGATCAGTCCACCCGCTCGGAGTGAGGTGAGGCGGGATGGAGTAGATGAAGTGCCGAGACTCGTACCCGAACTCTTCGTCCCGCTCAGGGTGGCGGTGAGCGCGCTCGACGGTCGAGAACGTTCCGCGGAGACGATCCTCGACGCGTTCGATGTCGTCGAGGAAGAAGACGATCACACGACCGGCAACCTGGTCCTCGATCTCGACGAGTGGATCCGTGTACGGCGGATCCGTCTCCGGATCGTGCGCCTTGGTGGCAAACGAGTCTGGACCTTTGACCCGGAAGGCGATGCGATCGATGTGAGGGAGACCGCGGAGTGCGTCCTGGGTCTCCGCATCGAGCCGGGTCTGGAGCTCCTCGAGCACCGAGAGGCGAGCTTCGTACCGGCGCTTCAGGTCGTCTTCAGGCATGTCGGGTCCTCATCTTCTCGTCGACGATGGTCCCTTTGCACGAGAGCTTCTTCTCTGCGATTCCAGTGACCTTCACGGACTCTCCGATCTCCGTCAGGGGAGAGGAGACGTACACGCCGTTGTCGAGCTCGAAGATCCGGAAGCTGATGACCTCGTCGAACACCGACGTCTGAAACTCGAAGGCGGCGTGGATCGCATCCGGAGTCGGCGCGGCGCCAAGAAACGTGGCCTTCGCGTCGCCGTCGAGGTACCGATCAGCGAAGCCAAAGAGGGAGATGCGCTTCCGAGTAGATCGTCGCATCTGCATCGCCGCGAGGTACAGCTGCTCCCGCTGTACCAGATCCTCACACGTTTGGTGCGCCTTCTGGAGGGTGCGTGCAAGGAGCTTCGTGCCGCTATCGTTGCCCATCGCGAGTGAGCAATCGAGGAAGTGCGTAATCCAGAAGTCCGCGACGGCCCGAAACGGGTGGCTTGCCTGGAAGTCGAGGACGCGGCCGGTGAGGAAGTGGTTCCGCAGCTTGCGACCATGAAACTGCGCGCCTTTGCGAAGACGGGAAGACTGGCTGAACACGTCGGTGAGCAACCGGATCGTAGGGCCGGAACGCCGGTTCCGGAACTGGAACGCGTCGTCCTGCGGGAACGTCCAGAGTGAGACACGGCGACGGTCGTCGTCGCGATCGGCGGCGAGAACAAAGAGGGCGTGCGTAGAGCGCAAATCCATCGCCCCGGCGAGCCGCGTCGCGAGTCGCACCGCAGCGGCCTTGGCCGTGGCGGATTCGCCGAACGCGTAGGACATGATGTCGTCGCGCGTCTGGGTCGTGCGGGTGGTAGCGTCCACGTTGAAGTGGACCTCCGTACAGCTCGGAAAACGAGCGCGGCGAGTGTTCTCCTCAAGGACCTGCCGCAACTCCGCCGTGACATTCACGGCGCCGCCGGGCGGCTCGACGACGGCATCGGTGGTCCGCTGAGGACTGACGCTGTACGCGTGCAGGCGGAAGAGGGTCATCTGGCGACCTCCATCATGAGGGGTCGAAGATGCGGAGCGATGCTGCCGGTCGTCGACGGGCTTCGGGGGTATGTATAAGCCTCCAAGTAGCTTTCGACCAGGATCCGGAGGTTGCTTATGGGCTCTTGACGCGGGACTTCCCGAAACAGCGAAGATGGGGCACTATGAAACCAAGTGAGGAAGACCCATGATGACGAGACAGTTTGAGGAACACACGCCAGAGACGCTGCTCGGTCCGCTGAACCAAGTCGAGCAGAAGAACGCGCCGCGCTCGTTGTTCGTAGCGGGCGACATCGGTGTTCTCCGCCAGGGGGCCCGGGTGTCCATCGTCGGCTCGCGGCGCGCATCAGCGGCTGGCGTGGAGCGCGCACGAACACTTGCCGAGCGTTTGGTGGCCCGCGGCGCGGTCGTCGTGAGTGGGCTTGCCGCCGGGATCGACACCGCCGCGCACGAAGGGGCGATGGCTGCCGGTGGGCGCACGATCGCCGTGCTCGGCACGCCGCTCGATCGGACGTATCCACCGGAGAACAGGGTGCTGCAGGAGCGCATCATGGCGGAGCACCTGGCCGTCTCCCAGTTCCCACCGGGCGCACCGGCCAGCCGCAAGAACTTCCCGATGCGCAACCGGACGATGGCGCTCGTCTCGCACGCGACCGTGATCGTCGAGGCAGGGGGGAAGAGCGGGACCATTCACCAGGGCTGGGAAGCGCTCCGCCTCGGTCGGCCGCTGTACCTCATGGAGGAACTCCTCGGGGACGAGGCGTTGGGCTGGCCACAGGAAATGGCGTCGTACGGCGCGCAAGGCGCCTCCGTGGACGCCCTGGATACGGTCTTCGAGTTCTTACCCGAGCGAGACGTTGCCGCCGCCCGCCTTACGCTCTGACGTCGCCTTCGGCTCCTTCCTCGTCTACTCGCCGCGGGGTCGCTCCGAGACCTCGCAGCGGTCGCGCGACCTGACGTACGCGATCAAACGTGACCAGTCCCAGGTCATCGCAAAGGTCGTCGAGCGCGTCGTCGGCACACTACAGACTGCAGGACTCGACGAGTTCCTTGGTCCGCACGTGACACTCGTGGCGACGCCTCGAAGGGCGCCGCTCGTTCGCGGGGCGCTCTGGCCTGCCTGGCGAATCTGCGAGGAGCTTGTCGCCCAAGGCCTGGGCCGCGAGACGGTGAAGTGCCTCTGGCGGATCCAGGCGGTTCAGCGCTCGGCGTCGGCCGCACCCGGGGAACGCCCCACCGTTCACGAGCACCTGAGCTCGATGGAAGCTCGTGCCGTGCTCGGAAGCCCGTCGGCCATTACGATCGTCGACGACGTCGTGACGAAGGGCGCGACGCTTCTCGCGGCGGCCTCGCACGTGCAGGACGTCTTCCCAGGCGTTCCGGTTCGTGCGTTTGCGCTCGTCCGGACCATGGGGCTCGTTCCGGACGTAGACCGGTTGGTGGAACCATGTACCGGAACGATCCGGCTCATCGCTGGGGATGT
>CBDCYW010000005.1:0-12908 GCA_965224245.1 Candidatus Eiseniibacteriota bacterium | reverse complement strand
GACCTCGTCACCGGCCCGGATGCGTCCCACGTAGAGCGGGTTCGTCAGGAGCTTCTGGAGCGTCGACTTCCCGAACTCGCCGCCACCATGTGCCTTACCCGAGGCCGACACCCAGCGTTTCGTGGTCCAGCCCCGGCGGCGGATCTCGGCGATGGTGGCCGACAACGATCGGGTCTCCAGGTAGGTCGAGAAGATGGCGCGGACCCGCTCGGCCTCGGCCTCGTTGACGACGAGACCGCCGCCACCCTCGGCGATGTCGTAGCCCAACACCGGGACGCCGCCCGTCCACTGACCCCGACGACGCGCCGCCCGCATCTTGTCCCGCGTCCGCTCGCAGATCATCGACCTTTCGAACTCCGCGAACGAAAAAAGCAGGTTCATCGTCAGCTTGCCCATCGAACTCGACGTGTCGAGCTGCTGGGTCACGCTGACGAGCCCGACGCCGTGGCGGTCCAGCGTCTCCATGATCCGGACGAAGTCGGCGAGGCTTCGGCTCAGCCGGTCGATGCGGTGCACCACGATGCGGTCGACCTCGCCGGCCTCGACGTCTCGCAGCAGCCGCTGGAACGCGGGCCGGCGTGTGTCGCCGCCGCTGAAGCCTCGGTCCTCGTAGACGTCGGGGAGGGCGGTCCAGCCGGCATGTCGCTGGCTCGCGACGTAGGCCAGGATGGCCTCGTGCTGGGCTTCCGTCGAGCTCAGAGCCTGGTCGGGGCCGTCGTCGACCGAGACGCGGCAGTACACGGCACACCTGATGACCACGGCCTCGTGGCGCTTGCCGTTGCGCGATGTCGTCGACAGGACGGCCATCGTCAGTCCCTCGCTGCCTTGAGCCAGAACACCTTGCCATTCCAGTTCACGCCCGTGGCCGCCCTCGCCGCCCCGCTGAGCGATCGGTACACCTCGCCATCGAACTCGAAGCCGCCGTGTTCGAGGACGCGGCACTCCATGACGCGGCCACGGTACTCGCGGCGCAAGACGGTGCCTGCGGGCGGGAGGTTGAGATCACGTGATTGCAGACGCTTGCGGACGCGTGGCGATGTGTCAGCGCCAGCCTCGGCGTCAGATGGCGGTCGCGTGCGCAGGAAGGCGAAGTCGGCCAGCTCTCGGGCCCGGGCCATCACGGCCTCAGGGTGACCGCTGAACCCCTCGGCGTCGGCCTGGAGCTTCCAGACGATGCGTTTCACGAGGTGGGGCTTTGAGTGCGTCCGCGTGTCCTCGCCCCACACCTCCCGGTAGCGCCGCTGGAGCTCGGCGACCGTCATGCCCCGGAGCGTCTCCAGCTCCTGGTTGAGATCCAAGCTACTCACGCGTCTTCCTCTCTCGGGGTGTCAACCGTGGGGACATGGACGCTCGCGGCGGGGGGGACATCAAGTCGTTCGTCGGGGGGCTCGTCGGAGATCCGGCGGAGGTAGGCACGGGCAAGGTACGGCGCCAGAAGCCGCGCGACGTGATCTGACGCCGGATGATCCATCGGGTGTCTCTCCTTATTGGTCCTACCTTGTACTTACCGGACCCGAAGTGGAAACGTCCGCTCTATTCGCTTGCTGGGGTTGGTCTAGGTTCGTACCGTGAGCGGAAGCAACCCCCAACAGCGCGAGGTGAGCCATGAGTGGTGGATACTCTCGAAAGGACGGCGGTGGCGGGTGGCGTGACAAGGCGGTCTGGGGTCCGAGTGGAAGAGAGGGCAGTTCCGACCGCCGTGGTGGCGACGCCCGCTTCGGTGGAGGTGTACCAGACTACCGCTCCAAGCCGTGGCACGGCCCGGCTGCAGACGAGACACCGCTCTCCGGCACGGGAGCGGATCACAGCTCGTCGTCGACCGACGCGAGCCCGGCCGGCCCAGAACGCACGGGTTCGATTGGAAGTACAAAGGGAGTCCGCGTTACGCCGTTCGCCTCCTCGGCCCTGGAGGTGACGAGCGAACACGACGTGGTCGTTAGAAGCAACATCGAGGTGACACGCGAACACGGCGTGATGCCCCTGCAAAGCGCGCCGTACCTATACGGCTTTCCACTCTTCGACGAGGCGTCGCAAGGACTGAACCGCGTGATGCGTGGCTATTTGCACGAGCTGGACGACGCGTCTGGCGGGTCTACCGTTCTGACCTACATCGGTCGACCCCAGAACGATGGCGTCGTCTTCGGCAACGATCTGTGCGACGAGAGTCTTCAGTCGCGCGACCAGAGCGATCTGCAACGGTTCCTCCAACACATCCAAGAGGGCAAGACCGAGGAGTGGATTCTCACCCGTGGCATGTTCGACCTTCGAAAGGCCCTTGGCATTGATCTGAGTGAACTGCCGATGCTGGCGTTCACCGTCTACCCCAGTTGTAACGACCTCATTCGGTTCCCGATCAAGGAAGACTGGCTGAGCGCACCGGCGCGCATCTCGATATTCGTTCGAGCTCTCATCAGGTTTCTGGGGGGTCCCGACCTTACCCGTGCATTTGAGAAGGCGCGAACGAACGAGGATCTCACTCGGCGTATCACGGTTCTTCTTGCTGAGACGCGTGACTCCATCGATGCGATGCTTCATTTGGAGTCTTTACTGCCGGGCCGAGAAGAGGTGAAGCTCGCCTGGCTGGATGACGTCGTCTTCCAGCCTGGCTTTCGAAGTCTAACGGTTCGGGGAGAACCGTACGCGTTGACGGTGACCGAAGGGCGTACGATGGAGTTCCTTGTCAGCCGGAGTCCTCGACGAGCCGTCGACGTTCCATTGAGTGATGTCCGCAAGGCAATAGGGTCCAGGGCCAAGAGCGGACGAGACCTCTTCCGTCGATCCGGGATATGGAAGGTCCTTGTACACCCCGGGGCGACCAAGGGGACCATTCGCCTCGCCATCGACTAGTACCCTCGAAAAACCTGCCGTGTCCACGGTACGTCCACGCTACGTCCACGCTACGTCCACGGGCGGCCGCTAGCGTCCCCGCCGGAGGCCAAAACGGTGCGATCGCAAACCGCGCGGTCACGCCGGGGATGTCCCCCTGGTCCTCACCACGGTGGAGGAAGCAGCGATGTACCTTCCGGAGAACCTGTCGGATCTCCCCCTCTCAATGCAGCGTCTCCTCGCGCTCGTCCAATCTGTCGGGTTTGGTCAGATCCGAGACGTTCGCTTGGTCGACGGTGAGGTCTGTCTGGACCCGCCCCCGAGGGTCGTCCGAGAGATCAAGTTCCCCGAGCAGCCACGGAAGTCGATCACCTCGTCGGACTACGTGTTGAAGCGTCAATCCGCCGAACTTGCCAAGAGGTTGATCGATCTCCGCGACGGAGTCGTCACCGCCATTGAAGTGAAGGACGGCCTCCCGTTCCGGCTCGTGCTCGAGGAGTAGGGCAGAAAGCGCAGATCCCGAACAGCCACCAGACAACCGACTGACCGCCAGAGCGGAGGTCGTTGTGGGTGTCGCCATCACGGCGATGTCACAACGCCTCCGCTTTCCTCTTTCCACCGTGATGCGGACATCCACGACGGCTCCTCCGACCGGAGGACCCGATGTCCACACGAAACCAGTACCCCGGGATTGATCCATACGTCGTCCGACTCGTTCGTCACTGCGCGCGGATGTGCTGTCGAACTGCCCACCTGGGCTCGTCCGATGTGCCAGACGTCGAGCAGGAGTTGTTCCTCGATCTGTACCGCCGGATGGCCAAGTACGAGCCCGAACGTGCCTCTTTCCGGACATTCGCGAACCGGGTGGTCCGCAATCGTGCCCATTCACTGCTCGAATCGACCCATGCCGGCATCCGCAACGGACGCACGGTGTCGTTGGACGACCACCCAAACGGTGATGACGGCCCAACACGCGAGGAGTCGCTCCTCGACGCCGGGCTTCTGGACGCTCCGGACGTGGGACGAGCTGACCGCGACCTGGATGTGCGTCGGGCGCTCGAACGACTCCCCGGCGCGCTGAAGCCGCTGAGCGAGACGCTGTGCCATTACACGCCAACCGAAACAGCGGCCCGCTTGGGCATGTCGAGAAGCGCTGTGTATTGGCGTCGTGAACTCGTTCGTCGCGAGTTAGAGAAACTCGATCTTTTCGAGTATCTGAACCTACAGAACGACGATGCCTCCGGTAAGTAAATAGTAGAGCGACGCCACGCTGATCGTCGGTGTGGCGTTCGCTCACCGGAGGCCACATGACAGAGAGTCTGCATCGATACACGTTCGCCGACTGGGTCGATCTCGATGACGTCGAGGATACCCTGCTGCTCGCGAAACTGGCGGCCGAGGGCATCCACGGACAGGCCGAGGTCAAGCTACAAGCCGCATACAGCCTCGACAAGCGACGCCGGACGTGTGACGTCGACGGGTCGTCGGCGGTGGGTACGACGATCGCACGAGTTCTGACCGGACTCCTGACGCGAGGGCTCGGTGAGAACGGGTTTGCAGTGGACGCGAACGTCGAAGCCGAGGGGGCGTGATGCTGCCAAGAGAGAAAACGCCCCGAAATGCCGCCTGGCCGACTACACCGTGCTCATTTACGGCCAAAGCAGGATCGGCAAGTCGGCCTTGGCCTCTGCAGCCCTCGACGCACTCTTCCCGGCCACCGGACCCGAACGGAGCGCGCCCGAGTTCGCCGACGTCAGAGAGGACACAAGGGATCTGGAGAGGGACCTTGAAGATGCTGCCTATCACGAAAACGCCCCCGAAAAGCAATCTGTCCGACTACACCGTGCTCATGTACGGCGCGACCAAGATGGGTAAGTCGACTTTCGCCGCCCAGGCCCCTGACGCGCTCTTCCTGGCCACCGAGCCCGGGTTGAATGCGCTAGAGGTCTACCAGCAGCCGATCACCTCGTGGGTCGATCTCCTGGCGGCGTGCGCGGAGCTCTCGAAGGGCGAGCACTCGTTCAAGACCGTCGTGATCGACACCATCGACAACGCGTACCGCATGTGCGCCGAGCATGTCTGCGGCCGGAACGGCGTCGACCACGAGGCGGACCTGCCCTACGGGAAGGGCTTCTCGCTCGTGCAGAACGAGTTCCAGCGCGTGCTGACCAAGCTCGCGTTCATGCCGTGCGGTCTCATCCTGATCTCTCACGCCCAGGAGCGGGAGATCGAGACCCCGGGGGCCGTCGGACACGGGTCATGCCGACGCTGCCCGAGAAGCCGCGGCGCATCGTGGTCGGCCTGGTCGACCTCGTGCTCTACGTGGATCTCGACGGGTCGGGTCCCGGCGCGCGGCGGGTCATCCGGACGAAGCCGACGGCGAGCTACGACGCAGGGGATCGCACGGGGCGACTGCCCGAGGTGATCGAGCTGGACTACGAGACGTTCGAGGCGGCGTTTCGCCTCTCGGTAACGAACCCCGAGGAAATGGGATCACGGAACGACCAAGGAGACAGACCATGACGCAGATCGGAAGCGTGCTCGCCCAGTTCAACGACGCCTTCACCGCCCTGGAGGTGACCCCCGAGGGCGCCGTTCCCGACGGGACGTACCAGGTCACCGTGGAGGCGGCCGAGCTCACGACGTCGAAGAACGGCAACCTGATGCTCGTGTGGCGGCTTCGCATCATGGGGCCCGATCACGAGGACCAGGTCCTCTGGCATCGGAACATGATCGCGACCGAGGACAACATGCTGTGGCTCAAGAAGGACCTCGTGACCTGCGGGGTCCATCTGGACAGCCTCGGCGAGCTGCCGAACGCCCTCGACGGTCTCGTCGGGCTCATGCTCGGCGTGACGAAGAAGACCAAGGGCGAGTACGAGAACACGTACATCAACAAGCGGCTCGAGGTGTCCGCTGGCTCGACGCCGTTTTGATCCGGACGGCGTGTCGATCGTGATCGATACGCGTGAGCAGCGACCGTGGGAGTTCCCGCCGGAGCGTCGGACCGTGCGTCGGGCGCTGCCGGCGGGGGACTACTCGGTCGTGGGACTGGAGGAGTGGGTCGCCGTGGAGCGGAAGTCGCTCGATGACCTGGTGGCGAGTGTGACCCGAGAGCGGGCGAGGTTCCTCCGGGAGATGGAACGGCTCGGGACGTTCGACGCGGCCTGCGTCGTCGTCGAGGCCGAGCTGGCCGACGTCGCGGCGCATCGGTATCGCTCGAAGGCGAGGCCGCGCTCGATCGTGGGCTCGGTGATCACGATCGGGCTCCGCTACCGGGTGCCGACGTACTTCTGTGGCAGCCGTGCGCTCGGGGCCGCGTTCGCCGAACGGTACCTCGTGCGGTACGCAGTGGAGCGGGCCGCGATCGACGCGGAGGTGGCGGTGTGATCGGGGACAGGAACGGCATCGAGACGCACCGGGAAGCCCTGCGATGCGCCGAGCGCGGATGGCGGGTGTTTCCGTGCCGGCCCGGGGGCAAAGAGCCGGTCGCCGGGTGCCATTGGCCGGACGAGGCATCCTTGGACCCCGATCAGATCGCGCGCTGGTGGCAGACATATCCCGAGCCGAACTATGGGATCGTGACGGGCGAGACGAGCGGCGTCTTCGTCGTCGATATCGATCGCCATGGGCATGATGCGGGCGAGTCCGGGGGAGAAGACGGGCTCGTGACGCTCACGGCCCTGGAGAACGAGTACGACGAGATCCCGCCCACGCTGACGGTGCGGACCCCCTCGGGCGGGTTCCATCTCTACTTCCAGTACCCGACGGCGGCGTCCGGAACTCGGCGCGGCGCATTGGTCCCGGCATCGACGTGCGTGGCGACGGTGGCTACGTCGTCGGCCCCGGGTCCATTGTCGACGGCAGGCGCTACACCATCGTCGATCGGTGGCGGCCATGACGGTGGTCCAGACCGAGATCGCGGAAGCGCCGGCTTGGCTCCTCGAGCTCGCACGAGAGAAGCCGAGGCCGCTGTCTCTCGTACCATTGCCCGTGTCGCCGCGCGTGAAGACCGTGGGCGAGATCATGGCCGAGGCCGGGAAGCTGGAAGGGTTCACCGAGACGGCGCCGGGCAAGCTGAGGGGATGCTGCATCTTTCACGACGACACGCATCCGTCCGCCGCGATCTGGATCGGTGATGAGGACGACCTGGGTAGCTATCACTGTTCGGCAGGCTGTGGATCGTTCGGGGCCAAGGACCTCGCGGCACGTCTCGGCATCGCGTTCCATCGGGAAGGCCCCCTCGGGCCGGGGCGTACCACCGGGCAGCGCACGTACCGCCTGGACGAGGTGGGCAATGCCGAGCGGCTGGTCGACCGCTTCGGCGACGTGCTGCGCTATTGCCCGCAGCGCCGGTCGTGGCTCGTGTGGGACGGGAGCCGCTGGGCCTGGGATGAGGCCGGCACCGTCTTCGAGTACGCGCGAAAGACGATCAATGCGCTGTTCGACGAGGCGCGCGACTCCGGCGATGACGCCAAGAAGATCGTCACGCACGCAGTGCGCTCGCGCACACACCGGGCACTTCGGGACATGATTGCCCAGGCGGCCACCATGCCGGCCGTGATCGTCCACGCGTGCGAACTCGACGCCGACCCCTGGCTCTTCAACGTCGCGAACGGGACCCTGGATCTCCGCTCGGGGACCCTACGGGCCCACGATCCGGCCGATCTGATCACGCGGCAGTCACCGGTGGTCCATGACCCCGAGGCATGCGCCAAGCGCTGGGAGCGGTGCCTCGAGGAAATCTTCGCCCGGGACACCGACGCGATTGCGTTCCTCCAGCGCTGGGGCGGCTACGCGCTCACCGGGGTCATCCGCGATCACGTGGTCCTCATCGCGCATGGGACCGGCCGCAATGGCAAGGGGACCGTCTTCGAGCGCCTTCGCGACGTCCTGGGCGACTACGCGGTGGCCGTACCATTCGCGGCGTTCACCGAGAGCCGGTACCGCGACGATGCCGGCGCGCGGCCCGACATCGTGCGCATGCGGGGCGCGCGGATGATCACCACGGCCGAGGGGGCATTCGGGACGTACCTCGACGAGAGCACCATCAAGCGCCTCAGCGGCGGCGACACGATCTACGCGCGCGGCATGCGCGAGAACGGCGACGAGTTCCAGGTGGTCGGCAAGTGCATTCTGCAGACAAACCATCGCCCGCTCGTGAAGGGCACCGACACCGCGCTCAAGGCGCGTCTCAGGCTCCTGCCGTTCAACGTGAGCTTCGCTGGCCGTGAGGACACGACGCTCGCAGAGGCGCTCAAAGCCGAGCTCCCGGGCATCCTGAACTGGCTCCTGGCCGGCTGCCGGGCGTACCAGGTGGCAGGTGGCGTCGGCTCGTGCACGGCCGTCGACGCGACCACGAGCGACTACTTCACCGACATGGACGTGATCCAGGGTTTCCTCGATGAGTGGGTGATCGCGGGCGATGAGGTGCCATTCAGCGAGCTGTACGACGCGTACAAGTACCACTGCCAGGAGGCGGGCATCCGACCGCTTTCGGGTCAGCGGATGGGCGAGCGATTGACGGAAAAAGGCGTCGGCAAGAAGAAGCGTGGGGGGCGGGCCTACCGGACCGGGATCGTGCTTGCGCGCCATGTCCCCGTGACTGGAGGTCGTTCGTGAGGCATGTGAACCTGGAAAAGCGTCTTGAGTGTCCTGTTGTGACCTCAACCCGAAAAAGCATCCTGGCTGTCCTGCGTGTCTTGGTCGAGCCGCAATGTGTTGCCGGGAACGAAGATCGCGAGGGGCGCGTTCCATGGGCGATCGGCGTAGCAGGACGCCCCAGGACACTAAAGGGCTTTTTCAGTATAAACGCTACGCGCGCGCGCGTGAGCGCTTATACCAAAACAGCCCTCTAGGTGTCCTGCGGTGTCCTGGTCCCGCGTGGCCGGGGGAGCGCGTGATGGTGCGCAAGGCCGCGCTCGATCTGGTCGGCGCTGCCAGCGTACATCGGCGGCAAACGCCGTCTTGCCGCCCGCTGATCTTTCAGTGAGATTGGACCGCGTCGTTCCCACGCCGCCTCTGGGGTGGTGCCCGGTTCGTCGACGCGTTCGCCGGTGGCGGCTCGGTGTCGCTGTTCGCCAAGGCCCAGGGGTTTCTCCACGTCCACGCGATCGACATCGCCGAGCGGTCGGTGATCGTGGCCCGGGCGCTGGTCGCGAACGGGCGCGTGTCCACCTGACCGAGGCCGATCTCCTTCGCATCGCGGGCGCCGACATCCCGACGCCCGGGACCAATCGAGGCGCTCTACGTCCCGAGCGTTTTGCCGGCGAACGTGGCGCGATGGCTCGACCGTGCCCTGGCGACCGCCGAGGCGACCGCCGATGAGTGCGAAGGCGAACCTGATCAAGCTCCTGGCCATGCGAAGCTCGCGATGGCCGCGCATCCGATGGCGCAGGTCCGCCCTGGAACGGCACACCGCGTGGCCACCGGCGAGCTCGAAGCGATCACCGAGTCGCTGCGTGAAGGTCTACATCGACGCGAAGAGACTCACGAGCCCCGGCGAAGCTGCGAGCGTTCATGGAGCGCGATCAACGGGGGCGTCATCGCTGGCGAGGGCGACGTCCACGAAGGGTAGCGCGATCGACGTGCTCCCGACGGTCAACGCCGACGTGGTCTACCTCGACCCGCCGTATCCCGGCACGACGCCATACGAGCGCGAGTACCGCATCCTCGACGAAATCTTCGACGGCGAGGCCAAGCCCGTCAGCCGGTTCAGCGAGTCGGTCGATCTACTCGACGCACTCTTCGACTCGGCGGTCCACATCCCGGTCTGGCTCTTGTCCTACGGGAACGCCGAGCTGTCCGGTGCCGACCTCGAGGACCGCGTCGCTGCATGCGGACGCGAGACGCGCCTCATCGAGGTGCCCTATGCCCACAAGGCGTCAGCGTCGCCCGCGCCGAGACCCGCGCCCGCAACCGCGAACTCCTGGTCGTCGCCGTCGACCCTGAGCACCGCCTCATCCAGCGTATCCGCGAGAGGAGGGCTGTCGATGCCTTCGAGTCCTAGCACCGTGCCCGAGACGCGCGTCGTCCCCATCGCCGATCTCGTCCCGCACCCCATGAACGCGAACCAGATGCCGCCCGATCTCTTCGAGAAACTCCGAAGGGTCACCTGCGCCGCAACGGACGCTATCCCGCCGTGATCGTGCGGCCACATCCCGACGCGACGATGGGAAGTACGAGGTCATCGACGGGCACCATCGTGCGCGTGCCCTGGAGAGCCTGGGACACGAGACGGTTCGCGTGGATGTCTGGAACGTCGACGACACCGAGACGCGGGTGCTCCTGGCGACGTTGAACCGGCTCGAAGGCGACGACATCCCAGTGCGCCGGGCCGAGCTGTTGCACTCGCTCCTGGGCGTCCATGTCGAGCGCCGACCTGGCCGGCCTCGTCCCCGAGAGCGAAGCGGAGATCAAGAGACCTGCACGCGCTCCTCGAGTTCCCCGCCGGTGACATCGCCGCCCAGCTCGCCGACGAGGCCGCCGAGACCGAGAAGACCCTGCCGGTCGTCCTGACCTACGTGGTCCATCCCGAGCACGCCACGCTCATCGCCGACGCGGTCGAGCGCGCCTCGGACGGCATCACCGGGCGCGATCGGAAGGCGCGTGGCCTTCTGAACCTGGCCCGCCACTACCTGGAAGGAGCCCCCGATGCTGACGCGCCGACAGAAGCGTGAGGAGGCCCGGCGCCTGTTCCTGACCGGCGAGCTCGGACTCCAACGCCGCCATCGCGCGCAAGCTACGCATGAAGGCCTCGCACCGTCGCCCGCTATCGCAAGGAAGAGGACTGGGACGAACTCCGCGTCCGAAGGTCGATCAAGCAGGCGGCTGAGAAGCTCGTGGAGTCCCTGGCCGGGGAACGCACCAGCCTGAACCTCCGGCACTTCCGTTACTGGGACGCCATCCTGGCCCAGGTGGGCGAGGCAATGAAGACCGACGTCGGCGCACGGCATCCGCGAGCTGGAACGGCTTCACGCACATCGTCGAGAGAGTTCAGAAAGGCCAACGACTCGCACGCGGCCTCTCGCCTCACCGGGGAGAACGAGGAGCACGATCCGCGCCCAGGCGGCGGCCGAGTCGCGCGCGTTGGTCGATGCGTTCATCGACGCCGTGAAAGCAACACGTGCCCGATGAGGAAGCGCGCGACCAGATCCGGCTCACGGTGCTGGCTCGAAGCTCCCGCAGCAGGCCTGAAGCCGGCGGACGTCGACGCATGACGTGTCCACCGCTATCTCACCGGGCGCCTCATGGAGGTCGTCTCCCCGGCGAGTACGCACCCGCTCGTCAGCCGCTGGCGAACTGGGCGGTGCGTCGAAGTGCGTCTCGACGGCAAGCCGTTTGCCTTCGCGGGTCATGCCTACCTGCGCGCGATCTACGACGACGTGAGCCCGCACGTCGTGCTGATCAAGGCCGCGCAGATCGGGGGCACGACCTGGGCGATCCTGCGCTCGCATCCACGCGTGTCTCTCGGGACTTCACGTGATGTATCTCTGTTCCCGACTCGCTCGCGACGTCATCGAGTTCTCGAAGTCCCGCGTGCGGCCCGCTCATCGAGGAGAACGCGTTCCTCCAGAAGGCGATGACCGACACCGACACCGCTGGGCTGAAGCGCATCGAGGGCAGCTACCTCTACCTGCGGGGCATGAGAAGTCGCCCATCGGGATCAAGTCCGTGCCCGCCGACATGATCGTGTTCGACGAGCTGGACGAGGCCACGCCCGACGCCAAGACTCGTGCGAAGGAGCGGCTCTCGCACTCGAGCTACAAGCGCGTCATCGAACTGAGCGAATCCCATCGATCCCCGACTTCGGCATCGACGAGGCGTTCCAGGCGAGCGACCAGCGGCACTGGCACCTCAAGTGCCCGGCGTGTAACGAATGGACCGCCCCGGCCCTGGCGTTCCCACGGACCCTGAACACCGAGGTGCGCATCATCCAGAAGGACGCCGACGGCAACGCGTACCTCGCCTGTCCCGAGTGTGACGCCCCGCTGGACCCCGAAGCCGGCGAGTGGGTGGCGACGCATCCCGGGCGGGAGTCCCACGGGTATCTCATCTCGCAGCTCTTCTCGACGCTGATCGACCCCGGCGAAATCCTGCGCGAGTACGAAACCACTCGCTTCCCCGATCGCTTCTTCAACCTCAAGATCGGCATCGCCTGGGTAGACCGCGCCAACCGGCTGTCCACCGACGAGGTGCTGCGCCTCTGCGGCCCCATGGGCATCCTCGAGCGCTCGTCGCAGGCGTGTACCATGGGCGTTGATACCGGCCGCGAGCTTCACGTGGTCATCGCGCGCCCTCGCGGGGACCGGCGCGAGATCGTCTACATCGGCGTGCACGCGGCCTTCGACGAGCTGGACGATCTGATCGCGCGGTTCAACGTGTACCGCTGCGTGATCGATGGGCTGCCGGAGACGCATGCCGCCCGCGAACTCGCCGCTCGGCAATCGGGCGTCGTCTACCTGAACTTCTTCAATCCGCACCAGCGGGGCCGCCCGCGATGGGACAAGGACAGCTACACCGTAGCGGAGAACCGCACCGAGGCGCTCGATGCGTCACGCCGGGCCATCCGCGACGGGGAGATCGTGTTGCCTCGCCGCTGCCGCATCGTCGATGAGTTCGCCAAGCACCTGACCGGGGACGCCAAGCAGCTCGTCGAGGATGACGAGACCGGCGCCCAGCACTACCGCTACGTGCGCGTCGGGGTGAACCATTTCAGCATGGCGCTGACCTACGAGTGCATCGCGGCGGAGGCGCACGACGTGATCGACTACGTGCCGCTCGCGTGACGCCGAACCGTGCCCTGGCGCACCGCGCGAGGTGCCGATCCAGCGACGCGGAGCGCATACAGATGTGCCGAACGGCGACGCGGCGACCCCTGACAGACGCCCGGAACGGGACGCGAACGGCCCCTCGGTCAGCCGAACGGGGACGCGACTGGGCGATTCGGCGATGCCGTAAGTCGCGATGGTGCAACCGGTGTGGCGATTGCGTCCCCTCCGGGAGGGGCGTCGACCGGGCACCCCGGAGCGATTTCTGCGCTGAAATCGGCCCCTAACCTGGCCCCTCGCCCCGAAACAGCC
>CBDCYW010000004.1:0-14683 GCA_965224245.1 Candidatus Eiseniibacteriota bacterium | reverse complement strand
GGAAGGCCAGCGTCTGATCGCTCTCGAAGGTCCACGCGGCCGTCGCCTCGAGCCCGACCGGCGTCCCGTGGTAGACGTAGGCGCGCCCCTCGTCGGTGTTCCCGTTGTTGAACTTTGCACACCCGACGATGACGTCGGCGTAGCCGTCGCCGTTCACGTCGCCGGCACCGGCCACCGATCGACCGAACCACGCCGTGGTCTGATCACTCTCGGCCGTCCACACCGGTGTCGTCGCGAGTCCCGTGGAGGATCCGAGATAGACCCGGGCGGAGCCTTCCTGGGTCTGACCGCCACTGTGGTAGTACACACCGACTATGACGTCAGCGTAGCCGTCGGCGTTGACATCGCCCGCACTCGCCACCGAGAGTCCCAGACGGGCATTCGTCTCGTTGCTGTCGATCGTCCAGGCCGGCGTCGGAGACAGCCCCGCACTGGAGCCGTGATAGACGTAGGCGCGTCCTTCGTCCACGGAGCCACCGTCGTGGAGGTATGCGCCGACGATGACGTCGTCGAACCCGTCGCCGTTGACGTCGCCCGCACCGTCGACCGACACGCCGAAAGCCGCGCCGACTTCGTTCCCCCACGCGCTCCAGTCGGGCGTATCCGAAGGTCCGTCCGGTGAGCCGTGGTAGACGTACGCAGCCCCCTCATCGACCTGGTCATCATCCTTCCCGAAGGCGCCGACGATGAGATCGGCGTAGCCGTCGCCATTGACGTCTCCTGCGCCGGCGACGTCGAAGCCGAAGTAGGCGTCTTCCTGGCCGCCGAAGTCCACCCAGGACTGGTACCACAGGCCATCGGGTCGTCCGCGCAGATAGTAAGCACCGCCCTCGTTCGCGCCAGCGTCGTAGTCGAGTGCATGAACGCCGATGATCACGTCTCCGAAGCCGTCGCCATCGACGTCGCCCGCACGCCGCGGGGTCATGCCGATCCCGGCCCCCGCCTGGCCAATCCAGAACGTGTGCGCCGGAACGTCACTGGGCACCCCCGGGGCCCCGAGGTACAGGAACGCGCCTCCGGCGTCCCCTGCCGGATCATCGAATCCGGGCGCGCCCGCGATCAGGTCCGAGTAGCCGTCGCCGTTCACGTCTCCTGCCGTGGCAACCGCGGTCCCGAACGCCGCCCCCGACTGGCCGCCGGTCTCCGACCAGCTCGCCGCGCTCGATGCGCCGTCTTCCGATCCGAGGAACAGCAGCGCCTCACCTCCGTCGATCGGCACGCCGGGCACGCCGACGAAGAAGTCGGCATGGCCATCTCCGTTGACGTCGCCCGCGGGGCTCACGGAGAAACCGAGGTTGGCAGAGGGTTCGCTCGACTCGTACGCCCACTCATCCGGCCCCACGCCGGTCGATCGGCCCAGGTGAAGGAACACCCGGCCGTTTCCCCACAGCGGGGCGCCCACGATGACGTCGGAGAACCCATCTCCGTTGACGTCCCCCACGCCGGCCACCGACTGCGAGTATCGCGCCAGGCCCAGGTCGGTGCCGCCCCACGCGGAGGACCAGCAGCTGCTCGTGATTCCGCCGGCATCTCCACAGAAGACGTAAGCCCTGCCCGAGGAATTCGGGTTGGAGGAGCCGGGAGAGCCAATGATCACGTCGGCGTAGCCGTCTGCGTTCACGTCTCCGGCAGGAGCGACGCAGAACCCGAACTCGTCGCCGACCTGGATGAACTCGTCCCCGAGCCCGATGACCCGGTCGGCGGACTCGGAGAGACCCGCGACGGATCCGTGGAACACGGCGGCCATCCCGGCATCGCCGGAGTCCGTGGGGTCACCCACCACGACATCGGAGTAGCCGTCGTCGTTGACGTCGCCGGCCGTGGCCACGGACCAGCCGCTGGGGCCGGTCCAGGCCGGTGTGTCCTCGAGGCCCGAGGAGGAACCCAGGTAGACGTACGATCCGGAGGATGGTGTTCCCACGATCAGGTCCGAGTAGCCATCGCCGTTCACATCGCCGGCTGTGCCGACGGAGTGTCCAAATCGGACGCCTGCGGCGGATCCCTCCTTCACCCACGCCGGCTCGAGCTCCAAGCCGGTCACCGAGCCATGATAGACCGCCACGCGGCCGACGTCCGCGAAGGCGCCGTCATGATCGGGGGCGGAGACGACGACGTCGGAGTAGCCATCACCATTCACGTCACCGGCCGACGCGACCGCCGATCCCAGCGCGGCACCCGCCTGCCCCCCGGTCGTCGTCCACACCGCCGAGGAGATGCCGCTACCACCGCTGCCGGGATCGCACTCGTCGGGGATACCGTTTTCGTTGAGGTCCAGCGCGAGTCCCGCCGCGATCTCGCAGGCGTCCAGGATACGGTTGTCGTTGCAGTCGAGATCGGCACTACCGGCGATGTCGTCGGAGTCCGGGATGCCGTTTCCATTACAGTCGGCGGCAATGGCGTACTTGAGGTCTGCGTTGGTGGAGTCGTGATACGCGATGTGAATGCGGCCGATTACATCGACCGCGATCGACGAGTAGTTCCCGACATCTCCGGTGGAATCGACGATCTGGCTCGACCACGCCCCGCCGACCCGGGCGTGATATCGGAGCGAGGAATCGCCGAGCGCCTGGTAGCTGACGTGAACGTCGTCCCCACCCACGGCCGTGATGGCGGGTGCCCGCGTGGCGCTGCCCGCGTAGAGGATCTGGTTCTGCCACGAACCGCCCAGAGGCTTCGTGGCGTACCAGAGACGACCGACCACGTCGACGTACACGACGTGCGGCTCGCCGTCCGTGTCGAGGGACATCGCCAGCCCGTAGGCGCGGGTCGTGGTGATGGTCTCCTCGGGGCCCCAGACGGGTCCACTCCGCTCGAAGTAACGCAACGAGTCCAGGTGCGCCGATCGATTGAACGCGAAAGCCACGACCCCGCCGCCGGCGCCGAGTGCGGCGTGGTACACGGGATGCTGAGTGTCTGCAAACCTCTCCTCAATCCAGTCCCCCGACTCGTTGGTGCTGTAGTAGAACCCACGCGACTGATATCCCGCGTGCTGCTGCCACACCATGTGGGCGACGTCGGACACGTCGAGTCGCATGGCAATCCGGTCCGAGTGGCCGAACTGACGTGCGTTCACCACATCCACACCGTCGGGATCGCCGATGTCGTAGACGTGGTAGACATGAGTGGCCCCGGTCGAGGTCGCGGCGAGGGCGAGATGCACCCGATCCGAGCTGTCCACGTCGACGCGTACTTCACGGAGATCTACGAGATCCTCGGGCGAGAAGATCACGTGATCTTCCAGGGAGGTGAACGACCAGCCACCCGGTGTCCAGGTCACGTGCCAGGCGATCTTCGCGGTTCGGTCCACGTATCCAATGTGCGGGATCGCCCGTGAGTCCGTCTCGATCCCGGTCCAGACACCGGCGTCGTTCGCCGACCCGTCGATCGTCTCCGTCACGAAGGGGACGGCACCGGTGGACCCCGCGGAGAAGACCATCGAGAAGAGGACGGTTGCGGCGCTACGTCCGAGCATTGGCAACTCCGTTGGCGTGGACGCGTCGCCCCGCCGGATCGAAGATGGTGAGGGAAGCTGCCCTCTCCCCGGGGATGTTGACCTGGAACATGACGGGCACGGCGGAAGGATTCCGCACGACGTGAATGGTCGCTGGCTCGCCGATCGGTGGCGGCGGCACGCCGACCGCGATGCAGCCCACGCCCCAGCGCCCGATCGTGCTGCAGTCGGCGGTGCACGGATGCTGCCCCGGAAGGCACGGCGATGAGGACTCCCGCGTGAGGTCACGCGCGGAGACATCGCAGTAGACGGGGTCAAGCGAGAAGTTCCCGATCTCGCACTGGTCCCAGCCCGCGAGCAAGCCGGCCCAGTCCCCACCGGGGTTGCCCCAGACGTCCGTGCAGCTGGGATCAATTGCCACGGGCGTGGGCGCCGTCACCGGAACGTCGCCGCGGTTTCCGGTGACCAGGCATCGGAGGAACGTTACCGGGTCGGGCATGGTGGCCGAGGACTCCACGACGGCGAGCACCGCGCCGTCGGGAGCGTAGTTGTCGTGAAACGTACAGTCCGCGGCGCGCACCGATCCGGACTGATCGAACGCTACGAGAAAGCACCCGCCCGAGATTGCGGCCTCGTTGCCGACGAAGACGCACTCCTCCGCGTTGAGATGGCTGTTGTTGTCGGGCATGCGAGCGACCGCTCCGGACGTCGGCGTGACGTTGTCGACGAACGAACAGCCCACGAGAAGAAGGTCACTCCAGGCGGTCGGCTTGTAGGTGTCGAAGAGATGAATGGCGCTGTCGTTCCCGCCAACGAACTCCGTATCGTGAACCTCGGAATAGGTCGACGATTCTCCCAGAACGGCCACGCCGTTCGTCCCGACGAACCGACTCCTCTCGATGAACAGATTGCCCCACTCGTTGATCTCAACCAGGGGACCCGTACAGTCGACGAACTCCGAGTCGTGAATTGTCACGACCCCACGGGTCTCGCGAAAGCCGCCGCCGTTTCGTTCACAGAGCGTGTTGGCCACGAACATATGATCGTCTCCGCCGATTGCGATACGGCCGGTGTTGTCGTGGAAGTGGCACTCTGCGATGTCAAGTTCGAACTGCTGCGCATGAATGACTAGCGGCCCGGCCCCGTACAGGCGCAGTCCCGTCAGATCCAGGTGCGTGTTGGAGTTGAAGAACACGTTGCCATCGAGATCGATCGACGTCACCTCGGCTCCACCCTCGGTCCTGATGTAGAGGACCCCAGGGTGCGATGCCGACAGCGAGTGCCATCCCGGGCCACTGTAGTTGCCGGGCAGGATCGTCACCACGTCGCCAGGAACGGTGACAGCCAGCGCGGAGCCCAGGTCCGGGAAATCACCAGGCACGGTGTATTCCGCAGCCAGTACCGATCCGCCGACAAACAACGACATGACGACCGGAAGTACGTTTCGCACCTAGCCCTCCTCGGGCGAACGAACATCTTTCCCTGCCGCAAACCCATGGACGTTGGCCTAGCCTGACCTACACCCCCACCGTGCCAGCTTCCCGGCGTCGCCCTCACATCCATTCTACACTGGGAACGCCCATGCTGGCAGCCATCATCGCCCTTGTCCGGGGTCTCTTCGTCTCCCACGCCCGTCTTGAAGTACATGGCGAAGCGCCGCGGGCCCGCGTCTCCGACCTGGACCGCCTTTCTCCAGTCCCACCTGCGCGACATGATCTCCGTCGACTTCTTCGTCGTGCCGACGATCCGCAATCAGATTCTCTTCGTGTTCCTCGTGCTCTCGAACGAGCGCCGACGGGTGCTTCACTTCAACGTCACGACGAACCCGACGGCCGAGTGGACGGCTCGCCAACTCCTGGAAGCGTTCGCGTGGCGCGACGGGCCGACGTACCTGCTTCGTGACCGCGACAGCATCTACGGTCAGGCGTTCCAGCGACAGGTAGACGTGCTCGAAATGCAGGAGCTTCTCTCAGGACGCGGCATGCCGTGGCAGAACCCGTACCGGACAGTGCGAGCTTCACGTCATTGACAACGCACCCAAAGGTCAGGCACCGAGCCCGATCAACGAAACACAGCCTTGATCGCCGACCAGCTCTCCTCGCGCACGGGCACCGTCGAGAGTTCCCCCAGGAGCTGAAAGCTCACGTCCGGCTCGGGTAGGTCGTTCACCGTCCAGTCCGGATACCCGCCCTCGGGGTAGCGAAACCAGACCGGGACGTCGTCGCCGTCTCCCGTGCACCACCGCCAGTACTGCCCGGGGCAGTATCCCTGGATGGACAAGAAGTACGGCTGTCCTGGCGCTGGCTCGAACACGGGCACTTCGGTCCGGTACTCGCGCCCGCCTATGGGGACCTCGAAACCGTCGATCTCGGAAGTGAAGTGTTCGTAAACGACCTCTCCCGGCGCACCGCCGGTTCCAGGAACGTACACGCGGATCCGAAACGGAACCGGTCGCGAGTCGTGCGAGGTGCTCCCCCACCAGCGCATGCACGAGATGGTCTCGTCCGGGAACACCACGTTGTCGGCGAACTCCGCATAGAGCCAGCCGCACATCTCGACGGACAGATACCAGTCACCTTCGTTGGGAAGCTGCTCCAGGATCGCGTCGTCGCACGGCTCGGCCCAGGACGTCGTAGCCGAGACGAGGCACAGCAGACCGAGTTCAGCGAGGCGTGCCATGTACGTACCTCTTTGGAGACTGAGCCGTGGACATATCCCCATTGACGTTGGTGCATTGGCGGCCATCTTCTTGGGCTCGTTCTCAGAAGACAATTCTACCCGGACCATGCCGATACTTGCAGCCCGAACCCGTTGGTCCTTCCGGATCACCCAGGGAGGATCACGATCAGGAGATGGATCGGTAGAAGCGTCATCGTCACGGCTCTCGATGGAGTGGGCGAAATCGAAAGCCTGATCGTGCTCGGAGGGTCTGTCAACTCGGGCGGGGAGCGGTCGCCGGCTGGAAGCGAAGCTCAACACCAGAAACAAGTTGCAGCTCGGTCGAATATGTTGACCCTACGGGGCACCCAGCTATCCCCGGAATCGACTCACGAACCCGCCATTGTTCGCCGTCAGAGCTGATGGGACACGATCAAGCCTAATCGCAATGGTCACTTCTGGGATGTATTCTTTGAATCGTCATCCAAGGAGCGGACCTGATGTCGAAGAAGACTGGCCCGGAGTCGGCGGTACGTGAGATCCGTCGCAAGACCCGCCGCAAGTTCTCATCGGAAGAGAAGATCCGGATCGTTCTGGAAGGTCTCCGGGGTGAGGAGACGATCGCGGAGCTGTGCCGGCGTGAAGGGATCAGCCCGAACCTCTACTACAACTGGAGCAAGGAGTTCCTGGAGGCCGGGAAGCGGCGTCTGCAGGGGAACACGAAGCGGGAGGCGACGAGTTCGGAGGTGATCGCGCTTCGCCAGGAGAATGATTGATGCCGTGATCACGTCCTTTACAGTTTTCCATGGCATTGTCTGGCCGAACCTCTGCGACAGCGCCGTGGCGATAGACAGCGCCGTGGCTTAGTTGCGACACTGGGCTCCTGCCAGGCGATTTGCGACACTGGGTTCCTGCCAGGCGATTTTCACCCAGCGTAACTCCAAGCCACATAATCGTTTCCGTGTCGGACTACGACACAAGGGCTGGACGGGGCAAAGGGGCAGGTTAGGGGCCGATTTGGCCGCGAAAATCGCCCTAGTACCCACACCGCGTTCGCCCCTCCGTGAGGGGACGCAATCGCCACACTGTTTGCACCCAATCGCGACTTACGGCATCTCTAGGTCGTGCTGTCGCGTTCCCGTTCGGCGGACCGAGGGGCCGTTCGCGTCCCGTTTCGGGCGTCGCTAGGGGTCGGCGCGTCGCGGTTCGGCACATCTATATGCGGTCCGCGTCCCAGATCGGCACCACGGGCCGCGCGCCAGGGCACGGTTCGGGGGTCACGCCAGCGGCACGTAGTCGATCACGTCGTGCGTCCCCGCCGCGATGCATTCGTAGGTCAGCGCCATCGAGAAGTGGTTTGTGCCCACCCGCACGTACCGATAGTGCTGCGCGCCGGTCTCGTCATCCTCGACGAGCTGCTTGGCGTCGCCGGTCAGATGCTTGGCGAACTCGTCGACGATGCGGCAACGGCGCGGGAGCACGATCTCCCCGTCTCGGATGGCGCGCCGTGACGCATCGAGCGCCTCGGTCCGGTTCTCCGCCACGGTGTAGCTGTCCTTGTCCCAGCGCGGTCGCCCACGCTGGTGCACAGCGAAGAAGTTCAAGAACACCGTTCCCCGCTGGCGAGCCGCGAGCTCGCGCGCCGCATGCGTCTCGGGCAGCCCATCGACCACACAGCGATAGACGTTGAACCGCGCGATCAGGTCGTCCAGCTCGTCGAAGGCCGCGTGCACGCCGATGTAGACGATCTCGCGCCGGTCCCCGCGAGGGCGGGCGATGACCACGTGAAGCTCGCGGCCGGTATCAACGCCCATGGTGCACGACGGGGACGATCGCTCGAGCATCCCCGTGGGGCCACAGAGCCGCAGCACCTCGTCGGTCGAGAGCCGGTTGGCCCGGTCGACCCAGGCGATGCCGATTTTCAAATTGTAGAACCGATCGGGGAAGCGTGTCGCTTCGTACTCACGCAGGATCTCGCCGGGGTCGATGAGCGTCGAGAATAGTTGGCTGATCAAGTACCCATGAGACTCGCGCCCGGGATGCGTCGCGACCCACTCGCCGGCCTCGGGGTCGAGCGGCGCGTCACACTCGGGGCAGGCCAGGAAAGCGGTGCCGTCGGAGTCCTTCTGGATGATCCTCACCTCGTCGTTCAGCCCTCGCGGGAACGCCAGGGCCGGTGCGGTCCATTCCCCGCAGGCGGGGCACTTGAGGTGCCAATGTCGCTGGTCGCTCTCCTGGTACGCCGCGTCGATGCCGTAGTCGGGGATCGAGGGATTGCTGAGTTCGATGACCCGCTTGTAGCTGGAATGGCTCAACCGCTCCTTGGCTCGCGTCTTCGCGTCGGGCGTGGCCTCGTCCAGCTCGTCGAACACGATCATGTCGGCGGGCACGCTCTTGATGCCGATGGGGCTTCTCATGCCGCGCAGGTACAGGTAGCTGCCCTCGATGCGCTTGAGCCCGGCGGTATCGGTGTCGGTCATCGCCTTCTGGAGGAACGCGTTCTCCTCGATCAGCGGGCGCACGCGCGACTTCGAGAACTCGATGACGTCGCTGCGCGTGGGAAAGAGGTACATCACGTGAAGCCCCGAGAGGCACGCGTGGATGCTGCGCAGGATCGCCCAGGTCGTCCCACCGATCTGCGCGGCCTTGATGAGCACAACGTGCGGGCTCACGTCGTCGTAGATCGCGCGCAGGTAGGCATGGCCCGCGAAGGCAAACGGCTTGCCGTCGAGGCGCACTTCGCGCACCGCCCAGTTCGCGAGCGGCTGGCTCCGGGTGCGTACCGCCGGGGAGACGACCTCCATGAGGCGCCCGGTGAGATAGCGGTGGACACTCATGCGTCGACGTCCGCCTCTTCGGGTTGCTGCGGGAGCTTCGCCAGCACCGTGAGCCGGATCTGATCGCGGGCCTCCTCGTCGGGCACGTGCGCTTTCACGGCGTCGATGAACGCGTCCACGAGGGCCCGGGACTCGGCGGCCGCCTGGGCCCGGATCTGCTCCTCGTTCTCCCCGGTGAGGCTGAGGCCACGAGCCAGGCGCTGCCCCTTCTGGACCCGCTCGACGATGTGGGTCAGCCGTTCCAACTCGCGGATGCCGTGCGCCGTGTCGGTCTTCATCGCTTCGCCGACCTGGGCCAAGATCGCGTCCCAGTAACGGAAGTGTCTCAGGTTGAGACTGGTCCGCTCACCCGCCAGCGACTCGACGAGCTTCTCAGCCGCCTGGCGATCGACCTTCACGCGGAGCTCATCCCAGTCCTCTTCCTTGCGATAGCGGGCAACGGTGCGTGCCTTCATGCGTAGCTTGCGCGCGATGGCGGCGTTGGAGTCCGCCTCGCCGGTCAGGAACAGGCGCCGGGCCTCCTCACGCTTCTGTCGGCGCGTCAGCATCGGGGGCTCCTTCCAGGTAGTGGCGGGCCAGGTTCAGAAGGCCACGCGCCTTCCGATCGCGCCCGGTGATGCCGTCCGAGGCGCGCTCGACCGCGTCGGCGATGAGCGTGGCGTGCTCGGGATGGACCACGTAGGTCAGGACGACCGGCAGGGTCTTCTCGGTCTCGGCGGCCTCGTCGGCGAGCTGGGCGGCGATGTCACCGGCGGGGAACTCGAGGAGCGCGTGCAGGTCTCGGATCTCCGCTTCGCTCTCGGGGACGAGGCTGGCCAGGTCGGCGCTCGACATGGACCCCAGGAGCGAGTGCAACAGCTCGGCGCGTCGCACGGGGATGTCGTCGCCTTCGAGTCTGTTCAACGTCGCCAGGAGCACGCGCGTCTCGGTGTCGTCGACGTTCCAGATATCCACGCGCACCGTCTCGTGCCCCAGGCTCTCCAGGGCACGCGCACGGTGATGCCCGTCGATGACCTCGAACTTCGTCGGTTCCTCCGGATGCGGACGCACGATCACGGCGGGGTACCGTCCGTTGCGTCGCAGATGGCCTCTCAGCTTTTCGAAGAGATCGGGCGGCATCGCGTTGGCGTTCATCGGGTGCGGGACGAGGTCGGCGATGGGGACGACGCGCGTCTCGGGAACGATGCTAGGACTCGAAGGCATCGACGGCCCTCCTCTCACGAATGCGCTGGATGAGCCGGTGCTCAGGGTCGACGGCGACGACGAGGAGCTCACGGTTGCGAGCACGGGTCTCGGCCCGGGCGACGGAGGCTTTGTGGGCATAGGGCACCTCGACGAGGCGCGTCTCGCGTCCGCATGCGGCGACGCGGTCCTCGAGGTCGGCGCCGGATAGCTCAGCGTTGCCGTAGCTGAGGAGCCAGACCGGGATATGGACCGCCGAGTCGAAGAGCGCGTCGAGGAGATCGACGGACTCGCTGAACCGGCTGACGGGTTTGGCCTCACCGTCGAAGATCTCGTCGAGGATGCGATACTCGCGTTCGTACGGCGTCGTGCCGGGATACGGAGGGTCGAGGTAGACGACGTCGGCCTGGACCGTCGGGAGCACATCGATCGCGCTGCCCTTGGTGACCGCGCCCTCGCCGGCAATCACGCCACCGTTGATCGCGCGCATGAACGATCGCAGCTTCTCGGGGCTCGTGAGCCGCTTCGCGTCGATGTACACCTTCACGCAGCTCTCGGTGATCGCTTCGAGTTCGCCGGTCGCCACGCGGTGTGCCGTGCCAGGACGGACCTGCGCCATCGGGTGGGCGGCCATGGCGAGTTTCAGCGCCAGGAGCTTGATCAGGTTCGCCTTGGCCTCGTCGGCGGTCGCCTCGGCGGTGGCGATCGCGTGGTCCAGCCAACGGGCGACGTTCTTCGGGAAAACGCTCGGGACGTAGAGCGCCTCGATCGGCCCAGGGCTCCGAACGTCGGTGCTCGCGATGCGAAGGAGATCGGCCTCGGTGAGACTCACGCGACCGTTGGCGATGACCGCACGTCCCACGATCACCGACCGCTCGGCGATGTCGATCGCGTGGACGTTGAGAAACCCCTGGGCCTTGGCGAACAGCGACACCGCGCCGCCGCCGGCGAACGCGTCGACGAACCGGGCGCCCCCCCACAGGCGGCGTGGGAACACGCGGTCCAGCTCGCGGAAGATGAGCGGGCACAGCCGTCTCTTGCCCCCGATGTAGGCCGGCAATGCCCCCCAGATAGTCTGTGATCGCCCCATGGGCGGCCTCCGTGCCCCGGTCTCGGCCCATTCCGAGTCCCACGATCGACACGCTAGGGATCAACCTTTTGGTTGATCAACAGCCTGGTTGGTTTAGTTTCCTAACATGAGCAGATCGTCCGACCGAGACGCCCTTGAGCGGCTCTTCGAGTTCGTGGAGGAGCGAGTGCTCCCGCGCAGGCTCAAGACACTACTCCCCGAAATCGCCACCAACGACGTGGGTTGGATTGCCGAGGTCATCGGACCTACGTGGTCCGCGAAGCACGCGTTCAAGTTGGCTATGTGGCTTCGGCTCTTCAAGGAACTGTACGTAGCCGACGATATCCAAGCGGACGCGAATGAGCTTCTCAAGCGAATGGAGAAGGTCATCGTCGATATTCACAGCATCGAACTGAAGAGCGAGACCTTCGAGAAGCTGCGCCGGGAGGTCCTACTCGTCCAACTGCATCGCCTCTGTGGCAAGATCATCGCGAAAGCGAACAATACCAGGCCGATGAAGAGTCCCAATCGCCGAGGGCGTCCCTCAGGCACACGATACTCCGTGATCCCGACGATGAGCGACGCACTTGCAGACGGCGCGCAGCCAGAAACACTGACATGGGACATTTCGTTGTGTACGACCCGCCAGTGTGCCGTGCAGCTAGTTGGAGCGGCAGTGTACTCCCACCTGTGTCGAACAGTGCCCAAGCGATCGAGGCCGGAAGGAGGTGCGGCCGCGATCGCCTGCACGCTTCTTGAGAAGGCAGGCGTGACTAATCCGCAAGACATCCACGACTTCGGCCCGAAGGCGATGCCACAACTGCGTTACCGGCTAATGAGACCGGCGACCGGCAACCGCCTTCTCGCGGCGCTTGGCGTCGCTGTCTATCCCTGCACGCAAGAAGACGCACTGAAACTCGACGCTCTTGTTAGAGAAAGCGACGTCGCCTCGGAGATCGAGTGGCTTCGCTCGATGTGGGTCCGCCTCTAGCCGCCCAGCCACTTGGCGTTTATCGTCGAAGTGTTTATCTATTCCGCCGCGTCGGCAATATCTAAACATTTGAACCACAACACGTTAGCCCGACACAATCACCTCCGACGATCAATTGTCACCCGGCGATCGCGATCCGCGCGGTCCTGTGGCGACGAGACGTCGGAGGGTTGCAATGGCATTCGGACTCGAACTCAAGGTCGAGCGCCTCCGGGCCGGTGTTCTCCAGTACGAGATCGCCGCCGCGCTGGGTGTGACGCCGCAATTCGTCTCGATGGTCGAGATCGGTCGCAAGACCGCACCACCCGACTTCGAGAAGCGATATCGAGCAGCGCTCAAGCGACTCCGCCGGACTCGAAGCCGGAAAGGCGGTGGCGGACATGCTCGTTAACCGCGATGCGGCGTCTTGGGCGCTTCGATACGCCGGGCTCGGCTGGCCCGTGATCCCGATCCATCCCATCCGATCTGGGCGGTGCACGTGCTCCGACGACGACTGCGACTCGCCCGGCAAACACCCGCGCCTCTCTGGCTGGGTCGAACACGCGACCACCGACCCGGCCGTCATCACGAGCTGGTGGCAACACTCGCCTGACGCCGGCGTGGGAGTCGTCACGGGAGCGCGCTCTGGTCTCGTGGTGATCGACGTGGACCCGGGTCACGATGGTGAGGAGTCGCTCGCAGAACTGGAGCGTCGGTTCGGTCCGCTGCCGGACACCGTCGAGCAGCAGACCGGCGGCGGCGGGTGGCATCTCCTGTTCAAACACCCCGGCGGCCACGTGTCATCACGCGCGCACGCATTCGGCGACGGGTATCCCGGCGTCGACGTGAGGGGCGATGGCGGCTTCATCGTCGTCCCGCCCTCGGAGCACGTGAGCGGCCGGCGTTACGAATGGGAGCTGTCCTCGCATCCAGGCGAGATCCCGCTCGCTGAGCTTCCGGGTCCCTGGCTCCAAGCCCTCCAGTGCCGTCCGAAACCACGGATCGCAGCGGCGGACGACGTCATTCTCGCGGGCTCACGGAACGACTCGCTCACAAGCCTGGCCGGCACGATGCGCCGACGCGGCATGGGCGGGTCCGCGATCGCCGCCGCGCTCAGGGAGGAGAACGCGGAACGCTGCCGCCCCCCGCTCGACTCGTCTGAGGTGGATCGGATTGCCCACTCGATCACGCGCTACCCGCCTGCGGCACCGCTCGGGACCGCCGGCCCCGTACGCCCGGAGATCGTGCTGAACGACGGCGAGCTTCATCTACGGAGTGAGGAGGCATGGGCTGCCATCGCCGCCGCGAACGCACCCCCGAGACTGTTTCGTTTCGGCGACACCGTCGTCGAGGTCGACCGGGATGCGGGACGCCCGAGGCCGATCTCGCCCCACGCGATGCGGCTCCATCTCTCGCAAGCCGTCAGGTGTGTGCGACCGACAAAGAACGGTGACCTCAAGGCCGCAGACCCGCCGCTGGAGTTCGCGAAGACCGTCCTGGCGTCGACCTCGATCCCGTTGCCATCGCTCGCGCGCGTCAGTACCGGCCCGATCGTGACGGCCTCGGGCAAGATCGTCGTCACGTCCGGGTGGAATGCCGAGACCGAGGTATACGTCCTCTTGCGGGCGGAGATCGAGGGCCTCCGCGTCCCGGAGACTCCGTCGCCCGGGGAGATCCGCGTGGCGGTCGAGACGCTCCTTGGGGAGTGGCTCGGGGAGTTCCCGTTCGTCGACGAGGCCAGCCGAGCCAACTGTCTCGCGCTCGTGCTCCTGCCGCTGGTGCGCGACGCGATCGCCGGTAACACACCACTGCACTTGATCGAGAAGCCGGCCGCCGGTACCGGTGCGACGCTCCTGATGGAGGTCATCGCGTCGGCCATGTCCGGGGAGCCTCCGGGGACGCTTTCCGACTCCCGGAACGAGGAGGAGATCCGCAAGCGCATCACGGCGGCGATACGCGAAGGCCTGCCGTTCATCGTCATCGACAACACGCGTTACCTCGATAGCCACGCGCTATCCTCGGCGCTCACGGCCCGTGTGTGGCGCGATCGTATCCTGGCGCTCTCGGAGACCGGGTCCTGGCCCGTGCGGAGCGTGTGGGTCGCGACGGGCAACAACCCCGTGATGTCCTCGGAGATGGCGCGCCGATGCGTGCCGATCGTGCTCGACGCGCAGATGGAGCGTCCCAGCGACCGAGACGACTTCCGTCACGCCGATCTTGGCGGATGGACCGTGCGCAACCGTCCCATGCTCCTCCAAGCCGCGTTGACGATCGTCCGGGGCTGGATCAATGCAGGACGGCCGGCGGGCAGCATCACCGTCGGCAACTTCGAGCGGTGGTCCAAAACGATGAGCGGCATCCTCGACGTCGCGGGCGTCAGCGGGTTCATGGCCAACCGCGAGCGCCTGTACACGCGTGCGAACGTCGAGCGGCAGCGATGGGAGTCGCTCCTGGTGCCGTGGTGGGAGCGGTTTGAGAGCCATCCGGTCAAGGTCGCGGAGCTTCAAATGCTGATC
>CBDCYW010000003.1:0-5276 GCA_965224245.1 Candidatus Eiseniibacteriota bacterium | reverse complement strand
CCGAGTTCGCGGAACGAAGCCAAACTGGAGCGTCTCATGTCCTTCACTCTGCGCTGGCTGCCGATCATGAGCCTGGTGCTCTTTGGCTCACCTAGCCACGGCGCGGCCCTGTTCGCAGGTCCGTTTCCCCTCGATGCTTCCTGGTATAGCGGATGCGTTGTACCTGGTGACTTGGAGCCCCCGTTCGAGTACCTCGCCGTTGCGTCTCACTACGATCAGAAGACCACGGCTGAGGTGGCTACCGAGTTTGTCGCGGACTCCTGCGCGATCGTTGGGTTTGGCTGGGTTGGATGGCAGTTCGAGCGGCGTCTTCACGAGATCGTCGACTGGACGATCCGTATCTATTCCGACGACGATGGAAGCCCCGGCGACGTGGTCGACACGTGGGTCTTCGGCGGCGAGATTGGGCAGGACTACTGCGTCAGCACGCTGCTTCCCGATGCCTTGATGTTGCCACCGGGACAGCCGTACTGGGTCTCGACATCTGCACGGGTAGACGGCTTTCAATGGGGCGTCGCGGCAATACCCGGTTCGGCCCGCCGTGCGATGTTCAGAGGAGCGGCGGTGGGCTACCCGAGCTGGACCGGCCTCTCGGAGGTCATCGACTGCGAGATCTGTGGAGCGTGGGTTGTTCCGATACGCGATCCAGAGTGCGCCGACGATAGTCCAGTCGAGCCCACGAGCTGGGCACGCCTTCGCACCGTGTATCGATAGCGACGAGATCACCGCGTGCTCGGGCTGTAGCCGGCGATGGCCAGGTCGGCGGCCATGCGGTCCTGGAGCTGTCCCACCGGAGCCTCCTGTGGGTTGGGAACCAGGAAAAGGGTCCCACGGGAGGCCGTTTCGGGTGTCGCGGCGAGGCGACGCTGTGGCAGGATCGTCGCTACGGCGAAGGGGTTGCGGGTACCAGACGTCGGCTGCTCCAGCTACTGCGGAGCGGTTTCGTTCAACGGGGCCTGGCCGAGGGACGCGTTTCCCCGACACCCGCGTCGTGGCCGATGGCGTCGACGCGTCGCCCGTCCCCCCTACCGGTTAATGCCCTCGTTGGGGCCTTTTAAGGCAATCCCCGGTTGCGGATGGGCATCCACGCCTACAAAATCCCCGCGACGCAACCGCCATCCACATCCGGCGAGTCCCGCACGGAATGAACGCTCGCTGGGCTAGATTTCGCAACGACCCACCTGGGGCCGCCGGATGAGTGATTCGTTCTTCGAACGGCCGATCCTCAACTCCCCATATGTCTACCCATCCCAGCATTGGGGCCTCGACGAGTCCGGCCAGCCCACCAACGAGATTGTGCCCACGCGACGTCCCGCAGAGTTCATTACGCCGATTCCCAAGCCGAAGCGCCGGCATGCCGAGCAAACGATCCTCGTGCGAGACGAGGCCGCGAGCCGCATCTCCACCGAAGAGCAGGAGTACGACCCGACGACGCTGATCAATCAGATCCGTCGTCGCGTCGACATCTGGCGCCGGCTCGACTCGCCGAACCTCTGGCAGGTCACGCCGGAAACCGGCCGACTCCTCCAGCACTGGCGTCATCACGACTTCGCGAGCCTTCGTCCGTTCTTCTGCCAGGTCGAAGCCGTAGAAACCGCCATCTGGCTGACCGAGGTTGCACCGAAGCACAAGGAAGGACGATCGATCCTTCAGAAGCTGCACGACGCGAGCGATCGCGCCAATCCCGGTCTCTCCCGCATTGCGCTGAAGCTCGCCACCGGCGCGGGCAAGACCACCGTCATGGCCATGCTCATCGCATGGCAAGCCGTCAACGCATCGCGCCGGCCGAACAGCAAGCACTACACCCGGGGGTTCCTGATCGTCACGCCCGGGATCACGATCCGCGATCGTCTTCGCGTGCTGCTCCCGAACGATCCGGATAGCTACTACCGTGGTCGCGAACTCGTCCCGAGCGACATGCTCCCCGACCTCGATCGCGCGAAGATCGTCATCACGAACTATCACTCGTTCAAGCAGCGCGAGCGGCTCGAGGTGTCGAAGGGTGGACGCTCGCTTCTCCAGGGACGCGGCCCCGCCCTCCAGACGCTCGAGACCGAGGGGCAGATGATCCAGCGCGTCATGCCCGAGCTGATGGGCATGAAGAGCATCCTCGTCATCAACGACGAGGCGCATCACTGCTATCGCGAGAAGCCGGGCGAGAAGGAAGAGGGCGATCTGAAGGGCGACGAACGCAAGGAGGCCGACCGGAACCGTGAGGCCGCTCGCCTCTGGATCACCGGCCTGGAGACGGTGCAGCGAAAGATCGGCGCGAGCCGCATCCTCGATCTCTCGGCGACGCCGTTCTTCATCAGCGGCTCGGGCTACGCCGAGGGAACGCTCTTTCCCTGGACGGCGAGTGACTTCTCGCTCATGGACGCCATCGAGTGCGGCATCGTCAAGCTACCGCGAGTGCCGGTGGCCGACAACGTGCCGGGCGGCGACATGCCGAAGCTGCGCGAGCTGTGGAAGCACATCCGGACGAAGATGCCCAAGAAGGGGCGTGGCAAGAGCAAGGCACTCGATCCGCTCAGCATTCCCGTCATGCTCCAGACGGCGCTGGAAGCGCTGTACGGTCACTACGAGAAGACGTTCGAGCTGTGGCAGGGTGCCGGCATCGACGTCCCGCCGTGCTTCATCGTCGTGTGCAACAACACGGCCAGCTCGAAGCTCGTGTACGACTATATCGCGGGCTTCGAATACCCCGAGGGTGATGACGGCGTCACACCACCACCGTTTCTCGGTACGTTTCCGCTGTTTTCGAACTACGACGAGTACGGCAATCCACGGGCGCGACCACGGACGCTCCTCATCGACAGCGAGCAGCTCGAGTCGGGTGACGCGCTCGATCCGAAGTTCCGCAAGATGGCGGCCGACGAGATCGAGCGCTTCCGGCGCGAGATCCTGGATCGTGGCGGCTCGGCCGAGGAGGCGGCCAATATCTCGGACGCGGACCTCCTGCGCGAGGTCATGAACACGGTGGGGAAGAAGGACCGACTCGGAGAGCCGATCCGGTGCGTCGTGTCGGTGTCGATGCTCACCGAGGGATGGGATACCAACACCGTCACGCACGTCCTCGGCGTGCGGGCGTTCGGAACACAGCTTCTGTGCGAGCAGGTGATCGGGCGGGCGCTCCGGCGACAGTCGTACGACCTGAACGAGGAGGGCCTCTTCAACGTCGAGTATGCGGACGTGCTCGGCATTCCGTTCGACTTCACAGCGAAGCCCGTGGTGGCGCCGCCGCAGGCGCCTCGTGAGACCATCCACGTGCACGCGGTGTCGCCCGAGCGCGATACGTGCGAGATCCGGTTTCCACGCGTCGAGGGGTATCGCGTCGAGCTGCCGACCGAACGGTTGACGGCCGAGTTCGACGCGGACTCGACGCTCATCCTCACGCCCGATTTCGTGGGTCCGTCGGTGACGAAGAACGAGGGGATCATCGGTGAGGGCGTGGATCTCACCCTCGCACACACGAGAGACCTCCGCCGGTCGACCGTGTTGTTCCACCTCGCCAAGTACCTGATGGAGGAGTGGCGAGACCCGGGCGAGGCCGCGCGGCTGCACCTGTTCGGCGATTTCAAACGGATCACGCGGCAGTGGCTGGACCACCACCTTGAGTGCAAGGGCGGTACGTATCCGGCCCAGCTTCTTTACAAGGAGCTCGCGCAGATGGCGTGCGAACGCATCACAGCCGGGATCGTCCGCACGTTCGAAGGCTCGAAGCCGATCAAGGCCGTGCTCGATCCGTACAACCCGATCGGGTCCACGCGTCACGTGAGCTTCAACACATCGAAGATGACGCGATGGAAGACCGATGCACGGCGATGCCACGTGAACTGGGCGATCACCGACAGCGACTGGGAAGCTGAGTTCTGTCGAGTGGTCGAGTCGCACGAGAGGGTGCGGGCGTACGTGAAGAACCACAGTCTCGGCTTCGAGGTGCCGTACAGGTACGGGTCGGTGGCGAGGCGGTACCGCCCCGACTTCATCGTGCTCGTCGACGACGATGCGCCGGCGGTGGATGGGGAGCCGGATCTCCTGCATCTCGTTGTCGAGATCAAGGGATACCGGGGCGAGGACGCGAAAGAGAAGAAGACGACGATGGACACGCACTGGGTACCGGGGGTGAACAACCTGCGGTCCTTCGGTCGCTGGGCGTTTGCCGAGTTCACCGATGTTCACGAGATCGCGTCCGAATTCGATGACGTCGTTGGTGGTCTCGTGGAGAGCGTGTGATCTCGTACTTGTGGAGGGAAGCACCGTGGCAATCGTAAAACACTCGCGGAACGCTTCGGACGGAGACACGGCAGGAGTCATCGCCGTACCGGGTCCACACAGAGAACGTGGGCGAACGAGATGTCCTGAGGCTCACGATCAAGGACGAGGTGGACGAGCGCGCACTTTGCGTGCTGGAGTTCGATGGCGCCGATATCGCGTCGAACGATTCAATCTACTTCAAGGCAACGGAGGCGGGCGGTGCGTGGCGGATGTCCTTCAGCGGTGCGCGGCCGGCATCGATCGAAGTTCAGGGGTCTCGCAGTGAAGGAAGCTGATGGCCACGCGTAAGACCAAGAAGAAGACGACGCGGAAGAAGTCGGCGAGCCGCAAAGAGGTGACGTCCCTCGTGCATGACGACGCCTCGCGGTCGAACATCCCAACCGCCGAGTATCAGTCCGTCATGAGCAAGGACGACAAGAGTCCCATCCGTGTGGCGTACGAGCGGCGTAACCGGGATCTCGATCCTCAGCTCGTGTGGCGCGGGAAGGATGAACAGGACTGGTCGGACTTGGTGGTGCAGGCGCCGCCGATCTTCATCCAGGAGAAGGTGCATCCGAAGGTGCTCATCGACGATCTCGTGCGTGGGACCGAGGGGCGGGAGGCGGATCGAGCAGCGCAGGAGCCGGGCCAGATCGATCTCTTTGCGGACTTCAACGGGATTGCGGATCAGGCGGCGAAGACCGAATTCTACAAGCACGAGGCCAACTGGACGAACCGGATGATCCTGGGGGACAGCCTTCAGGTGATGGCGTCACTTGCGGAGCGCGAAGGACTACGGGGAAAAGTACAGTGCGTCTACATCGACCCACCGTACGGAATCCGATTTAACTCGAACTTCCAATGGTCCACGACAAATCGGGACGTGCAGGATGGCAAGCCAGAGCACATCACGCGAGAACCTGAGCAAGTCCGCGCTTTCAGAGACACGTGGTGTGATGGGATTCATTCCTATCTCACGTACATCCGTGATCGATTGACGATTGCTCGAGAGCTCCTTGCCG
>CBDCYW010000002.1:0-12589 GCA_965224245.1 Candidatus Eiseniibacteriota bacterium | reverse complement strand
GGCACCGGATATCCAGGTGAGGCTGCTCGATGGGACGATCGTGGTTGGGGAGCGGCGGTTGAGGGAGGCGTTGCGGACCGCCAGGTGGAGCGATCAACGGCGCGTGCTGCCCTCGTAGCGAGGTCAGTGGCCGCGAACGGAGGCAGACACTCGCTTTCGACGGTATACTCGCTGTCCCACTCACTGTTCCACGGAGGACACGATGTCAGCTCCCGAGGATGAAGTTGGCCGGCTGAGGTTGGAGCGAAAGGTAAGAGCTCGTGAAGCGCTCACTCCCCGTGAACGCGCCGAAGCTCTTGCCATGGCAATGGCTGAGTTCGAAGCGTGGCGGAAGAAGTACGAGGACATCGCGGACAATCCCGACATCGCCCGCGTCATCGCGGCCATGGAGAAGGTCAAAGCAGAGCACGGATGGCAGGAATAGGGAGCCCTACCTCCCCTGCCATCGGCCACTTGTCCGCGAACGACTGCCGCATTGAGATTTCGCCGGACTGACTCTCCTGTCTATACTCCCGCCATTCACCAACTCTATGAGAGGGCGCCATGGCGGAAGTCGGGTCGCGGGAGTGGGCGATTGAGATGCTGGCAACTCATCAGGTGCCACTGGGCTTCCTTCGATCACACGTCACTTGTTGGCACATCCCAATGGTCGCGATTGGAAACGGGGATGAACAACATGTCTAGCTGGATCGCACTTCGAGACACGTCCAACGGGAAGGTCGAAGGAGAGCTCCAGCTTAGCTACTCGGTTTGGGCTCCGCTCCAAATCTCGCCGGGTGACTCGCTGCTTGTTGTCGATTCCTCAGATCCCACTCTTCTGGCTGGGTGGGGCCTAGTTTCTGCCGTGACGCAGGATGAGCGCATCGTGATCGGCGACGACGAAGAAGCGCAGACTCCACCATACAACACATACTACTGGGTTCGCATGCGGGTCGCGTGTAAGGAAACCTACGATCCTCCGTTGCGCCTGCCCGAACTCTCGACAGCGACGGCACTGCCTCGGTATGCGAGCGACGAATACGACAACGTCTATGGTGGCATTCTGGAGGCTCAAGACTCCGTTGCACCGCCTCACCGACTGTTCGGCCCCGCCGATCCCCCCGGTGAACTGGTGGAAGTCGTCGACCTGGTTGCTGCGCGACTCATTGCCCACCTCCAGCAACACCCGCACAAGCTTGACGTGATACGACCCCACCAGTTTGAGGAGTTGATCGCTGAGATCCTCGCAGGCTACGGCTGGTCCGTGCAGCTCACGCCGCCAACCCGAGACGGCGGGTACGATATCCTCGCGATCTCAAAGGACGGGGCTGGCGTGCGTACCTCGTGGATCATCGAGTGCAAAAAGTACCGGCTCGACCGCAAAGTCGGCATCGACATCGCGCGGTCGCTGTACGCGGTAAAGGGTGAAGTACGGGCGGCGAATGCCATGCTCGCGACAACGTCGCATTTCACGAAGGGCGTCAAGGACTTCAAGGCATCCCGCTACGACTTCGAACTCAAGGACTACGAGGCCATCCTCGAGTGGATCAACGAGTACCAGCCCAACCCCAACGGTAAGCTGTACATTAGGAACAATCGGCTCATCGTGCCGGGCGAGGACGAGTGATGGCAGAGATCGGGTCGCGGGAGTGGGCGATTGAGACGCTGAAGGCGGAACGGGTGGAGGAGTGGAATGAGTGGCACGATTCCCAACAGAGCCAGGGTGTTGTTCCGGCTGCCCACACGAACATGCGATGGCGAATCCCGATTGACCTACGTGGCGCGGACCTGGGTGGTGCGGATCTGCGTGGCGCGAACCTGAGCTTCATCGACCTCCGTGCTGCGAACCTGCAAGGAGTCGATTTGGGACCTTTCAGTCCCTCATCACCGCGAAGACTCGCCACTCCACGCACCCGGACCAGCAGGCTGCGTGGAACTGATCTCAGTCAGGCGAACCTAACCGCTGCCCAGCTCAACGGCGCACGCGCCGAGTTCTGTGACCTCCGACTCGCGGTACTAGACCGGGCGGCTGCCGACCGCGCCATGCTCCAAGGTGCTGGATTCTTCCGAACCAGCCTGACAGGAGCAACCGGTCTGGATCGTATTGTCAACTCCGGCCCATGCGCGATTGATGTCGGCACACTGGAGATCAATCCGTCGCTGCCGATGGAGTTTCTGCGAACCTGCGGCCTCTCCGACCTCGCCATCCTCACGTATGACCTCCGACGCCCCGAGAACGTCGGCAACGAAGACGCCATCCATCGCATCATCTACAAGATCGACGAGCTCGTCTCCGCCGGCCCGCTCCTGATCGGCGGCGCCTTCATCTCTTACGCCCGTTGCGACGCCAACACCCGCTTCGTTGACCGTCTCTCGACCGAGTTCGACTCGAAGGGCTTCCGCCACTGGCGCGACATCAAGGACATGGACGCCGGGGAGATCGAGCCTCACTCACTCGCGCGATCCGTCTGAACGACGTGACCATCCTCGTCCTGTCGAGAGAGTCCCTGGAGTCGAAGTGGGTGGGCTTGGAGGTCGAGGCCGCGGAGAAGAAGGAGCGTGAACTCGGCAGGCCGGTCCTCTGCCCCATTAGCATCGACAACACGTGGGAGAACCCGCCGTCGAGGCTCGGCATCGGCAAAGCCGATCTCGCACACATGAAGCGGACGTACAACATCGTCGATTTCCGGGGCTGGGAGGATAAGCGGGCGTTCGGAATGGCGTTCAAGCGGCTCTGGGATGGGCTGGAGGCGAACTATCGGATCAGGGGTGAGCGCTGACGGCGTTTCTTCCGGACTCGCAGCCTCAACAGAGTGAGTCAGTTAGGCCAGTCCACTGACTCCATCGCGTTCTCAATCGGGATTGCGTAACCAATTCCTTCGACGGCAAGCCCAACGACTTTTTCCACGATGACGCCCACAACCGATCCATGTTCGTTGAGGACGGGGCCCCCGCTGTTTCCGGATTGACTGGCGCGTCCGTTTGCATGAACTCTTGCCCCTCGCGCATCGCACGGTTGCTGACGACGCCCTTCGCGACACTACCGGCCGCGTTCCACTCCAGCGGACTGCCGATTACAAACACATCGGCGCCGATCTCAGGCGGAGTGCTCGCTACCGGCAAGCTCGCGACCGGGTCGCCTGAGAACCTGAAAAGAACGACATCCCGTTCGCGGTTTCGGCGCCACGCGAGCGCGGCGCGTTGATCGGTTCCATCTACCGTAGCAAACAGGGCGGACGACCTGCCGAAGACGTGTACGTTGCTGAACCCCCAGCCGCCGTTGGCAAACGCAAAGCCACTTCCGTGGCCATGGTCGCGGTAGTTGAGGAGCGTGAACACGGACCTCCGGGCTTCCAGCAGCCAATCCCCCGCCGGTTGATCCGCCGCCTCGATCGCCGCCTCATCCTGCGCGGTCGGCGCGGTGGACAACCAGTGCTCGCCGATCCTCCCATCCGCGAGCATAGATCGTAGACCGACGCGGAGTGCTTCCATCCATGCCTTCCGGGCGGACCCACCCTCCGCCGCGCAGACGTTCTCGATCTCAAAGCGACCTCGACCTGAGGGGTTCTCGATGCCGATCCACCGAACTGTCGCCGTGACTGACGCACGACGAAGGTAGTCCGTACCCACGTTTCGGAGCTTCGCAGCCACGATCGCGGGCACCACAATGAAGTCGCACTGCGTCTCAGCCGCAGTCCTTCCCAGCTCGATCGCCTGCGATCCGAGTGATCGCAGTTCATCCGCAAGAACCTCATCCACCCCCACGACGTCCATGGCGAGACCCCGCGGACCGATCTTCTTCCAATCCTCAAATGGGCCATCTCGCCACCGTCCGATCGTCGAGTCTGGGTGGATCGCGACAACTGGGTCGCAGATCGCTACCATGCCTGATCGGGCTCGAACGTGCGCGGTCGAAGCACACCCGATGCCGATCGCCGCCAGTGCGACCAGAAGACCAACGCGGCTCGCCACCGTCACGCTGTTTGCCATTTCATCACCAGACACGAAAGAGGGGTACCCGTTAGCCTCTCTCCCCACCTTCGTGGGGGCCGGCTCACGTGCGTGTCCGACCGCCCTTGCGTAAAGGACCGAACAAGACTAGCACGGTAACGCTCGTACCCTCTCCGCCATCTCCTCATCTGATACATGGGTGTAGATGATGGTGGTGAGGGGTGACGCGTGGCGAGCGAACCTCTGGGCGAGAAAGAGGTCCCGAGACGCTCGGTAGACGTTGGAAATGGCCGAGTGCCTGGTGCAGTGCCAGTTGTACAGTCGATCGAAGCCTGCTCTCCGCTGCCACGTTTGAAACATCATCTGCGTCCGCCTCGGCGACAACCGCCGCCCCCATGACGACACAAACAACGGCGCGTCGCCATCGAGCGACTCCCCCATCATGCGCTTCCACGCCAGGAACCGCGTCAGCTTCTCGACGACCCGATCCGGCAGAAACACCTCGCCCTTGCGCGCGCCCTTGGTCGTCTCCACGCGCAGCTTCACGCGCGTGCGCACGTGGACGCCATCGGGGCTCACGTCACCGACGTCGAGCGCGAGCAGCTCACCGAGTCGAAGCCCGGTGCCGAGCGCGAGCGAGATCATCACGTGATCGCGCGGCCTCGGGCTCTCGGCGCTGACGTCGAGGAGGCGTCGCTGCTCGGCGGTGGTCATGGTCTCGGGGGCGCGGTACGGCAATCCTCACCTCCCTCTTGCGTCGAGCCTAACGGACTCGCTTCGGATAATTGTGTCCTTCGTTCCCGGGGAGCCGGCGCGCTCATCCTTGTTACCGCCGCTCCCACCTCCGTCTTTCGGGGAGCAACTCCGTCCCGGTGCAGCTCACGCGGCCGCGCCCGGGGGCGTTCTGTTTTCCGCTACATCACCGCTCGCCGCGACGCTCCAGTCAACCGAGAAAGCCACGAATTAACCCGTTGCCATTGCTTGACTTAACCAGAGGCCAGAGCGGTCGTGTGTCGCACTGGCGCGCAATCGGGCGCGCCTGCGACATCGGCCCAGGAGGACGACATGGCGACGACGAAGAAGAAGGCTCCGAGGAAGGCGACGGCGGCGAAGGCGACCAAGGGCGGCACCGGCGCCAAATCGGGCCGCACCGCAAAGGCTCGGCCGACGAAGGCCCCCGACGGCCGCCCCGGCCGCCGAAACGCCGACACCGCCCCCGACGACGGGCGACACGGCCGCCCCCAACCTCGACGCGCTCCGCACCGCCGTCGTCGACGCCGAACGGAACGTCCGGGAGATGCAGGCCGAGGCCGCCACGCTCCGCGGCGAGGCCAACACCCTCATCGCCGACGCCAAGGCCCAGTTCCGCGACGTCCTCGGCCCCTACCGCGACGCCTGCAAGAAGGCCGGCGTCCCCTGCGAGTTCACCGGCGGCCGCGCCACCAACGTCGCCGAGCGCGTGACGTTCCTCGTCGAGAAGAGCGGCAAGAGCGTGAAGGTCGCGATCAAGGGACGCCCCGACACCGAGGAGGTGCTGAACCCCGAGCTCATCAAGGTCTCGATCAACAAGGCGGCGCTGGACTACACCGATCGGCACCTGGGGCCGCGTGAGGTCGTCGGGAACAAGTCAGGGTCGTTGGCGAACCGGTTGCGGGCGGTGCTGAGAGGCTAGCGGCGCCGGCCACAGACGCTTCCACTTCACCCGGTGCGGTTGCGCCGGGTTCTCTCCTTGTCCCGTGTCGCCAACCATCCAGGCCGCGTCCGCGCGCGCAGTCGGTGTTCGGCATGGACAGCCTACACCACGTGCGGCCCCGCTGTTGTTCAACACGGCTACCGGTAAAGGGACTTGACCGTCGTCCACGATGATCGTTGGAGGGGGGTATCTGGCACGTCCACCGTGCCCTCTTCGCAGGGGTTGTAGCCTGGTGGGCCACCGATCCCGACGATGCCGAGGTACTCCTCCGGGATCGTGATCACAATGTCGTCGCAGGTGGTCACTTGTGCGCGGCCAATCCTGGGGTCGGGAACGACCGCGAACGTCGTTTCCTCGCGAACAAAGGCGTTCGAGAAGCACAGCAGATGGTGCATCCCATCGCTGAGTTTGTGGCAGCCGTCGATGGCTGTTGCAATGATCGCGTACTGGACGCTCGGGAGTGTGTCCACCACGGAGACGGTGAACCCGCCGTACTGGGTCCAGCCGAACTCCGTGTCGTCACCGTCGATGAACACGCCGAACCGCGCTTCTTTGATCCTCGGAAGACCTTGCACGAGGACGTCGATGAGACCGCCGAACTCACTGAGTTCTGAGAGTATGTCATCGCAGTCCCGGTCCTCGTGCGGCGGCGACTGGCAGAAACCGAGGTCCGCAGCCGCGATCATCTGTGGCGGTCCATCGGCACGGCCCGACGTGACGACGGCGGCACAGGAGAGCACCAGCAGCATCGTTGTACGCATCACGCTCCCCGTACCTCAGGAGTCCACGGCGTCCCTCGCGACAGGCAACCGTCAGCGGCACTGACGACGTAGGGCTCAGCAGGAATGCGATCGGGGGCGATGACCGCCCGCCCGACAACGTCCGATCCACGCCGAGAGCGTCGCCAGCAAGAGCTGGAGATGGACGACTTCGCACATTCGATGAGTCTAGCACGGGCCTCGAAAGCTACTATCTGGCAACGCGGTCGCGAATTCACTGGCGGCCGCGCCACCAACGTCTCCGAGCGCGTCAGCTTCGACGTCGTCAAGGTCGCCAAGGGGCTCAGGGTCACCGTCAAGGGCCGGCCGTTATGCCGAGTGCCGGATTATGCCGAGCCACATAGCAGGCCGTGAGACGCAGCACAGACTTGCACGCGTTCAGAACGCTTGACGCTCGGCATAAAACGGACCTCTTCCTCGACCCGGATCAGAGCCGGACGACGAGGACGGTGCGCCAGGTTGGGCTTCATTGCGGCTATCCCGCGCTTTGGAGCACTGAAGTGCCTCCGATTATGCCGAGTAGGATCGACTCCAGGCCACAGTGACCGCAGGCTCTTGGCGCCGGCTCGGCATAATCCGGCACTCGGCATAACGGCCGTTATGCCGAGCTCGGCATAACGGCCGGAAACCGAGGAGGTGATCCCGATGGAGAAGCTCAAGGTGTCGATCGGGAAGTCGGCCGAGCAGTACTGCGAGAAGCACATCGGGCCGAGGGACGTGGCCGGGAACAAGCAGGGCAGCCTCTCGAATCGGCTGCGGGCGGCGCTGAAGAGCTAGCAGCCCTGCCCAGGTTCCCTCCTGCCCTGGTCCGAAGCTCCGCGCTTATTTGTAGCATCTCGCTCGATGCTGGCTATGATCACGCGATCAGAACCCGGGAGCATCAGAATGAACGCGGATCGCATTTGGCGAGAAACAGGGCAAGACGCCTTGGCCGGCCAGATTGTTGCCGATCGCTACACCACGTTCGTAGCGATGCCATTTCGGGATCAGTTCAGCTATCGAGCAACCGATGTGTTCGACACAATCATCTGTGAGGCGGTGAAGCGCGCCAACGAGCAGGGGCCGGCTCGCCCGTTCGCATGCCCACCAGTTCGAGCCGATCGCTTGGCGCCGAACGCCTCCGAAATCACCGAGGAGATCGTAGAGCACATACTCGCCGACCACTTTTTCGTCGCAGACCTCACAATGGCCAATCATGGAGTACTGGTAGAGACCGGTGTTGCCCTGTCCCTCAAGCCTCTCAGCCAGATCATCCTCATCGCGCAAGGTGACCTGCGTGACTTGCACTTTGACATCAAAGACAACCGAGTCGTCGCCTACGATCAGGGTGATCCGATCAAGCGCGTTTCCCAAGCGCTGCTTGAGGGTGCCACAAAGTTCGAAGGAGCGATCGGTGAGCGGCTGGCGAATATCCGGCGTTCTCTAAGTTCTAGGGCCGTCTACCTCATGAACCTGTATGGCCGTTTGAGGATGAGCAATCCGAAGTTCTCACTCCATGAGGGCCTGATCGCTCACGACGAGAACCTAGGTAAGAACGCAGACACGAGGCCGCTGGTCTTTGACGGCGCCGTCCGTGAGCTGCTGACTCGTGGTCTGCTCGAACTTGACTATCGCGTCGCTGACGACGGCACGAACCCGGATTGGCACGGCCTTCACGCCACCAAGCTCGGACTGGCGTTCGTACGAAGCACCTGGCCCAACGCGTTCGGGGCGTTGACGTAGTGCAGCCGGAGCGTCTCAAGTACTCCGCGGATACGCTCTGCTGCAGTCGCACGATCCCCACGGAGAAGCTGAAGGTCTCGATCGGGAAGTCGGCCGAGCAGTACTGCGAGAAGCACATCGGGCCGAGGGACGTGGTCGGGAACAAGCAGGGGTCGTTGCAGAACCGGTTGAGGGCGGTGCTCAAGAGCTAGCCGTCAGCCCCAGACGGTTCTGCTTGCCCGGTGCGGTTGCGCCGGGTTTTGTCGTTCGATCAGAATCAACGGGCCACAATCACGCGCGAAGTGTGCGACGCGTGGGGCGTCTTCAGACGAAGGAAGTACATTCCCGGAGCCACCCGGCGTTCCGCGCTATCGGTTGCGTTCCAGCCAGTGGAGTGTTCACCCCTCGGAAGATCCTCGTCGCGCAAGAGGCGCACCAGTCTTCCCGAGACATCATACACTGACAATTGCACCGACTCAGCGTTCGGCAGGAAGAACGTGCACAGTACCCCGGTATTGATCGGATTGTGCGACGGGACTACTTCGTATGGACGCGGCCCTGGCCATGAATGGTCCACAACGCCAACGCTCGATCGGACGAACCCAACGCGAAGATTGTCGAAGAATGGCGACGGGGCGTTACTGAATGCGTCCCGAGCACAACTTGGCGAAAACGGATCACACGACCTCTGCATGATGATCCCGATCCGGAGCGAGTCCACGAGCGCAATCGGCGGCAGGTCTCCGGTCACATCCACGACTGCATCGCTGGCGCAGATCGCCGGCGCAGCCACGCCTGAGACACTCAGAGTCGGTATCGGGGACCAGCCAACGACGCCGCTCTCCGGGCAAGTCCACGGGTAGTACTCGACGCCGAGATAGAAGAAGATACCCATCCCGTCGGGCCAGTTCAGCCACGCATCGAACTGGAGCACGACCGCGTCGACCATCATCTCCACAGCAGGGACGGCATTCGACCGAAGAGTCTCGTGCTGCAAGTACGGATGGGGGTCCCCACCCCCGAGCGCATCCGAAGCGAGGAGCACGCAGCCCACGACCGGGCAGCTCTCCGGCACCTCCTGGTTCGTGTCGACGTCCTCCAGCGGAGCGACGTCTCCGAAACTGCCAATGGGGGGTGCCTCATAGAGGCGCCAGCCATCGCGCTCAGCGCCTCCAATCGCGCCGGGTTCGAAGTCGCTGAAGTCGTCCAGCGCGTTGCCGACGACCCCTACGTTGTCGAGACCGAACCCGCCAATCGTGTCTATCGTGGTCCCAAGCGCGTCCCAGCCATCCGACTCAGACTCGTTTGCCTCGAACTGAAACACGACGTCGAACGAGTCCACGACTGTCGCCAGGTCAACTTCGCTTGCCACCAGTACAGCGTGCGCTGGGCTCTGCGGCGACCCAACCGAACCTGAATACCCCGGGCCCCACGCCCCCGGGTTGAGTGGGCCGATGGTTACGTCGTCAGTCGCGATGTAGACGTACGTGAAGTCAAACCCCGCCGAGCTGTCGGCGAAGTAGTCGAACTCGATCGTGACGTCGCCGCTGCCGCCGTATGAGAACGTCTTGCGCGCGACCTGTACCCAGGCGTTGTCGTAGCCCTGACCGCCTGGCCAACACTCTTCCTCTGCGCGGTCCGCGTGGGCACCGAACCAGATTGATCCAGAGGAATTGATGGCGGTCACGTCACCATCTCCATGCACGGCGTTCGAGTCGGGTGTGACGTGCGTCACGAAGAGCCCCTCGTCGCTTCGATCGACGCTGGACCAGCCCTGTGTCGTGCAGTCCTCGAAGTCCCAGATGCCACCTTGTACGGCAATGCCCGTGTTGGGATCCGATCCACCAAACCACGTGGTGTCCGACACACCTGCGATCCCAGTCGAGACAGGACAGAGGCAGCCCAAGCAGAAGACCATACGTCTCAGTTGACACATCCTTAGCATCCCCGACGGCCTCGTGAAGTCCTGGATCATCGAACCACGAGCACGCGCTGACTCATTGCTGCTGCACCTACGGCGTTCCGCGCTCGCACGAAGTATACACCAGTCGGTGCCAGGCGACCGGAGTCTAGCCGCCCATCCCACTCGATGGAACTTGCGGACGTTGGGCCCTCCATGTCCCACTCGCGGACTCGGCGGCCAGCTACGTCATAGACTTGCACGGTCGTTGTGACAGTGGGAGCCTGAAGGTTCTCGATCGCGTTCCCTCCGATCCGTTGCGGACAGGAAGGCAGCACGAGGTACGTGTAGCCCCAACTCAGGGGAGGAGACGACGCATCATCGGGATCGTAGGGGAACCACCCCAGGGAACTGGATGCGTTCTCGTCCGCGAACACCTCATAGAAGTATGTCGAAATGTCGCAGCCAAAGGGAGTGATCGTTTCATTCACAACCCCCCCCCACGTCGTGTCGAGAGCCACGTCGATCGTAGACTCGTTTCGCCAGCCCGAACATTGACGACCTCGCGCCCAAACCTGGGTAGTATTGATTGGGCAATCCTCAACGTTGCTAGGAAAGCCAACTGACTTTGTCGCCTTATACACATCCACCCAGTAGTCGCCTTCTCCCCCCCAACTCTCCTTCAGGTTGAGAAACGTTTGGGTGCGATCTTCAACGAACGTCAACTGGTCGTATGCCCCAGACACGTCGCCATGGACCAGCGTTCGCTCCGTCACAAAGCAGAGAGCGTTGTCGAGTCGAGCTAGGCCGTGACCCCAGGTTTCGTCATATCCCGTTGGCCCGAGGTCCCTGGCAGTTCGAGTAATCACCTCCAAGAGATCCTCGTTCGTTGCAATCGGAACGTGGGACAGTATGAGCGCCGCCATTCCGGCGACGTGTGGAGCTGCGGACGAGGTGGCGTGAAACCACCCATAGCGCTTGCAGTCTTGGTTGAACGAGACCCATGCAGTGGTATACACGCCCTGCTGAACGCCCAACGGTGCTCCCGCGGGCCCCGGAGCAGTCACATCGATCCAGGGCCCCTCGTGCCAGCCTGGATCACTCCCATCAATATTGATCCCGGTCGTTCCGATGCCAAACCGCCCCCACTCTTGCGGAGACACATCGCTCGAACTGTTCCCCCCGGAAACCGCGAAAGTCATTCCAGCGAGAAACGCGTTTTTCATTGCTAGCTTGAGTGCGTCAACGTGGACCCCGGCGAAAGTCATGCTGATGTTCGTTACAGGGATCACACCCGTGCCAACAGCGTAGCTGATCGCGGTTGCCGCATGAGCCGTCTGTCCTGAACCGTCCGCCGACCTGAGCTGAAGCGAGACAATGAGGTCATCGTCTGATGACGGGTGACCGAGGACGCCAGCAACACCCACCCCATTGTTTGCAATCGCAGCGATGATGCCCGCTACTGCTGTTCCATGGGCTCGTTGAGGGTCCGTCTCGTCGGTCGAGCAGGAGTTGCCGCTGAAGCACTTCGAGAGAACGGCGTCCACAGGAAGGTCCTCATGACACATGTCAATGCCACGATCCAGTACCGCGACCTTCTTGGTGGCTGTGTTGTAGATACTCCATGCCTCTTGCAGATTGATATCCGTGTCCAAGAGCGCTTGAACCGAATCGGCGCCCACAATCTCGCTGAACAGGCCTGGGTTGCTCATGCCCCAGGATCCAGTGTGTGTTGCCGTTTGATGGTACAGTGTTTCCCCAATCGAGACCGGGATTGTCGGGCACCCAGTATCGCGAGCGCGGTAGTTCGGATGCGCGAAGATCACATAGTCGTCCCGGGTTCGTAGATCGGCGACTACCTCGTCTACGGTGTGAGAAGCGTCGAAGTAGAGAAGATAGACATTCTCGAAGTCCTTGAGGGGCTCGAGTATTGGTCGACCTTGAATATCGAACATGTCGGATTCGTCGATTCCTCGCCATTCCGGGCAGATCACTTGGAAGGCCCGAACCCCCCACGAGTTGAGAAGTGTCCTCAGAACAGGATCATGCACCGTCACGTCACCGAACCCGCAGCGTTCAAGTCCGTCAGGAAACTCGATACGTCCGGCCTGGAATTCGACGATGACTTCCCCGACACCGTAGTCCTGGGACGCTTGAGCCGGAGTCCCTAACGGCACGGTGAGCAAGGCTAGGGCGGCAACCACGTTCGCCAGATCGGCGAACAGTAGTTCTCGTAAACGCTGGTTTGACATAAGGTACTCCCAGTGCTCGCAGTTGACGACATCGGGCTCCGTCTGCGGACCCGTCCATAACGTCCGGTCTGTGCTGGTGATGAGTTTAGGTGGTCGTCGCGTTGGCGTGCGAGTCGTGGAAAGCCGCAGTCCGGCCTGAGGCATACCAACGGGTTACAGCGGCGCTGTAAACAAGGAGGCTGCCGGTTCGCAGATGCTGAGAATTGGCGCCCACGGCGGACGCCCTGCGAACCGCGTCGCCGGGCTCCCTGGCGCGTGAAAATGCTGAGAATTCGACGCCTGCAAATCGATGGAGAACGTTGCGCCCCAACGCGATATACGCCCGCGGGTCGAC
>CBDCYW010000001.1:0-13480 GCA_965224245.1 Candidatus Eiseniibacteriota bacterium | reverse complement strand
ATCCGTGAGAGGAGGGCCGTCGATGCCTTCGAGTCCTAGCACGGTGCCCGAGACGCGCGTCGTCCCCATCGCCGATCTCGTCCCGCACCCCATGAACACCAACGCGATGCCGCCGGATCTCTTCGAGAAGCTTAAGGGGCACTTGCGGCGCAACGGACGGTACCCCGCCGTGATCGTGCGGCCACACCCGAGCGACGACGGGAAGTACGAGGTCATCGACGGGCACCACCGCGCGCGAGCCCTGGAGAGCCTAGGACACGAGACGGTGCGCGTGGACGTGTGGCACGTCGATGACACCGAGACGCGGGTGCTCCTCGCGACGTTGAACCGTCTCGAAGGCGACGACGTCCCGGTGCGTCGGGCCGAGCTGCTGCACGCGTTGATGGGCGAGATGTCCAGCGCGGACCTCGCCTCGTTGGTGCCGGAGAGCGAAGCTGAGATCCGAGACTTGCACGCTTTGCTGGAACTGCCGGCCGGCGATCTCGCTGCCGAGCTGGCGCGGGAGGCCGCCGAGACCGAGAAGACCCTGCCCGTCGTCCTGACCTACGTCGTCCACCCCGAGCACGCCACGCTCATCGCCGATGCCGTGGAACGCGCCTCGGACGGCATCGTTGGTCGCGATCGGAAGGCCCGGGGGCTCTTCAACCTCGCCACCCACTACCTGGAAGGAGTCACCGATGCTGACCCGACGCCAGAAGCGTGAGCAGGCGCGTCACCTCTACCTGACCGGTGAGTGTGACAGCAACGCCGCGATCGCCCGGCGACTGCACATGAAGGCGCGCACCGTCGCCCGCTATCGCAAGGAGGAGGGTTGGGATGAACTCCGCGTGAAGGTCGATCGGCAGGCGGCGGAGAAGTTGGTCGAAAGCCTCGCTGGTGAGCGCACGAGCTTGAACTTGCGGCACTTCCGCTACTGGGACGCCATCCTGGCCCAGGTTGGCGAGGCGATGAAGACCGACACGGCGCACGGCATCCGCGAGCTGGAGCGGCTGACGCACGTCGTCGAAAAGGTGCAGCGAGGACAGCGGCTCGCTCGCGGCTTGAGTCTCAACGGCGAGAACGAGGAGACGATCCGTGCCCAGGCGGCGGCCGAGTCTCGTGCCTTGGTCGATGCGTTTGTCGAGTCGATCAAGAAGCACGTTCCAGACGAAGAAGCGCGCGATCAGATCCGACTCACGGTGCTGGCCAAGCTCCCGCAGCAGCCCGAAGAGGCGGACGTCGACGCATGAGTGTCCACCGCTATCTCACCGGGCGCCTCATGGAGGTCGTCTCCCCGGCGGTACGCACCCGGAGCCAGCCGCTCGCGAACTGGGCCGTGCGCGAAGTGCGTCTCGACGGCAAGCCGTTTGCCTTCGCGGGTCATGCCTACCTGCGCGCAATCTACGACGACGTGAGCCCGCACGTGGTGCTGATCAAGGCGGCCCAGATCGGCGGTACTACCTGGGCGATCCTCCGGAGCATCCACGCGTGCCTCTCGGGGGCTTCACGTGATGCTATCTCTTCCCAACGCGAAGCGACGTCATCGAGTTCTCGAAGTCACGCGTGCGACCGCTCATCGAGGAGAACGCGTTCCTCCAGAAGGCGATGACGGACACCGACACCGCCGGGCTCAAACGCATCGAGGGGAGCTACCTGTACCTGCGCGGCATGAGAAGCCCCATCGGCATCAAGAGCGTGCCCGCCGACATGATCGTGTTCGACGAGCTGGATGAGGCCACGCCCGACGCGAAGACCCGTGCGAAGGAGCGGCTCTCGCACATCCAGCTACAAGCGCGTGATCGAGCTCAGCAATCCCTCGATCCCCGACTTCGGCATCGATGAGGCGTTCCAGGCGAGCGACCAACGGCACTGGACCCTCAAGTGTGCGGCCTGCGGGGAATGGACCGCCCCGGCGCTCGCGTTCCCACGGACCCTGAACACCGAGGTGCGCATCATCCAGAAGGACGTCGATGGCAACGCGTACCTGGCCTGTCCCGAGTGTGACGCGCCGCTGGACCCCGAGGCCGGCGAGTGGGTCGCGACGCATCCCGGGCGAGAGTCGCACGGGTATCTGATCTCTCAGCTCTTCTCGACGCTGATCGACCCCGGCGAGATCCTTCGGGAGTACGAGACGACGCGGTTCCCAGATCGCTTCTTCAATCTCAAGATCGGCATCGCCTGGGTGGACCGCGCCAACCGGCTCTCGACGACCGACGAGGTGCCTCCGCCTCTGCGGCCCCATGGGCATCCTCGAGCGCTCGTCAGCGTCGTGCACCATGGGCGTCGACACGGGCCGCGAGCTTCACGTGGTCATCGCACGCCCACGCGGGGACCGGCGCGAGATCGTGTACATCGGCGTGCACGCGGCCTTCGACGAGCTGGACGATCTGATCGCGCGGTTCAACGTGTATCGCTGCGTGATCGATGGGCTCCCGGAGACGCATGCGGCGCGTGAGCTGGCCGCTCGGCAGCGGGGCATCGTTTACCTCAACTTCTTCAATCCGCACCAGCGGGGACGCCCGCGATGGGACAAGGACAGCTACACCGTGGCGGAGAACCGCACCGAGGCGCTCGATGCGTCACGGCGCGCCATCCGCGATGGGGAGATCGTGCTGCCCCGCCGCTGCCGCATCGTCGATGAGTTCGCGAAGCACCTCACCGGCGACGCGAAGCAGCTGGTCGAGGATGACGAGACCGGAGCGCAGCACTATCGCTACGTCCGCGTTGGCACGAACCACCTCTCGATGGCGTTCACCTACGAATGCATCGCGGCGGATGCGCACGACGTGCTCGACTACGTGCCGCTGGCGTGACCCCCGAACCGTGCCCTGGCGCACGGCGCGAGGTGCCGATCCACGACGCGGAGCGCATATAGAAGTGCCGAACGGCGACGCGGCGACCCCTGAAGACGCCCGAAACGGGACGCGAACGGCCCCTCGGTCAGCCGAACGGGGACGCGACTCGGCGACTCAGCGATGCCGTAAGTCGCGATGGTGCAACCGGTGTGGCGATCGCGTCCCCTCCGCGAGGGGCATCGAGCGGGCAGCCCAGAGCGATTTCTGAGCTGAGATCGGCCCCTAACCTGGCCCCTTGCCCCGAAACAGGCTCTCTGTCGTCTACCGACACGGAAACGATTATGTGGCTGTGAGTTACGGCTGTCTCAAGTTACCCGATCCCTCGACGATGCCCCACGTCTGGGGTCCCGTTTTCCGACCCGGTTCCGAGGTGGCCCCGAGTTGGGACAAGGACAACTACACCGTTGTTGGCCGGGTGCGCGTTTCTGCAATCGACAGCCGCCGGACCGAGGCCACCTATTCGCAAGTTGGATCGAGATCAAGCGGTCGACTGGCCTATCATTCGCTTGAAAGCGCTCGGAGTGGACGTATCGAAGGAGGCGTTGGGTATGAAGCAGTCGCCCAGCGATGAACTGCGGACTCTCGCCATTGCGGTTACTGGAACCGTGCTCGTCCTGGCGATGGATATCTCCCGTGATGCACATGCCGGGTGGTGGGAAGGATTCGGAAGCGGTTTCCCGTTCGACGCCTATGTCTATAGCCTCGCCGATTATGAGGGTCAGCTAATCGTGGCAGGCAACCGCTTTGGACCTCCCGTAGGTCCAGGTCCGAACATCGCTCGTTGGGACGGTGCTGGATGGGACAATCCGTTTGGCGAGGGTGTCAACGCGGGGATTCGCGATCTCGCCGTGTATCAAGGGGACCCTCATCGTAGCGGGAGACTTCACGTCAGCGGGTGGGTTCTCTGCCAACAGGATTGCGGCCTGGAGCACGTCCGGTTGGTCGCCACTTGGCCCAGGCTTGTCTAACCAAGTTGAAACATTGGCGGTGTTCAACGGTGAACTATACGCGGGCGGACTGTTCCACCGCCACGGGCGATTCCAGCGCCATGTTCTCCGGCGGGCTCGCGCGCTGGGATGGATCTTCATGGCGCACTGGCCGATCCGGCCTGGGACGCGGCTGGTTCGTCGACGATTAGTTCACTGTGTGTGTTTGACGGGGACCTTATTGTGGGGGGGTACTTCAACAAGACCCTATATGACAGTGTGTCGATCGCTCGGATTGCGCGATGGACGGGCAGCACTTGGCGACCCCTCGGGTCGGGTTTGCCTTCAAAGCCCTTTGAGCTAGCAGTGCATAACGGAGATCTTATCGCTGGCGCTCAGTATGTTAAGCGATGGAATGGCGCTAGTTGGGAGGACATCTCTCCAGACCCATTCGGTGGTTCCGTTTCAGCATTGGAGACCTACAACGGAGATCTGTTCATTGGTGGCAATTTCCACAACCCGTCAAAACACATAGGCAGATGGGATGGGAGTGAGTGGTCTCGGTTAGGCAGCGGGGCCAGCGACGCGGTCATGGCTCTCCTCACAAAGGATGATCATCTGTTCATGGGGGGGCGTTTTACACACGTCGATGGCATTCTTTCGGAAAAGGTCGCCCGATGGGACGATCTGAGCATACAGATCCTGTCACACGCCTTTGACGACACGCTCTACCAAAACGGAGTCGATGTCGTCAATCTTGAGGTAATCGTTCGAAACAACGACCTCGACTCATGGAGCGGTTCGTTGTCCGCTGACCTCCAACCAGACTTCGGACCACAGTTCCACATGGGCGATGAGGTTCTGTTCCTCGCGCCCGGCGAAGCCCGGCAAACGGATTTTTCTTGGGAGCTTCCCGATAGTCAGTACGTGTGGGAGTTCGACGCGGGAATCGTGCTGTCGGATGAAAGTGCTCCGGCACCACTCATCACGGTTCCAGTCACCGATGCCTTCGTCGGGAATCCGCACTCGCGTGAGATCATCGAGCAGCATCAGCAGGAGATTACGGACTGTCTGTTTGATACAGACTATGCCTGTGATCTCGAGATGGTCGCACTCGTACCATACATTGGTGTGACTGCACACTTCGGCTTGTTCGTTGATGAATATCTGCCATGCGGGAGAGCTGCAACCGCTCGGGTCAACGGGAGGCCAGCAGTCTCGTGTTTGAATCCGCCGCAGTCCACTATGGCTCCATTGCGATGGCACTGTGCGGGCTCTGTGAATGGCCGGGGACAGTTGCAGAGTTGGTGTTCTTCTGGCGCGATCGTGGACGGCTGGCCGAGGAGTGCGTCAACAATGAACTGATTCAGTGGCTGGCGGGGGCTACGACTTATCGCGGAACGGGAACCGTCGTAGATTCTCTCTGCGCTTGGAGTAATGCAGCATTCTCGGCCACGGATGTCGAAGTGGCTGACATAGTCGTTGTCGACGGTGACGGCGTGATCCGGGTCGAGGCTGATGGTTCATGGGCCGACTCGGATTCAACCGGCTTGGTCTACGCGTATTCAGCTCAACTGGACTCGCTCGCGGCTATCGCGGCAATCACGCCTCGGATCCACGCGCTAGCATCCGACTCTCTCGCGAACCCGCATAGCACGTCCCGCGTCATCTTGAAGTCATCACGACGCCAGCTTGTGGAGGTCGGGTTTCTTCACGCTCATCAAGGTGCCGATACGCTCGCCTATCTTCGATACGGACCGATCTACCTCGATGACGGGTCACTCATCGTCGCAGACGTGTCAGACACGCTCGAGACATTCGCGCTGCACGTGGATCTTGATGCTGACGGTACTTTTGAGGCGATTCACTATCCAGGTGAGCTATTGTCCGCATCCCCTCCGAAGCTCGAAAGCGAGAGCGTGCAACTTGTGCTGGACAGTGCAAACCCGCTCTCTAGTAAAGCGAGACTGACCTTCACAGTCCCGAACCGCGCTCCTGTGTATCTGGCGATCTACGACAGTCGAGGGAGGTCGGTGCGACCGCTCATCAATGAGCTTATGGATCCGGGAGCGAAGTCGATCTCGTGGGATGGTATTGACTCGAGCGGGCGTCGATTGCCATCTGGAGTCTACTTCGCGCGACTTGATGTCGCTGGTCGATCAAGTTCGTTGAAGCTCGTTCTTGCGAGGTAGGAGGAACGGTAGGGACTGTAGGAACGCGGTGGGCGAGACATCGATCACGAGCTTGGCGGGCTCACCGACAATGCGAGGTGCACCCAAGAGCACGTTCGCCTCGCTCATCCGACGGATGAGCGTCCGAACCGCGGGTTTGAGCAGCGGACGTCCCGGTCGTCTCCTGTGACACAGTCTCGCCCAGTACTGCCTGAACCGACGGCGTCGCCACTCGATGTTAGCGTGTCGCCTGTCGAGGTGGACACCTGGAGTGCTCCCCGTTCTCTAGACCAGCGACATGTTAGGTTCTCCCCCTCGAAGGAGAGCCGACATGAAGAAGAGCCGGTACAGCGAAGAGCAGATTGTCGCGATCCTGCGCGACGCCGAGTGCACGACGATCGCCGCGGCTGCTCGCAAGCACGGCGTCTCGGAGCACTCGATCTACCGCTGGCGTCGTCAGTTCGCCGGTGTCGATGTGTCCGACGTCAAGGAGCTTCGCCGGCTTCGTGACGAGAACCAGCGCCTAAAGCGGCTAGTGGCCGAGCGAGATCTCGAGCTCGAGGTCATGCGGGAGATCCAGTCAAAAAAGTGGTGAGCCCGCGCGATCGGCGGGCGATGACGGCGTTTGCGATCGGACGCGGGCTGAGCCAGCGTCGAGCGTCGTTTCTGTGTTCGACCCCGCGTTCAGGGCTCGGGTATCGATCTCGTCGGGAACGACGCGATCGTCACCTGATCAACGCGCTTCGGATCGTGGCGCGACGCGAGCCCAGCTGGGGGTATCGCCTGGTCACCGGCTACCTTCGATCACGAGGGTGGCGGGTCAACTTCAAGCGTGTCCATCGGCTGTGGCGCTTGCATGGGCTTTCCCTGCGCCGTTTGCGCAAGAGGAGGAAGATCCGTACGGGGACGAAGGTCCGTCCGGTGGCTCGGGTCCGGAACGATGTGTGGGCCTGGGATGTCGTTCATGACGGCTACAGCGACGCCGAGCCACTACGCTGCTTGACGGTCAAGGATGAGGCGACCGCGTACTGCCTGGCGATCGAGACGGGCCGGCATCTTCGGAGCGAGCACGTGGAGGGGCTGTTGCGGCGCCTGATCGCGCAGTTCGGTCGCCCCAGGGCCATTCGGAGTGACAACGCCAGCGAGCTGGTCGCCGCGACGTTGAAGGAGGTGATGCGCAAGCAGGGCATTCAGTCGGTCCAGATCGATCCGGGCAAGCCCTGGCAGAACGGCAGCAACGAGAGCTTCAACGGGACCTTCAGACGCGAGTGCCTCGACGCCGAGCTCTTCGGAAGCCTGACCGAGGCCCGAATCGTGATCGAAGCCTGGAGGCAGAAGTACAACAACGTGCGGCCGCACAGCGGATTGTCATACTTGACTCCCGCGCGCGTGTACTACGGAATGGATGAAGAAAGAAGAACCGGAACCTAGCAGTGTCGATGGTCCAACGTTCGGGGGCACATCACACCATGATCCGTCAGGCCGGAGCATCCAGTGTGCGAGTGGCAGTCCGCAAACCGACGACGGAGTTCGCTGTGGCGGATTGGCGGCTTGCTTCCCGAAGGAGATCAGAGTTCATGAAACTCGTTCAGGTTGTACTCGGCGTCGCCGCCTTGTGTCTTGTACCCCATGAGGTGCTTTCTGAACCATACCTCGTGGGCCACGTGCAGAACGCCAGCTTCGTGCAGTGCACAGCTGTCGACGCGTCAAATGAAGACTGCACTACTCTCGCGGTGGTTGGGGACTCCGCGGAGTATCAGCACGTGTTCGTCGTTATTGCACGATCAGCGGGTGTTAAGGGTGTTGAGTTTGGGATCGAGTATCCCGACTCCGTCTCAGTCGAAGGATGGACGTTGTGTGCCGCGGCCAGTGCCATACCGGACTCTGCGTGGCCCGCTTCAGGGTCGGGACTCGCATTGGCCTTCGATGGCTGCGAGGCTGGCCTCGGTTCAGACTCGCTCATTAGTATTGGCTGTTCGTCGTCAGAGCCTTTGGGACACCTCGCGGCTCATCGCTATGGACACTTCCCTCACGTCGGCTGGCCGGATGACGTCCTTTCTCGTGACCGGCAAGCCTAGATTGTAGCGCCTTCGGCGCCGCAGGGTCTCTCGCTTCACGAGCGCCCTGGCCGAACGGATCTCACGCCCGCGGCCCTCGTACACGTCGGCCGGCGTGAGGTTGTCGAGCGCCTCGTGCACGCGCTCGTGGTTGTAGTGCTCGACGAACCGACCGATCTCCTCGGACAACTCCGCGGGCTGGTAGTAGTTGCGGAGCGTCACCACGTTCTTCATCGTGCGGTGGTACCGCTCGATCTTGCCCTGCGTCATCGGGTGGTAGGGTCGACCCCGCGTGTGCGCGATCTCCCGCTCCTGGAGGTACTCCCGGAGCTGCCCCGAGACGTAGCAGGGACCGTTGTCGGTGAGGAGCCGCGGCCGCTGTCGCACGTGGGGCCGGGTGACCCCGGTGCGGGCGATGGCCTGCTCGAGCACCCGCTCCACGTCATCGGTCGCCATTTGCCGACAGAGCAGCCAGGCGATGATGAACCGGCTGTAGTCGTCGAGCACCGTGGCCAGGTAGTACCAGCCCCAGGCCGTCACCCGGAGGTAGGTGAAGTCCGTCTGCCAGAGCTCGTGCACACGCCGCGTCGGGTTCGGGAACGTCTCGTGCGCCGTCAGCACCATGAACGACGGGCTCGTCACCAGGTCCTGGGCCTTCAGGATGCGATACACGCTCGATTCCGAGATGTACGTCCCATCGACGTCCGTGAGCCGCCAGGCGAGCTCCCGGGGTGACAGATCGGGGTGTTCGAGCGCCACCTCGACCACGTGCTGCCGCTCTTCGTCGGGGATGCGGTTCCAGAACCGACGAGCCGCCGGCTTGACGCCCTCCAGCGCCTCGAACCCACCCTCCTGGTACAGCCGGTACCAGCGGTAGAACGTGCTCGGGGCCACCTCCAGCTCGCGCAGCGTCTGCCGGACGCCGAGCTCGGAGCCCTCGACCAGGCGGATGATCTCGAGCTTCTCCGAGGGCGTGTGCCTCATCCCACGTCCGACTCGTCGGATAGAGTCGCCCTTTTTTTCAGCATCGCATTGCGCACCGACAGATCCGCAACCAGATCCCGGAGCTGACGGATCTGCTCTCGAAGCTCCATCACCTCCGTGCTCGACGCCTCTCGCTTCGTGTTCCCCTGCAGACGCCGCTTCCCGGCCTCCAGGAACTCCTTGCTCCAGTTGTAGTAGAGGTTCGGGCTGATCCCTTCACGCCGGCACAGCTCCGCGATCGTCTCCTCGCCCCGGAGACCTTCCAGAACGATCCGGATCTTCTCTTCCGATGAGAACTTACGGCGGGTCTTGCGGCGGATCTCACGAACCACCGATTCCGGGCCACTCTTCTTCGACATCAGGTCCGCTCCTTGGATGACGATTCAAAGAATACATCCCAGAAGTGACCATAGCGATTATGCTTGATCGTGTCCCATCAGCTCTGACGCCGAACAGTGACCGGCGGAAGCGTCCATGTCGAAACGTGCCTGTTCCAGGCGAACAGCTCGCGGTATCTTGGGGGTGGACTGGCGGTGCACTGGTATGCGGCCCTCGAGTGCGTGGGGAGCGTATTCGTCGAGAACGAGTGCACGTCGCTCGCGCCGGGTGGAAGCGCGCTGAGTGCCACGACCCACACGAGCCTGATCGTCGAACGCTGCACGATGGACCGCAATCCGACCTCGTCCGGTGGAGTGATCGTCCTTCGATGGGGCAACGTGACGGCCGCCATTCGGAACGTCATCGTGTCGAACACCTCACAGGGCATCCCGATCTTCTCTCCCGAGCCGCGACCCGACTTTGCAGTGGAGTGCTGCGATTTCTGGAACAACACCGATGGTGATTGGTCGGGCCTCGTGCTCGATGGCCTGGATGGAGTCGACGGCAACTTCTCGGCTGATCCCCTGTACTGCGAGGGGGCGGGGGACATACTCGATCTCAGTGGGCCCTACGCGTTGGCTGGTGCATCACCGTGTGCCCCGGGTAATCACCCCGACGGCGTCGATTGTGGTGAGATTGGTGGGATGAGAGTCGGCTGCGCACCGGTCTCGGTCGTAGCGGCAGCGGTGGTGGCCCCGAGCAGTCCTCTCAGCCCAAACCCATTCCGTACGTCGGTCCAGTTCCGCGAGGCCATCCAGAGCGGACGACTCTACGACGCGCACGGAAGAGAGGTTCGTGTTCTCAGCCCCGGAGCTGTGGTGTGGGATGGCGTGGACAACCTGGGTCAACCTGTCATGCCAGGAGTCTACTTCTTCGACATTACGTTGGCAGATGGCAGTAGGACGCGGTGTCGCGCCATCAAGAGCCGCTAAGATCAACCAGGGAGCGCCAGCCGGGAGGTTCGCGACGTGTTCCTGGGGCCCGGTGCGACGTCCTCGCAGCCGGCTCTGGGGCGTTTTGGCGTCAACCGGCCGACGGAGTGGGACATGAGCGTCGAGCATTCGCTGAGGGTGAGGCTTACTGCATCGGGTGGAGCGAGGACGGGTTGAAGTGATCGATGTGTCCGGCCGCGTGGTCGGCACGACCGCCATTCACCTCCACTCTGGGTTGGGTGACTGTTGGCGACGGCCTGCCGTCGGGCGTGTACTTCGTCGGCGTTCCGGGACTCCGCCCCAGCAGCAGGCGGGCTGTGCTTGTGAGGTAGCGAGATGAGATCACGATGGCGACGCGATCCGAGGTGCGGCTACGCCATCGCCGCCATGGCCCTTCTGGAAACGCCCTGTCGCGCAGACGAGCCGCCCTGCCCGCCGGACTTCGCGGTCGTACTCGGTCGACTCGACGTCGAGACGATTTCGCAATGGGCACCTGCTGTGTGGTCGGCCGACGATGCAGCGTACATCGTTCAACGTGAAGAACTGCTGCTCGGCAACGGCGTCACTGACAGAATCACCCTTCATCGGGTCCACGCAGACGGCCACACCGAGGAACTGGCACCGCTGAGCGAGGGGTCTCGGGTCGAAGGGCTCGCGTCAGGGGGATGGCAAAACGATCGGCGGCTGTTGTCGCCTCAGGTCTGGGGCGACGATGATGGTGTCGTTGCTCTGTGGAGCGAGGACTACCCGCGCCGGTCCGGCGATCTCGACACCGTTCGCGTCGTCGGCGCTCGCTACGAGTTCCGCACCGGCGCCGTCATCCACTTTCCGAGGATCGATGCTCTGGCCGAAATCGTCGATCTGATCGGCCACCGCAGTGAACTCGTGGCCGGCATTCTCGACGCCAACACCGAAGAACTCTCGTGTGTGCACTCATCGGATCGAGGTCAATCATGGACGCGATCCGAACCCTTGGGGCACGCGCATCCCGGTCGTCCACCTGAACTCGTATCGTGCGGGTCGTCTCTCTTTTGTCTGTTTCACTCACCCGAACCGTCACCAGCGGGACCCGCTAATCTGGTTCGGTCGCGTGACGGTGGCATGACCTGGGAGTCGATTCGTACATTCACGGTCGACGAAATCGGATTCACTTGGAGTCTGGCCTCCGATGACTCATCCCTCGTGGTGGGATGGAGGTCCGATCCGTACACGATTAATGTCTATGCATCAGAGGATCTCGGTGAGACGTGGCGTGGGCCGCTCCGCTTCGATCATCGCTACGTTCCGGCCCCGTTCGAGGGGACGGTCGGTCGTGGCTTCGACCTTCAGCTGGTAGGCGGCCCTCGCGGCACTTGGCACGCGTTGACCATTGGTTTCTCGACGGTCGGAAGCAACGGACGGCCCGTTCGTTTCGTGAGCACGGACGGCGGCCGTAGTTGGTCCGACCGCGCGGACGTCCTTCGTTGCAAGCCTCCCACGTCCTTCAATCCGACCTTCGCTGGCGGGCTTCGTGTCGTGGAGTGCTCGGTAAGCGCACGCGGTGACTTCTACGCGACGTGGACGGACCGCGTGCCGAACCTCGGCGTCGACAGTCGCTTCGCGGCTCGAGTCCGTCCGCCCGCGGAAGACCCGTCTGTGGGACAGGGACTGGCGCAACCCATCGGTACTCCCGGACGGGTCAGCGCCGGTGCGCGCGCACGAGTTCGGCTGGTCGGTGTGAGCGCCATCGACAACGACGTGTTCGACGCGGTCGGCCGTCACATTGCGTTTTGGTCGCTTCCGCCAATGGGGCCGGGCTTGGAGGAGGTCGTCTGGGATGCGCGGGATCTGAACGGACGGCGCGTATCGGCCGGAGTTTACTACTGGCGCATTGTTGATCGCGCTCGCGCATTGGCCACGACGATCCGGGTGACGCTCTATTGAGCGCCCGGGTCGGGCGCCCGTTGACGATGGGAGGTGCCATGCCACGCCGACACATTGCGCCCGGCGTCTACGCGCTCATCGCTGCGGTCGCAGGTTCCGCGGTCGCCGCGGGAGCAGAGGCTCGATCCTGCGAGTTCGAGATTCCGCTAGGCGCGTTTGCTGCCACGGAGGCTTCCATCTGGGCCGATGCCCGGGAGGGCTTCGTCGCTCGGAGCGAATTCGGAGCCGATGGTGTGGAACCCGTCTCTTTGTATGCCGTCACTCGATCCGGAACCAGCCGGTCGCTCGCGCGACTGACGGCGCTCGGCGAGGATGGCTTCGGACCTGTGATTGCGGGCGACGCATCGACCGTCGTGACGTTGTGGTCCCGGCATCTCGTACCGGTGTGGCCCGACTGGCGGAGCGGTGTCGTCGTCGATCTCGCCACGTACGACCGATGGACCGGATCGGTTGTGAGGGTCCAGGAAGCGTTTTCCGACCTTCGAGTGCGAGACTTGGCAATGGTCGAGGGACGGTTCGTGGCTGTGCTCACTACTTGGCGACAATCGCCGGCGACCGTGTACCTCGCGTCCTCGTCCGACGGCGCGGAGTGGATCCTGCATGATGCGCTGGACGAGAAAGCCGCGGATCTGGACGATCCTCAACTGGGGTGCGACGGCACGGATCTCCTTTGCCTGTATCGGAATCGTCTCTCCGAGTCGGTCCTCTATCGCTGGTCGCCGGCGCAGCCGTCCGCGCAGCTCGTCCACGCGTTTGGCCCCGACGGTGTGCGCCCGACGGTGCTTGCGGTCCGAGGTCTCGAGGTCATTGGTGCCGCGCTCGATAGTGAACCCGAGGAGTTGATCGACCGTCGGGTCGCGATCGTCGCATCTGGCGACGGTGGGGACACGTGGGGATCACCGGTCTGGCTCCCGGCGGACTCGCTTGCGTCGGTCGATGTCGCGATCGCGCCGGACGCGTCGTGGCGGGTCCTGGTCACCCGCCTCCGCCGCGACGGCACCGACACCCGATATACGCCCGTTCTCTACTCGAGTGCCGATCGCGGTATCGTGTGGAGTAGCCCCGATACCCTCGTCTGTGAGGGGTATCTCACGGATCGCCAGATCGACATGGTCATGTGCCCCGATGGTGGCCTCTATGGGGTCTGGTGTAGCCAGGGTCGAGACTACCTGGGGTACGCGAGTGGTTCATCGAGGTGGTGACGCGGTGGCGGCGCTTGCGCCGCGGGGGCTGTCGTTGACGCCCGTCGCGAATCCCGCCCGAGTCCGTGACGGT